>NZ_JBYOJS010000017.1:0-150083 GCF_057798895.1 Cupriavidus sp. 22TCCZM04-2
ATCGGCCAGATCGTGCCGAGCTCCAACACCACGATGGAAACCGAGATCCCCGCCATGCTGAGCGCACGGCAGCAGATCCGCCCCGAACGTTTCACCTTCCATTCGAGCCGCATGCGCATGAAGAAGGTGGTCAAGGAAGAACTGGCGGCGATGGATGCCGAGTCTGACCGCTGCGCCGTCGAGCTATCCGACGCGCGCGTGGATGTGCTCGGCTACGCCTGCCTGGTCGCGATCATGGCGATGGGCCATGGTTATCACCGCAAGTCGGAACAGCGCCTGAAAGCCCACACCGTTGAGAACGGTGGCGATGCGCCGGTAATCACGAGTGCCGGCGCGCTGGTCGATGCACTCAAGGTGATCGGCGCGAAGCGCATCGCCGTGGTTGCCCCGTACATGAAGCCGCTGACGGAATTGGTGGTGGATTACATCCGCAACGAAGGCTACGAAGTCGTCGACTACCGCGCGCTGGAGATTCCCGACAACCTCGAAGTGGGCCGCCACGATCCGGCGAAGCTTCCGGCCATCGTCGCGCAGATGAACATTGCCGACGTCGATGCCATCGTGCTGTCCGCCTGCGTGCAGATGCCGTCGCTGCCGGCGGTAGCGAAGGTCGAGGCGATGACCGGCAAGCCGGTGATCACGGCGGCTATCGCCACCACCTATGCGATGCTGCGCGCGCTGGACCTGGAGCCGGTCGTGCCGGGCGCGGGCGCGCTGCTGTCCGGCGCCTACTGAGGGCCGCGCCATGAGCACCTTCCTCTACGGCGGCAACGTCCAGGCCAACGGCATCCGCCAGCACTACCTGCGCTACGGCGGCAACGATGGCGAACGCGCGTCGCGCGACGCCGTGATCATCGTGCCGGGCATCACGAGCCCGGCCATCACGTGGGGCTTCGTCGGCGAGCAGTTCGGCCAGCGCTTCGATACCTATGTGCTGGATGTGCGCGGCCGTGGCTTGTCGGAAGCGAGCGACACGCTGGACTACAGCCTCGATGCGCAAGCTGCCGACGTGATCGCGTTCGCGCAGGCGCTCGGCCTGCAGCGCTATGCCATCGTCGGCCATTCGATGGGCGGGCGCATTGGCGTTCGTGCCGCGCGCCAGCGCCCCGCAGGCATGACGCGGCTGGTGATGGTGGATCCGCCGGTCTCCGGCCCCGGCCGCCGCGCTTATCCCGCGCAGCTGCCGTGGTACATCGATTCCATCCGCCTCGCGCGCGCTGGTGTCGACGCGGAAGGCATGCGCCGCTTCTGTCCGACATGGACGGACGAGCAACTGCGCTTGCGCGCCGAGTGGCTGCACACCTGCGACGAGCGCGCAATCCTAGCGAGCTTCAACGGCTTCCATGAAGACGACATCCACGCCGACCTGCCGCACGTGTCCGTGCCGACGCTGCTGATGCGCGCCGGCCGTGGCGACGTGGTGCGCGACGAAGACGAGCAGGAAATCCGCACGCTGCTGGCGGGCGTGCTGGTGAGCCACGTCGCCGATGCCGGCCACATGATCCCGTGGGACGACGAGGCCGGCTTCTGTCGCGCCTTCGGCGATTTCCTCGGTGCCGCGCTGCCGTAATGAAAGCCTGTCACCCACCACGTCTCGCAAGGAGCCGACATGCCCGTCAGTGACCACCAGATGATCGATGCCTGGACCCAGGTGCTCAAGCTGTCCAAGCTCGAACGAGGGCAGAGCGTGACCATCCTCACCAGTGCCGCCACGCATCCGCAGACCCTCTCGACTGCGCTGATCGCCACGCAGGCGATGGGTGCGATCGTCAACCGGCTCGACCTGCCGCCAGTCAATGGTGAGAAGGCGTTGAGCCGCGATGCGCTGGCCTATCTCGGCACAACACCGCTGACCGGCAACCGCGCCGCCATCGCCGCGCTGAAGGCGAGCGATCTCGTGCTCGACCTGATGACGCTGCTGTTCTCGCCCGAGCAGCATGACATCCTGAGCGGTGGCACGAAGATCCTGCTGGCCGTGGAGCCGCCCGAAGTGCTGGCGCGCATGGTCCCGACCGAAGCCGACCGCGAACGCGTGAAGGCGGCTACCGAGCGGCTGGGCCGCGCAAAGGAAATGCACGTGGTTTCGGCTGCCGGCACCAACCTGCGTTGCCCGCTGGGCGAGTTTCCCGCCATCAGCGAGTATGGCTTCGTCGACGAGCCCGGGCGCTGGGACCACTGGCCCAGCGGCTTCGTGCTGACGTGGCCTGACGAGGGCGGGGCGAGCGGCACCATCGTGCTCGATCGCGGCGATATCCTGCTGCCGCAGAAGACCTACGTCACCGAGCCGGTCACCCTGACCGTGGAGAACGGCTTTGCCACGCGCATCGAAGGCGGCCTGCACGCGGAGCTGCTGAGCGAATACATGGCCTCGTTTCGCGACCCGGAAGCCTATGCGATTTCGCACATCGGCTGGGGCCTGCAACCGCGCGCGCACTGGTCGACGCTGGGCCTGTACGACCGAGAAGCGACCATCGGCATGGATGCGCGCGCGTTCGAGGGCAACTTCCTGTTCTCGCTCGGCCCGAACAATGAGGCCGGCGGGCAGCGCACCACGACCTGCCATATCGACATCCCGCTGCGCCGCTGCACCGTGCGCCTCGACGGCACAGATGTGGTGACCGAGGGCAAGGTCATGGACGGCTTCCAGTACCCCAAGGAGTAGCACCCCATGCACAAGGAAATCGGCGCCTACCAGCGCCAGGGCTTCGGCAACCAGCTTGAACTGGCACCGCCGTTCGGCCTGCTGATTGTCGACTTCGTCAACGGTTTTGCCGATCCGGCGGTGTTCGGCGGCGGCAATATCCGCGATGCCATTGCCGCCACGGTGCCACTGCTCGCGGCGGCGCGACGCGAAGGCTGGGCCATTGCGCATAGCCGCATTGTCTATGCCGACGACGGCGGGGACCACAATGTCTTCTCGATGAAGGTGCCGAGCATGCTGACGCTGAAGGAGCATGAGCGGAACAGCGCCATCGTTGACGAGTTGATGCCAGCGCCGGGCGAACTGGTGGTGCGCAAGACCGTGCCGTCGGCCTTCTTCGGCACCTCGCTGGCCGCATGGCTCACGCAGCGCGCGGTGAAAACACTGGTCGTGGCAGGCGCCGTGACCAGCGGTTGCGTGCGCGCCAGCGTCGTGGATGCCATGCAGTACGGGTTCCGCCCGCTGGTGCTGTCAGATTGCGTTGGCGACCGCGCGCTCGGTCCGCACGAGGCCAACCTGTTTGACATGGAGCAGAAGTACGCCACCGTCATGCCCCGGGCGGCCGCGCTGGCCGCGATCGGCGTGCAGGAATGAGCCCAGGCATGGCGTTTGCGCCACTTGCCATGCGGTGAAGCCGCAATTGACAGGCCGGGGCGCGGTTCTTTAGCATTTTTGCTCAGCATGCTGAGCAAATCGGGACCCGCGGCGGCACATTCTGAAGACAGGATATCGATGGAACCGAATCATTCGTTGGAAGGGCAGGGCCAGGGGGTGGGCGCCCGCGTGGCGCGCAAGGAAGATGCCCGGCACCTGCATGGCAAAGGCAGGTTCGTGGCGGACATCGACATGCCGGACCT
This sequence comes from Cupriavidus sp. 22TCCZM04-2, assembly GCF_057798895.1. Taxonomy (NCBI): domain Bacteria; kingdom Pseudomonadati; phylum Pseudomonadota; class Betaproteobacteria; order Burkholderiales; family Burkholderiaceae; genus Cupriavidus; species Cupriavidus sp. 22TCCZM04-2. The sequence goes on from NZ_JBYOJS010000017.1 coordinate 3,559, forward strand.
GCAGGAGGTGGCATTCCTGCGCAGCCCCGTTGCGCACGCCCGGCTGCTGTCGGTCACCAAGCCGCAGTCGCTGGCCGCATCGGTGATCGTGCGCGAGGACATGCAGAGCGCGAAGGACATCGTCGCCGACTCGGCCTTTCCTTCATACAAGCCTTCCGCGCAGCCACCACTGGCGAGCGGCAAGGTACGCTTTGTCGGCGAGCCGGTGGCCATGGCCTTCGCGCCGACCCGCGCCGACGCCGAGGACATCGCCGAACAGGTCGCGCTTGAACTGGACGAGCTGACGGCGCTGACCGATGTCGCGCAAGCACGGCAGCTTGCAGGAGCAGTCCGTGTGCATGAGCACTGGGCCGACAACACTTTCCTGACGCTGACGGCCGACATGAACTTCGAAGCACGGCAGCGCGAGGCGACGGTCGTTGTGAGCCGCAAGATCGACCTGGCCCGCCAGTGCATGGTGCCGATGGAAGGCAAGGCCGTGCTGGCCTACTGGGACCACCAGTTCGATCAGCTGGTCGTTTACAGCGCCACGCAGGTGCCGCATATGATCCGCACCATCCTGAGCCACTGCCTGGGGCTGGAGCAGGAACGCGTGCGCGTGATCTCGCCCGATGTGGGCGGGGCATTCGGCTACAAGTGCGTGCTGCAGCAGGAGGAGCTGTGCATCGCGTGGCTGGCCATGACGTACAAGCGTCCGTTCCGCTTTATCGAGGACCGGCGCGAGCACCTGACCGCCGGCGCCAATTCGCGCGAACACCACTACGAGCTGACCGCTTACGCCGATGCGCGTGGCAGGCTGCTGGCGCTGGACGCAAGGATCGCCATCGACGGCGGCGCCTATTCGGTGTGGCCGTTCACCATCGGCCTTGAACCGGGGCAGGCAATAGGCAACCTGCCGGGGCCGTATGCGTTCGATGGCTATCGCTGCGAGACGGTCTGCGTGGCGACCAACAAGCCCGGCTTCGTGCCGTACCGCGGCGTGGCCCGCACGGGTGTGTGCTTCGCAATGGAACTGCTGATGGACGCCATCGCACGCGAGGTCGGCCGCGAGCCGTGGGAAGTCCGCAGCGAAAACCTGGTGCCGCCGCAAGCCATGCCCTACGTCAACGTGACCAACAAGCACTTCGACGGCGGTGATTATCCGGCCAGCGTGCGCAAGGCGATGGAGATGATCAACGTGCCGGCGATCCGTGCGCGCCAGAAGGCTGGTCCCGAGGGAAGCCGCTACGTGGGCGTGGGTTTCGGCACCTACACCGAGCAATCGGCCCATGGCACGTCGGTGTTCGCGGCGTGGGGCACGCCGGTGATTCCTGGCTTCGACTCCGCCACCGTGCGCATCACGCCGGACGGCGGACTGGAGGTGCGCGTCGGCGTGCATTCCCACGGGCAAGGCATGGAAACCACGTTTGCGCAGATCGCAAACGAGATCCTCGGCATCGATGTTGCGCGAATCAAGGTCGTTCATGGCGACACGGGCCTGACGCCGTTCTCGACCGGCACGTATGCATCGCGTTCGCTGGTGATGTCGGGCGGCGCAGTTTCACGCGCGTGCAAGGCGCTTTTGCCGCGCTTGCTGAAAATCGGCGCGCACATGCTGGGCCAGCCGGAGCAATCCGCGCGCTTCGACGCGGGCTTCGTGCGCGCTGGCGAGGGCAGCATCGCCGTTGACCGCATTGCCGATGCCTGGTACATCAACCCCCACCTGTTGCCTGCCGACGTCGATGCGCAGGGGCTGGAAACCACCATGGGCTTCAAGCCGGCGGTCGACACGGGCAGCTTCACCTACGCCACGCATGCGGTCGCTGTGGAGGTCGATATCGATTCCGGGCATGTCGAGATCCTCGACTACGTCGTGGTCGAGGACTGCGGCACCATGATCAATCCGATGGTGGTGGAAGGGCAGACCTACGGCGGCGTGGCGCAGGGCATCGGCACTGCCATGTTCGAAGAGATGCGCTATGACGGCAATGGCCAGCCGCTCGCTTCGACGCTGGCGGACTACATGCTGCCGGGGCCGACCGAGATCCCGTCGATCCGCATCCATCATTTCGAGACGCCGTCGCCGCACACGGAGTTCGGCGCGAAGGGCATGGGCGAGGGCGGTGCCATCGCTCCGCCGGCCGCCATCTTCAACGCGGTCAACGATGCGTTGCGCGACTTCGGCGTCGAACTCAGGGAAACCCCGCTGACCCCAAGAAAGGTGCTGGAGGCGCTGGACGCCGCCGCGGCGCAATCCGAAAGCAGGAAGGCTGCCTGAACCATGAAAGCCGTTGCCTTTACCTATCAAGCGCCGGGCTCGCTGGCCGATGCGCTCACCCGCCTCGGCGCGGGCACCGATGTCGCCAAGACCATGGGCGGAGGCCAGTCGCTCGGCCCGATGCTGAACCTGCGCCTGACGCGCCCGGATGCGGTCGTCGATGTCTCGCGGCTGCCGGAACTGCGCGAGGTCACCGTCACGTCGGACTACGTTCGCATTGGCGCCTGCGTGACCCATGCGCAGATCGAGGACGGCGTGTTCGAACCGCTGCGCGGCACCATGCTGCAGGCGGTGGCGGGCGGCATCGCCTACCGCGCGATCCGCAACCGCGGCACCGTGGGCGGCAGCCTGGCCCATGCCGACCCTGCGGCGGACTGGGTGGTCACCATGACGACGTTGGGCGCGCAGATCGAGATCGCCTCGGCCGCGGGGACCCGCGTCGTGCCGATGGATGCCTTCATGCTTGGCGCCTACACCACGGTGCTGGAGGAAGGCGAGCTGATCGCCGCGGTGCGCGTGCCGCCGGCCAGCGACGATACGCGCTGGGGCTACCAGAAGCTGTGCCGCAAGACCGGCGAGTTCGCCGAGGCGAGCTGCGCGGCTTACTTCGACGCCAGCCGCCGTTTCGCGCGCATCGTGCTGGGCGCGCTCGACGGGCCGCCGGTGGTGCTGCGCGAGCTGACCCGAGCGGTCGCGGCGCAGGGTGCCGCGGCACTGACCGCGCAGGCCGTGGATGCGGCCATCGCCCGCGCCGCGCCGGACAAGGACGCGATCGACCGCAAGCTGTGCCGTACCGTCGTGACGCGCTGCGTCACGCAAATGCTGAACTGAGGAGCCCTGTGCAAACCATCGCATTCACCGTCAATGGCCGGCAGGTATCCGGCGCATGCGCGGACCGTACTCACCTGGGCGACTTCCTGCGCGATACCCATCGCCTCACCGGCACCCACCTTGGCTGCGAGCACGGCGTTTGCGGCGCGTGCACGGTGCTGGTCGATGACAGGCCTGTGCGTTCGTGCATCACCTTCGCGGCCGGTTGCCAGGGCGCGGACATCGTCACGGTCGAGGGCTACGAGGACGACGCCGTGATGGCCGATCTGCGTGTCGCCTTCAATCGCCATCACGCGCTGCAGTGCGGCTTCTGCACGCCGGGCATGCTTGCCACGGCGCGCGATATCGTGCTGCGCCTGCCGGATGCCGATGAGGCGACCATCCGCCATGAACTCTCGGGCAACCTGTGCCGCTGTACTGGCTATATGGGCATCGTTGCCGCGATCCGTTCGGTGCTGGTTGCGCGCCGGTCGGCAAACGCAGGTGCGGTACGCGCGCCTGCCCCGGCCATCGCCAAGGCGTTCACTGGCTTTGCCGTTTCGGACGAGGCGCTTGGCGCCGAGTCCGCGCAGGCTGGCCCCGCGGCCAATGAGGCGGGACGCGCGGCTGATCGCAAAGGGTGGTCGCGTATCGAAGGCGCCTTTACTGTGCCCTATGCAGTCGATGCGGTCTGGGCGTTCATGGCGGACCTGCCCGCAGTGGCAGGCTGCCTGCCGGGTGCCGTGCTGACCGAAGTGGAGGGCGAGAAGGTCAAGGGACACATCGCCATCAAGTTCGGCCCGATGTCCGCGCGCTTCGAAGGCGCGGCACGCCTGCAGCGCGACGACAGCCAGAAGCGCGGCGTGCTCAAGGGGGCGGGGCAGGATTCGCTGAGCAACTCCAAGGCCGCCGGCGATATCGCGTACCAGCTCACCGCTCGCTCGGCCGGCGAAACGGACGTGGCGGTGGACTTGCAGTACTCGCTGCAAGGGCCGTTGGCGCAGTTCTCGCGATCGGGGCTGGTACGCGATTTCGTCCGGCGCATGATTGCCGACTTCGGCAAGTCGGTGGCGCGCAGGATGGACCCCACGCTCAGCGAAGCGGAGCGCATGAAAGTCGTGCAGCTCAATCCGGTGGCGCTGTTCTTTAGCGTGCTCTGGGAACGCGTGAAGGGACTCGTCGGCAAGCGCGAGCGCTAAGCGCGCCAGCCCGTCGCTATGCCGGCGCGGGCCGGCCTACGCGCTGGTCGATCTGCCGCCGCATTTCATCGGCAAGCGGATGCAGGTCATTGGTCGAATCCGCGGCAACCAGGCTGTAGCCGAGTCCCTGGTCCGCCCAGGAATACCCCGCCACGCCGGCCTGGCGATGCGCTTTCATCGGCGTGTTCCGTTCCACTTTCATTGGCCGCACCAGCATCGCCACGCGCATGCCGTGTCCGTCGTCATACATGAAGAGCCCGGCCGGCCCGTGCTCGGTTGCTACAAGGCGTCCGCCCATGTAGCGGTAGCCGGAGCGCGTCAGGTCCGGCACGGCAACGGGGCGCTGCAGCCGTGCCGACACCCACCTGACGAGATCGGCGTTGTCGTGCGCGCTGATTTCCACGGGCCGGTTCGGGTCGGAGGCGAAGACCTGGTAGCTCGCCGTGGCCTCGCGCGCCAGCGCGGCAATGCCTCCCGTCGCCGGCTCGGTGGCGCCGCGCCCCATCCAGCCGGCCATGCCCCCCACGCACAGCGCGATAAAGACCGACGCGGCCAGGCGCCACGGCGCGGTGCTGCGTGGGCGGCGTGCGGCGACCATGTGGCGCAGGTTCAGCTCGGGCGGAATCGGCTCGTCAGCCACGGGCGCGAAGGCAGCGCGCAACTGCTGGCGCTGCGCGATATAGCCCTCGACGCGATGCGCGACTTCCGGGTGATCGCGCAGGTAGGCTTCGATCTCCTTGCGGCGCGCCTCGTCCAGCGCGTTGTCCACGTAGGCCTGCAGGTCTTCTTCCTGCACGGGCCGGTTCTCGTTCATTTGACCCTCCGCAATGCCGTCTTCTGTGCCGATCCCGATGCTGCCGCGGCACTGCCATCCATGACCTTCAGCAACCGCTCCCGCGCGCGCGACAGGCGCGACATCACGGTGCCGATGGGAATGTCGAGCACCCGTGCGGCGTCCGCGTACGACATGTCTTCGACCGACACCAGCAGCAGCACGCTGCGCTGGTCCGCCGGCAAGGTATCGAGCGCGCTCATCAGGTCGCGGTAGTGCAGGCCGTCTTCCTGCGTGGCGCGCGCGCTCAGCGACTCCGCCACGTCTTCGATGGCGATATGCAGGTTGCGCGAGCCCGCTTGGCGGCGCAGCGCCGTCATCGCCTGGTTATGCAGGATGGCGAACACCCAGCTGCGGGTATCGCCCTTACCGCGACGGCTGTCCCAGTGCGTGATGATCTTCTCCAGGCAGTCCTGGACGAGATCGTCGGCGGCAGCCGGTTCGCGCATCAGCGCGCGCGCGTAGCGCCGCAACGCCGGAATCATCGGCTCGACGTGCTGCAGCAGGTCTTTCACGGCCAGTCCTCTCCGGTAAGCGCGGACAACGTGGCCACGCCTACATCGCCTGCACTTGCACGGGTGCCGCAGGCTTGCCATTGACGGCCGGCGCGATCACAAGATAGCGCCGCGCGTCGCTGCCGGCAATGCCCTGTACGAACTGACGGATCGGTCCGATCGCGTTGACGATGGCCCCGCCGGCGGGATTCGCCGTGAAGTTCGCCAACGGTTCCAGCGGCCCGGTGCCATCGGCCTGGCCAGCCAGTGCGAGCACATACGCCTGCTTTGGTTGCAACCCCGTTGCGGAGGCTTGCAGCACCTGCAGCAGGCCCTGGTCGAACAGTGTCACGGTGGTTGGGGCGCTGTCGCCGGCGACCGGCTTGCCATTGGCTAGCGCGACCATCTTCAGCTGCGTGGTCTGTCCCGCCGCGCCAAGCGGCTGCAGCCCTTGGGTGCCTGCGCCCTCCGGCACGGCACGGGGAACGTAGGCGATGGCCTGTGGGGCCTGGCCAACGGGCACGTTGGCCACGACCTGATTGGTGGCCGTATCGATGGCCGCGAGGCTGTCCGCGTTCTCCAGGCCCACGTAGATGCGGGTGCCGTCGCCGGACGGCCACAGGCCATGCGGCAAGGCGCCCACGGGGATGGTCGCGACCGGGCTGAAGTCGTCCGTGCGGAACACCTTGACCTGGTTCAGCCCGCCGATGGTGACGTAGGCGAACGTGCCTGCCGCGGTGTGCGCGAAGTTCACGTGGTTGGTGATCGCGCCGGTCTCAAGGGTCTTGAGCAGGCCGAAGGGCGGGCGGGCGTCGAACACCTGGGTCTTGCCGATATCCTTGAGCGTGAACCAGACCTGCTTGCCATCCGGCGTGGCGGCGATGTTCGGGCAGAACGGGCTGTCCTGCTTCACGCGCGCGACGACCTTGTGATCGGCCACGGTGACTACCGCGACTTCCGGGTTGAACGACGAGCAGATGTAGCCGTACTTGCCGTCCGGCGAGAAGATCTGCATGCCAGGGCCCGCCGCGACGGTGATGCGGGTCTTCTCCGCGAAAGTTTCGGCGTCGATGACCGAAATGTAGTTCTCGCCGCGCACCGTCACCCACACTTCTTTTCCGTTGGGGGTATAGAAGGCCTCATGCGGCGAACGTCCCACGTAGGTCACGTGCTTGACGGCATTGGTCGCCGTGTCGATGAACGACACCGAGTTGGAGCCGATCGACACCACCGCCAGCGTGCGCCCGTCTGGCGAGAAGCCCAGGCCATGCACGAGCAACTGGCCGCGGTAGAGCGGGCTGAGGTTGCCCGGTGTCGGATCGCCCAGGCGAATCACGCCGAGCAGCTTGTTGTCGGCCGGGTCGGTGACCGACACGGTGTTGGAGAACTGCTCCGCCGCGTAGATGCGGTCGCGATGGCTGACGGGCACGTCGGGCGCACTCAGCGGGCCGGGGGCCTGGCCGGCCAGTGTGACGCCTGGCAGGCCGAGCAGCAGCGTGAGGGAAAGGGCGGCTTTGACGATCTTGGCGGAGTTCCGTTTCATGGCTTGGTCTTCTTGTCAGTGGGCGTGCGTGGCGTGGCTGTGCCCGGCCGCTTGAGGCGGCGCGTCGGTGCTGGCGGGCTGGGTCGGTGCGGGGGCGGAGGGTGGCAGCGGCTGGCCGAGCGCGAGCCGCATCGCGGCGATCTCCTGCAACTGCTCGACGACGATTTCCTGCGCAATGCGGCGCAGCTGTTCATTGCGCCCGTAGCGCAGCTCGGCCATGGCCATGTCGATGGCGCCCTGGTGATGCGGGATCATCATCGCGGCAAAATCCTGGTCGATATTGCCGCTGGGCGGCACGGCCATGCCGTCCATCATCCGCGTCATGGCGGCCTCGTTTTCGGCGGCGAACTTCTGCTGGTCGGTGGTGGACTGGGCATTGGCGGCGGCAGGAAGCAGAAAGGCTGCCGTCAATGCCAGGATGGCCCAGGCAGGGGCGGGGGATCGCGGTAAGCGGGGCGGGAGTGCCATGGTTCCTCGTGGTTCAGGCGGTCCGGGAAGGGACTCATGCCTGAGTAGACGCAGGAGGGGGCGGGTTTATTCCGCCGCGAACCGGATTTTTTTCAGGGGGGGATTGGCGGAGCATCGCCGCATGCGATGTCCCCGCCCCGGTTCAATCCGGCTTAATCTGCGCCCGCGCAATAATCGGCTTCCACCGCTGCTGTTCCTGCGCGATGAAATGCGCGAATTCCTGCGGCGTGCTGCCCACCACCAGCGCGGCATCGGCGCTAAGACGCTGCATTGACGCCGGGCTCTTCACCGCCTTGGCCGCGGCGTCGGCGAGCTTGTCCGTGGCCGGCTGCGGCAGGCTTGCCGGGGCCAGAAGACCGTACCACTGCGTCATCTCGAAGCCTGGATAACCCTGCTCCGCGACGGTTCCGACATCAGGCAGCTGTGGAATGCGCTGCGTCGTGCCCGTGGCGATGCAGCGCAGCTTGCCCGCCTTGATGAACGGCAGGATGGCTGGCGCGCCCACCGCTGCCGCGTCAAGCCTGCCGGACAGCAGGTCGGTAATCTGCGGACCACTGCCGCGGTAGGGCACATGGGTAATGAAGGTGCCGCTGGCAGCCTTCAGGTACTCGAAGGCAAGATGCCCCGCGCTGCCATTGCCGGCCGAACCATAGTTGAGCTTGCCAGGCTTGCTCTTGGCCAGTGCAATGAACTCCTTCAGGTTCTTCGCCGGTACGTCTGGATGGATCACGTACAGGCTCGGCACCTTGGACAGCAGCGACACCGGACGGAAATCCTTGTTCGGGTCGTAGGGCAGCTTGGCGAAGATATAGGGATTTACCGCGAGAGTGCCGATATGGCCGAGGATCAGCGTGTGCTGATCGTCGGCGCGCGCCACTTCTCCCATGGCGACGTTGCCCGCGCCGCCGGGCTTGTTCTCCACGAACACCGACACGCCGAGCAGGCGGGTCAGTTCAGCGGCGGTCGAGCGGGCCACGATCTCCGAGCTGCCGCCCGGCGCGAACGGCACCACCAGGCGGATGGGCTTGGCGGGCCACGCCTGCGCCCGGACAAGCGAAGGCGCAAGGGCGCCGGCGCCCAGCGCGGCGGCAAGCTTCAGTACGTCGCGGCGGACAGGGTCAAACTGGGTCATACATTTCTCCGGGAATTCCTGATGACAGGGCGTGCAGCGGGTGAGCGGCGCTCACCTCATTCGGGCTTGACGTTGCCGTCCTTGATGACCTTGGCCCACAGGCGGGTCTGGTTGTCGATATAGCGGGCAGCTTCCGCGGGCGGCGCCGCCACGACCTCGCCGCCCAGCTCCGCGATGCGCTTGCGCACGTCAGGGCTGTTCATGACTTTCTGCAGCGCCTCGGACAGCTTGCCGGTAATGGGCTGGGGCGTACCGGCCGGGACGAACGCGGCATTCCACTCATAGACTTCGTAGCCGGCCACGCCGGCTTCCTCCATGGTCGGCACCGACGGCAGCGCCGCCGTGCGCGTGTGGCTGGTCACCGCAAGCGGCCTGAGCTTGCCAGCCTTGATGTGCTGCAGGCTCGATGCCACGTTGGCGAAGAACAGCGGCACCTGGCCGGCGATGACATCCGTCATGGCCGGGCCACCACCCTTGTAAGGGACGTGCAGCAGGTCCACGCCGGCGCGCTGCTCGAACAGCACGCCGGACAGGTGCTGGGCCGAGCCGTTGCCCGACGAGGCGAAGGCCACCGTGCCAGGCTTCTGTTTGGCCATGGCCAGGACATCCTTGACCGAGTACGCGGGGAATCCCGGCGTGGCAACCAGCACATTGGGATAGCGCGCCAGCACGCCAATCGCCGTGAAGGCCTTGGCGGGGTCATAGGGCAGGCGCGGATACAGGCTCGGGTTCACCGCGTAGGAAGACGCATCGACCATCAGCGTGTAGCCGTCGGGCGCGGCCTTGGCGACGTAGGACGCGCCGATCTGCCCGCCGGCGCCGGGCCGGTTTTCCACGATGACGGACTGGCCCAGTTCACGCCCGAGCCCGGGCGCGATCAGTCGTGCCATCAGGTCGGCGCCGCCGCCGGGCGGATAGGTCACGACTATGGTGATGGGCCGGGTCGGCCACTGCGCGGCCGATTCGGTGGCTTGCGCGAGGGCAGGACTCAGCAGCAGTCCGGCCGCCACGGCGGCTGCAATGCGTGTTGTCGAAGGCTTCAAACTGGTCTCCACATCAATGGAAGTGCTTTCTTCATGGGTCACCGGATGTCCGCCTGGTAGCGGAAGGCGTGGGCATCGCCCCTTGTCAGCCGGTACTCGGCACAGTTGCCCTGCAAGTCATAGGCGCGTCGCGTCACCAGCGCGCACGGATGGCCATGCGGCAAGTCCAGCAGGTCAGCCTCTCCGGTATCCAGCGTGCAGAAGGTCACCTCGTCGACGGCGCGATGGATGGTGACGCCGCATTGCGAGCCCAGCAGCGGATAGAGCAGGTCGCCCCATTCGGCTTTGGGCAGGCGCTGCAATGGCTCGCACCGCGGCAGCGGCAGCCATATCGATTCCAGCAGGCGCGGCTTGTCATCGAGCCAGCGCCGCCGCGAGATCGCCAGGCCGCGCGCGCCGGCATCGAGCCCGAACAGGGCGGCCATGCTCTTGTCCAGCCGCGCCGCGCGGCACGACAGGATTTCGGACCGGGGAATCGCCACGCCCGGCGCCCCCGTGTCTGCGCGGAAGCGGAAGAAGCGCATCATGCTTGCGCCAGTGAGCCCGTTGCGCACGAAGGTGCCTTTGCCCTGTACGCGTTCCAGCAGCCCTTCCTGCACCAGGACGGCAATGGCTTGCCGGATGGTGCCCAGCGCCGTGCCGAATTCGGCGGCAAGCGTGCTTTCCGCCGGAATCGCCGCGCCGGGCTGCCAGTCGCCGTCGACGATCTTGCGCTGCAGCTGCGCCGCAATCCGGCCATAGCGGCTGACCCCCGGGGCGGTCGCGGCACTGTGCAGCGAGTCGTTGTCTTGCATCTGGCGTCCGTGTTAGATTGATGTCCTCTAGAGGACTAGATTAGCCGTGGGTCGCCTGTTGCCATATAAGGGCTTACCCGCAGGCAAGGAATGGGTGACGATGATGCGTAATGCGATGCCGCTGGTGGATTGCCACTTTCACCTGTTCGATGCCGGGGCCGGCACGCCGTCCGCGCGCTATCGGCCCGCTTATGCCGCGCGCATCGAAGACTGGCAGCAACTGCTCGCCCCGATGGGAGATGCCTATGGCGTGGTCGTGCAGACCAGTTTCCTTGGCACGGACAACTCCGTACTGCTCGCGGCACTGCGCGCGCGCTTGGATCGGCTGCGCGGCGTGGCCGTGGTGGACCCGTCGGTCTCGGACGAAGCGCTGGCTGACATGCGCGCGGCAGGCGTACGTGGCATCCGGCTCAATCTTTTCGATGACCCGGACTGGGCACGCATCGGCACGGCGCCGTGGCGCGCGCTGTTCGCGCGGGTGGCGGCACTGGGCTGGCATGTGGAGTTGCATACCGCGAACGGGCAGGGCGGCGCGATGCTGGCCGAACTCGACGCCGCGCTCGGGGATTGCCGCGCACCGGTGGTGCTGGATCACTTCGGCAGGCCCGGTGAAGACGGTCTCCGCGACGGCGTTTTCGCTGTGACGACACAGGTGCTGGCGCGCCGGCAGGTATGGGTGAAGCTGAGCGCTCCGTACCGGCTGCCGCCTGGAACGGACTGGCGTTCGCTGGCGAAGGCATGGGGCGGGACGGTGGGGCATGACCGGCTGTTGCTGGGCAGTGACTGGCCGTGGACCAACCATGAATCCGCTGCGCGCGCGGAGGAATGCGCGGCGTTGTTCGACTGGCCGTCGGAGCCCGGTGCCGGCGGCGAGGCATCCAATGACTGCGGTGCCGCTGAAACGCTACGCTGGCGGAATGCAGCGGCGCTCTACGGTTTCGACCTTTAAGGCCTCCGTGTCTTCCATACGCTTTCGCCCCGGGGCCCTCGTCACCTGTTCCAAGGGAACGAACCGGCCCATTCCCGGTCCATCGTAATCGTTCAGTTACAATGTTGTACCGCAGCACGGCTGGCGCTTCCTCCGTGAAGTGCCGTATCAAGCCCTGCTGAACGCCCCCGACCATGCGATTTCTGTTCCTGCTGCTGACTGCCATGTGCCTGTCGCTGCTCTCTTTTGGAGCGGCGGCGCATGCGCACGCGGATTTGCAGGGGAATGTCGCGTCGGTAGCCGTCCAGGCTGCCGCCGTGCCCGACAAGGTCACCGAAGTCGCGGCCTTGCCATCCGTCGACGAGATGGGTCGGGTGATCGCCCCCGGCGATGACGGCCTGCACGACGAAGACGCCATCGACGACCCGCCACCGGGCTACTGCAATATCTGGTCGGCCGATCTGCTCGACCCGCTTGATCTGCTGGACGAGATCGAAGAGTCCAGCGCCTTGTTTGACCTGCCCACCGCGAAGCTTGTGCTGCCCGCGGAAGATTTCTGGCAGGCACCCTCCGGGCGCACCGCGCCGCCCGCCACGGCTTTCTTCAAGCCGCCGATTTCCCTCGCCTGATCCTGTTCGCCTTCGGCGCGCGGCATTGCCGCGTCCGGGGTGCGCCCCATTGCCTGGCCAGAACTCCCGGCGCGCCTTCGCGCTAGCCGGCTGAATCCGTTGCGGTCATCCGCCTTTTTCGCATTGCGTGCGCGAGGGCGGGGTCGCGGCGTGGCGCGGGCAGCCGTATCGCTTGCTTTCCAGACTCAATGACAAACACCAAGCTGACCCTGATCGCGTCGCTGTCGCTGGTGGCGTTCGCCGCCGCGCCGGCGCAGGCCAGCGACGACCTGCGCCCGCCGGCCGCCGTCGTCCTCGCCGCCAGCAACCCCGCGCCCGCGCCGTCCGCCGTCCCCGCCGGCCCGTCCTACGGCCTGAACGATCTGCTGGGCATGGCGCAATCCACCAACAAGGGCGTCGAGGCCGCGCAGGCCAACGTCGATGCCGCCAATGCCGCCATCACAAGCGCACGCGCCTATCCGAACCCGCAGGTCGAGGTGATGTATGGCCGCCTGCAAGGCAAGCAGCCTGGCGTTACCAGCGGCAATGCGCCGACCTACGCCATCACCCAGAAGCTGGACTACCCGCACCAGCGCAGCCTCCGCGAGGACATGGCCTCGCGCGGCCTGGAAGCATCGCAGGCGCTGCGCCAGGGATTCCGCGCCGAGCTTGCCGCGCGCGTGAAGACGGCCTACTTCGAAGTGCTGCGCCGCGAGAGCGAGCTGCAGGCCGCTTCCGAAGACCTGGCCATGACGCGCCAGATCCATTCGCGCGCGCGTTTGCGCGTGGAGGTGGGCGAGGCGCCGCGCTATGAACTGATCAAGGCCGAAACCGAACTGCTGGCCGCGCAGAAGAGCCAGCAGACCGCCGAGCTGCGCGTGAACCAGGCCAAGGCCGCGCTGCGCCAGCAGGTTGGCGGCGCGATGCCCGCTCAGTTCGGGCTGGACGGCAACCTGGGCCACGCGCCCGAGGTGCCGCCGCTGCCGCAGCTGCGCGGCACCCTGAGCGCGAGCAATGCCGAACTGAACCAGCGCCGCATGGAACTGGAGCGCGCGCGCCTGGGCGTCGATTACCAGCGCTCGCTGCGCTGGCCGGAAGTGGCCGTGCGCGCGAGTACGGACCGTCAGCCGGACAACAACGTCTCGCAGATCGGCCTGGTGCTGACCATTCCTCTGTGGGACCGCCGCAGCGGTCCGGTGGGCGAGGCCACGGCCCAGGCCACGCAGGCCCGCAGCGCGCTGGAAGCGCGCGAATTCGAGCTGGCGCAGGAACTGGAGACCGCCTACCGCCAGTACGAGATCACCCAGTCGCAGGTGACCGCGCTGGAGTCCGGCATCGTGCGCGAGGCCGAGTCCGCGCTCAACGTGGCCGAGTCGGCGTACCGCTTCGGCGAGCGCGGCATTCTCGACTACCTGGACGCGCAGCGCGTGCTGCGCGGCGCGCGCAATGACCTGATCGCCGCCCAGTTCGACCTGCAGGTCGCCGCCATCCAGATCGAAAAGCTCATGTCGACGGCGCCGGGCACCACGCCCGCGGGCCAGCCGTCCTCCACCATCCAGAACCGATAACCATGCGTCCCAATTCCCTGCTTTCGCTGACGGCCGTCGCCGTCATGGTGTTTGCCCTGGCGGGCTGCTCGAAGGAGCCTGTGCAGGCCACCGAGGCGCCCAGGCTGCCACCCGGCGTGGTCAAGCCCGAAGCCAACCTGATGAAGACGCTGAAGGTGGCGCCCCTTGCCACGTCCCCGTTCAGCGAGATGCTGCGCGTGGCCGGCCGCATCGATTTCGACGAGCAGCGCGTGTCCCGCGTCGGCGCCAGCGTGACGGGGCGCGTGACCGACCTGTACGCAGCCCTGGGCGAGGAGGTCAAGGCCGGCCAGGTGCTGGCCCGCCTGCACAGCACCGAACTGGGCGCCGCGCAGATGGCCTTCCTGAAGAGCGAGGCGCAGCACGAACTGCAGGCCCGCAATGCCGAGCGCGCCCAGCAACTGTATGCCGCCGACGTGATTGGCCGCGGTGAACTGCAGCGCCGCCAGAGCGAGCTGTCGATTGCCTCGGCCGAGATGCGCGCTTACCGCGACCAGCTGCGCGTGCTGGGCATGTCGCCGGCGGGCATTGCCGAGCTGGCCAAGAACGGCAGCATCAACTCGCATTCCCCTGTGTATTCGAGCATCAGCGGCACGGTGGTGGAACGCAACGTGGCGCAGGGCCAGGTCGTGCAGCCGGCCGATGCGCTCTACACCGTGGCGGACCTGTCGCGCGTGTGGGTGGTGGCCGAAGTGCCCGAGCAGCAGGCCGCGCAGGTGGCCGAAGGGCAGAGCGTGGAGATCGAGGTGCCGTCACTGGCCAACGGCAAGGGCGCACAGACCATTACGGGCAAGCTGATCTATGTGGGCCGCACGGTGAATCCGCAATCGCGCACGGTGCTGGTCCGCACGGAACTCGACAATCGCGAGGGTCGTCTTAAGCCGGCCATGCTCGCCAGCATGCTGATCGCAAGCAAGCCGGTCGATCAACTGGTGGTGCCGGCGTCGGCGGTGGTACGCGAAGGCAATGACGAACTGGTCTACGTCGAGATGGCGGACGGACAGTTCCGCCAGACGCGCGTCAAGCTGGGCGCGGAGAGCGACGGCATGCGCGTGGTGCTCAATGGCGTCAAGGCCGGCGACCGTGTCGTGGTGGATGGCGCATTCCATCTCGACAACGAGCGCAAGCGTCTCGAACAGGGCTGAGCACCATGATGAAATCCCTAGTTGAAGCGGCCATCAAGCAGCGGCTGGTGGTATGCGTGCTGGCCGTGGTGCTGTTCTTTTTTGGCCTGCGCGCGGCCACCAGGCTGTCGGTCGACGCGTTCCCGGACGTGACCAACGTGCAGGTGCAGATCGCCACCGAAGCGACGGGGCGTTCGCCCGAAGAGGTGGAGCGCTTTGTCACAGTGCCGGTGGAGATGGCCATGACCGGCCTGCCCGGGCTGGAAGAGATGCGCTCGCTGAACAAGGCCGGCCTGTCGCTGATCACGCTCGTGTTTACCGATGCTACGGACGTCTACTTCGCGCGGCAGCTCGTCATGGAGCGCCTGATCGAGGTATCCGGGCGCATGCCCGAAGGCGTGACGCCGGTGCTCGGTCCGGTCTCGACCGGCCTTGGCGAGGTCTACCAGTACACGCTGGACCGGTCCGACGACGGCAACCGCGAGCTGACGCAGGAAGAACTGGCCGAGCGCCGCATCGCGCAGGACTGGGTGGTGCGCCCGCTGCTGCGGTCGATCCCCGGCGTGGCGGAGATCAACTCGCAGGGCGGCTACGTGCGCCAGTACCAGGCGCTGGTCAACCCGGAGCGCATGCGCCACTACGATGTCTCGATCCAGCAGGTCTACCAGGCTCTGGCTCGCAACAACGCGAACTCCGGTGGCGGCGTGCTGCCGCACTACGCCGAGCAGTACCTGATCCGCGGCGTGGGTTTGGCCAAGGGCGTGGACGATCTTGGCAGCATCGTGCTGAAGGAAGTCGCCGGCACGCCGGTCTACCTGCGCGACGTCGCCACCGTCACCATCAGCCATGAGGTGCGCCAGGGCGCGCTCGTGAAGAACGGCCAGACCGAGGCGGTCGGCGGCATCGTCATGATGATGCGTGGCGGCAATGCCAAGGAAGTGGTCAGCCGCGTGAAGGCGCGCGTCACGGAGATCAACGCCAAGGGCATGCTGCCCGGCAAGCTGCAGATCGTGCCGTACTACGACCGCAGCGAACTGGTCGATGCCGCGCTGTGGACGGTGACCAAGGTGCTGCTGGAAGGCGTGGTGCTGGTCGTGATCGTGCTGTTCCTGTTCCTCGGGGACGTGCGGTCGTCGGTCATCGTGCTCGCCACGCTGGTGTTGACGCCGTTGCTGACCTTCATCGTCATGAACCGGATGGGGCTTTCGGCCAATTTGATGTCGCTGGGGGGGCTCGCCATCGCGATCGGCCTGATGGTGGACGGCTCGGTGGTGGTGGTCGAGAACGCGTTCGAGCGGCTGGGCCACAAGGAGCCGGGGCTGACCAAGACGCAGATCCTGGTGAAGGCCGTGCAGGAAGTGGCCACGCCCGTGATCGTCGGCGTGGGCATCATCATCCTGGTGTTCCTGCCGCTGATGACGCTGTCGGGCATGGAAGGCAAGATGTTCGCGCCGCTGGCGTTCACGATCTCGATCGCGCTGGCGATCTCGCTGTTCCTGTCGCTGACGTTGTCGCCGGTGCTGAGTTCGTACCTGCTCAAGGGCGGCGCGGAGCATGACACGAAGCTCATCGCCTTCATGAAGCGGCACTACCTGCGCATGCTGCACTGGGCGCTGAGCAACAGCCGCAAGACGGTGATTGGCGCAGTAGGTGCCTTTATGCTGACGCTGGCCATCGTGCCGCTGCTGGGCACGTCCTTCATCCCGGAAATGAAGGAAGGCTCGATCGTGCCGGCCATCGACCGCGTGCCGAATATCTCGCTGGAAGAGTCGATCAAGCTGGAGAAAGAGGCCAACAAGCTGGTGCTGAGCGTGCCCGGCGTGAAGTCGGTGGTGTCGGGCGTGGGCCGCGGCGAAAGCCCGGCCGACCCGCAGGGCCAGAACGAATCGACGCCGATCGCCAGCCTCAAGGACCGCGACGAGTGGCCCGATGGCTGGACGCAGGATGACATCGCCAACGCCATCCGCGAGAAGCTCAAGGCCATCCCTGGCGTGCAGATCGTGATGGCGCAACCGATTTCGGACCGCGTCGACGAGATGGTCAGCGGCGTGCGTTCGGACGTGGCGGTGAAGGTGTTCGGCGACGACCTCGACAAGCTGCGCGAACTCGCGGGCGAGATCGCGCGGGTCGCCGGCGGCATTCAGGGATCGCAGGACATCCGCATCGAGCGCGTGTCGGGGCAGCAGTATCTGTCGATCGAGATCGACCGCCAGGCGATTGCGCGCTACGGGCTCAATGTGTCGGACATCCACGACATCATCGAGATCTCGATCGGCGGCAAGCGCGCCACGGACATCTTCGAAGGCGAACGCCGCTTTGCCGCGGCCGTGCGCCTGCCCGAGGAGTTCCGTGGCAATGTGCAGGCGATCCGCCAGTTGCTGGTGTCGACGCCCAACGGTATCCAGGTGCCGCTGCAGAGCGTGGCGAAGATCGAGGTCAACGACGGCCCCGCGCAGATCAGCCGCGAAATGGCCAAGCGCCGCGTGGTGGTGATGATCAACGTGAAGGATCGCGACCTCGGCGGCTTCGTGGCCGAACTCCAGCAGGCCGCCGGCGCCAAGGTCAAGCTGCCGGAAGGCTATTACCTCGAGTGGGGCGGCCAGTTCCAGAACATGGAACGCGCCATGGGCCACCTGAAGATCATCGTGCCGGTGACCATCGCGGCGATCTTCTTCCTGCTGTTCCTGCTGTTCAACTCGCTGCGTTTTGCCACGCTGATCATTACGGTGCTGCCGTTCGCGTCGATCGGCGGCATCATCGGGCTGTTCGTCACGGGCGAATACCTGTCGGTGCCGGCGTCGGTGGGCTTTATCGCGCTGTGGGGCATGGCGGTGCTCAATGGCGTGGTGCTGGTGTCGTACATCCGCACGCTGCGCGATTCTGGACTGTCCTTGCATGAGGCGGTGGTGCAGGGCGCGACCCAGCGTTTCCGGCCGGTGATGATGACGGCGACCATCGCCATGCTCGGCCTGGTGCCGTTCCTGTTCTCGACCGGCCCCGGCTCGGAAGTGCAGCGCCCGCTGGCGGTGGTGGTGATCGGCGGATTGATCACGTCGACGTTGCTGACGCTGGTGATGGTGCCGACGTTGTACCGCTGGTTCGACGACCGCAAGACGGACCCGACCCGCGATGTGCCGGTCTGACGCGGTCATGCCGTGATGCGGTCGCGATGATCGGAAAAAAGGCGCTTCGCAGGTTACGCGAAGCGCCTTTTTCTTTGGCTGCTTGCCCGTGTGTTACGACACCGAAATCACCTTGATGTCTTCCCATTGGGGATGCAGCAGCCGCAGCGTGGCCAGGATGGCCTTCGGGTCCTCCGCATGGCGCTCGGACAACGCGACGGCTTCCGTGGTGGTGATGACCGGCTTGCGGCCCTTCTGGCGATATTCGATCTCGACGCTCTTGGTGACAAATGACATGGCTGGCTTTCCGGGAAGTGGTTGCCTGGCCCGGGGACGACGGTCAGGCAGGAACAATAACGGCAGGCCGGCGCGAGACTTTTGATTCGGGCAAATACGGAGTGTCAGGTCATTCCCGGAAGGCGCCCGTTCAGGGCCGTTCGGTGGCGAAGTACAGCAAGGCCAGGATCGGCAGCGCGACACCGATGCCACTGGCCAGCGGCCAGCCGCCGTGCGCATACGCCCAGCCGCCAATTGCCGAGCCCAGCGCGCCGCCGACGAAGAACATGGCCATGAACACGCCGTTCAGCCGGCCGCGGTGCTCGGCGCTCAGCGAGAAAATTGCCCGTTGGCTGACCACCAGGCTGGCCGAGACACCAAAGTCCAGCACGATGGCGGCGACGGTCAGCATGGCCAGTGCAAACATCGATCCAGGCGTGCCGGCCAGCCCGAGCAGGAACGATCCCGCGCCAAGCAGCAAGGCAAGGGCCGTCATGCGCCGCCCGCGACCGCGGTCCGCCAGCCGCCCGGCGATGGGGGCGGCGATGGCACCCGCCACGCCGGCCAGTGCGAACAGCGCAATGCCGCGCTGCGTCAGGCCGAAGCCTGGCCCGGAAAGGTAGAGCGGCACCGTGGTCCAGAACAGGCTGAAAGCGCCAAACATGCTGGCCTGGTACGCGGCGCGCCGGCGCAGGACTGGTTGCGTGCGCAGCAGTTGCCACATGGAAGCCAGCAATTCGGTGTAGTGCACGCCCGGCGGCGGCGCGCGCTGCGGCAGGCGGCGCGACAGGATGAACGACAACAGCGCCATGACCACGGCCGACAAGGCAAAGATGGCATGCCAGCCCCAGAGGTCGGCCACGATGCTGGCGATCGGGCGGGCCAGCATGATGCCCAGCAGCAGGCCGCTCGTGACATTGCCCACCGCGCGTCCGCGCGCATGGTCGGGCGCAAGGTGGGCGGCAAACGGCACCAGCACCTGCACGGCCACGGAGCAAAGCCCGATCAGCCAGGCCGCCAGCAGGAAGGTAAGCGCATGCGAAGCATAGGCCGCAGCGGCCAGCGCCACGGCATTGCCGGCCAGCAGCCGGCATACCAGGCGGCGGTTTTCCACCAGGTCGGCCAACGGCACCAGCAACAGCAGCCCGAGGCAGTAGCCGGCCTGGACCAGCGTGACGATCAGTCCGGCCGAGCCGGGCGACAGCCGAAGCGCAGTCGCAATCGGCCCCACCAGCGGCTGGGCGAAGTACAGGTTGGCGACGGTGATGCCGCAGGCGGCGGCGAGCAGCGGTATCACCCAGGCGGGGACGGACTGCGGCGGCTCGATCGGGCGCGTGCCCGATGCGGTGGCCCCGCCGGTTTCGGATTGGACGGTCATGGCGATCTTCAGCTGGGCGGCAGCGGGTGCCGGTTCTGGTGTGTCCGGCGCCCGTTCGACATGGCGCCGGCGCCACCTTTACATCCGGGGCTGGATGCAGGCGGCTTGTAGTGGGCGGCAGGTTAGCACTGATGCGGCCGCCGTGCAGGCGGCCAATCGCCACGGTTCCAAAGGGGGATGGGAACAGGGGGATGCGTGGGACGGCCTGGTACGCGCACGATGCGGACCATCCGGAGCGCCGGATGATCCCGCGTGGCTCCCCGTCAGCGCCGCTTCAGCTCGCCCAGGTAGTAGTTGACCTCGGCCAGCAGCGTGGTGTGGAAGGTCTCGGGCAACTGGCGGTCGTCGGTCATGCACAGCAGGTCGTCGACGCGCCTGCGGAAGGCGCTTTCCACGCCGTCGCGGCGTTCCGCCGGCATGCCCGCGCACAGTGCGGCCAGGAACTCGCGCAGCACCAGCAGGCGCGCGCCGTACTGCACCATGGCATCGCCCTGGGTCTTCAGGCTGCGCGAAAACTGGTCGGGAACGGCGTCCGGCGCGGCTGACTCGTGGGTCGGCTCCGCGGCGTGTTCCGTGCAAGCCTGCAGCTTGCCGGTCAGCATGGATTTCCTGAACATGGCGGGCCTCCGTGAGAGCCACTAACGCCCGGCGCGCGCCAGACGACGGTAACGTGAATCTTGATGCCCGCGACAATGCCAGACTGTTCGCTAGCCGACACTCGAATCTTGGGGGCGGAAGGTTGTCCTTTGCGGTGCATCAATGATCCTGGCGCCAGGCATTACATCGGGCGACCCGCTGCCGTTAAGGCCCGAAAGACCGCGCCGCGCAATGTCCGCCAAGGCGCGCACCGTGCCCGCGCACGCAGGCGGGCCGTGAGTATCGGGGGTTCAACCAGCCGGCAATTCAAGTATCCGCCATGAGTCAGTTTATCCATACGATCAAGTTCAGGATCCTCCTGGTGTTCGGCGTCTGTATTGCGCTGATGCTGGGCATCGGGCTGTTCGCGCTGCAGACCATCGCCAGCCTGAACCGGAACATGCAAAACGCCTACGAGCAGAACACCGTGGCCATCGGCCAGCTGGCGGAGGTGCGCGTGGCGCAACTCCATATCCGTCGCTTGCTGTGGAAAATCCGCGCGACATCCGAGGGCGCCACCAGCGAAGACATGGCGTCGGTCCAGGCGCATCGCACGAAGATGCAGAAGGGCTGGCAGGATTACTATCCCGCCCGGGTCACGTCCGGGGACGAGCGACACGTCGCCGACGCGCTCGACGCCGCGCTGGGCCGTTTCGCGGATCTGGTCGCGCAGGAGGTGCGCCTGCGCGAAAGCGGCGACGCTGCCGCGGCGGCCCGCCTGCAGGACAACGAACTCGGCGCGGCCGGCGACAAGGTCGGCGAGCTGATCACGCGCAGCGTGGGGGTCAATCTCGAACAGGCCGCGGACTATAACCGCAGCAGTCTTGCCCAATCGCATACGGCGCTTTGGACCACGGGCGTGTTGATCGCGCTCGGCCTGCTGGTAACGGTGGCGGCGTCCTACCTGCTCCAGCGAACGATCACGCGGCAACTGCGCCGTTCCGTGGAAATCGCCGACGAGATTGCCGCGGGACACCTCGACCAGCGGATCGAGATCCGTTCGCGCGACGAGTTCGGACTGTTGCTGGATGCGATGGCGCGCATGAGCCGCCAGCTCGCGCAAACCGTGCGCGGCATCCAGGTGTCGAGCGAAGCCGTGCGCGTGGCCTCGCGCGAAATCTCCAGCGGCAATATGGACCTGTCGGCGCGCACGGAGCAGCAAGCGGCTTCGCTGCAGGAAACCGCGGCCAGCATGACGGAAATTTCGCAGACGGTCCGCATGAACGCCGACAACGCGGCCCAGGCCAATACGCTGGCAGGCAATGCCCGCGACCTGGCGCATGCCGGCAATACGGCGGTGCAGGCCATGGTGCAGACCATGGCTCGCATCAGCGGCAGTTCCGACCGGATTTCGGACATCACCACGCTGATCGAAGGCATCGCGTTCCAGACCAATATCCTGGCGCTGAATGCCGCGGTGGAAGCCGCGCGAGCGGGCGAGCAGGGGCGCGGTTTCGCCGTGGTGGCGGGCGAGGTGCGCGCGCTGGCACAGCGCTCGTCGGCCGCGGCCAAGGAGATCAAGGAGCTGATCGAATCCTCTGCCGGCATGGTCCAGGACGGATCTCGGCAGGCCGCAGAAGTCGGCCACACCGTGGGGCAGGTGATCCGCGCCATCCAGCAGGTCTCGGACATCATGGGCGAGATTTCCGTGGCATCCGGCGAGCAGAGCCAGGGCGTGGAGCAGGTGCACGTGGCCATCAGCCAGATCGACACGGGTACCCAGCAGAACGCCGCGCTGGTGCAGCAGTCGGCGGCCGCCGCGCAATCGCTGGAAGAGCAGGCCAATGCCATGGCCGATGCCGTTTCCGTGTTCCGGCTTGCCGGGGCGGGCGCGGGCGGGGCCATGGCAGGCCATGTGCCGCGCGTGCCGCCAGCCCCCGCCAGGGGCGCGGCAGAGGCCAGCCGGAGCCATGCGCCGGCGCTTGCGCGCCAGGCGGCTGCTGCACCACGAGCGGCCCGAGCCGAAGGTGCCGTCCAGGATGACGATGACTGGCAGACCTTCTGAAGGGGCACAATCGCCTAAATACGGCAGGACAGCGACAACTATTCGAGGCTTTGCAGCGATGGCACATCCCTAGAATCTCTGGCGTGGCATCTTGCTACACCCCCCGATTTCCAGCCCTTCTCGCGAGGGCTTTTTTTCGTCCTTCATGGTCCAGGGCGGTACATGAAGCCGGCACGTTGTTCCAAAAATGGAACACAGTGTGCAGCCGGCGAGGCTTCTGGGGGCGTGGTGAAAACCGCATAATGCCGCGTCACGGCCATTGCATCCGCTTCGCCGCGATGCGGCCGCAGATCCCCCGTCCCAACCCCGCCACACTGCCATGGTTAGCCCCCTTGCATCGCCTTGCCTGCCCAGCCGCCGTTTCGCGCTGGTTGCCGTCGCCCTGACCGCCGCGTTGTCGAGCGGCTTGTCCCATGCCGGGTCGTGGTTCGAGCCAGTGCGGCTGGGCGCGGCCGCGGGGGCTGGCAATGACGCGGCCATGGCGCGGGTGGAAGCCCGCTGGAACCTGAAGCAAGACCTCTGGGCCACGTCGTCGCAGTCGTTGCGCTTGCGGCTCGGTGTGGAAGCGTCGGCGGGCGTCTGGAATCCGCATGGCGGCGGCGGCCATGCTTTAGGCGATCTTGGCGTGACCCCGATCCTTCGCCTGCAGGGCGCAGGATCCAGTGGCGTCTTTGTCGAGGCCGGCGTGGGCATGCATGTCCTGTCGCGCACGCACCTTTCCGACGAAAAGGTCTTCTCCACGGCATTCCAGTTCGGCGACCGCGTGGCCGTCGGCTACCGCTTTGGCGACGCGCTGGACTCGGAGCTGGCGCTGCGCCTGCAGCATTATTCGAACGCCGGCATCAAGGAGCCCAACCCGGGCATCAACTTCTTCCTGCTCCAGTACTCGGCGCGCTTCTGAGCCCGCCGGCATGGTTTTCCTGATGGCAGCAGGGCGGGGCGCCGGCGCGTAGAATGTCGCGCTGCCACCTGTCCAGGAAATCCACATGACTTTCGTCTTGTCCCACCGAATCCGTGCGGCGCTTTCGGCGGCAGCCCTGTTGCTGGCTGCCGGTACGGCGCTGGCAGCCGATCTCGAAATGCCGCGGCCGCGCGGCAAGGACGAAGCCCCGGGGGCGCCGGTGGCCTGCAGGAAAGCAGTGCGGGAAAAGCTGCCGAATCCCGACCACTTCAAGTGGGATGGCAGTACCTATCGCAAGGTCGCCGAAGACGCCTACAGCGTGGTGGCCGATGTCGAGTACATAGGCACCGACGGCGCCCAGCGCAAGGCCAAGGTCCAGTGCGACGTGATCCGGGCGCCGGGCGATCAGTTCGTCGTGACCAAGGTCCGCCTGCCCGAATAGGGTTGCGAAGCCTTGTCCCGGGCCAACTGAGTCACAGTACAGCGTCACCAGAAGCCGCTGGCCTCAAGCCATGGCGCTTACGAAGGCCTCGAACGCGCTGGCGTCCACCGCCGGACAGAAGAAGTGGCCTTGCCCGTAGTCGCAGCCGGCCGCCAGCAGGATGTCACGCTGCGACTCGGTCTCGATACCCTCCGCAATCACGCGGATGCGCAAGGCATGCGCCATGCTGATGATGGCGCGGCACAAGGCCACGTCGTCCGGACCCCGCGTCAACGAGCGGATAAAGGACCGGTCGATCTTGATGTAGTCGATGTCCAGGTGCCGCAGGTAGGACAAGGACGAGTAGCCGGTGCCGAAGTCGTCGAGCGCGATCTCGATGCCGGCCGCCTGGAAGCGCGAGAGCTGGTCCATGACATCGGCGTTCTGCTCCATCAGCGAGCTTTCGGTGATCTCGATGATCAGGCTGCCCACCGGCACGTTCCTGCGCTCGATCATGCTGGACCAGGACTCGGGCCCGTTCGCCGGCGCGCAGAACTCCATGGGCGATTTGTTGACCGAGAGCTGGAAGTCCTTGCCCAGCAGCAGCTGCCAGCGCGCCAGCTGGTCCAGCGCTTCGGTCAGCACCCAGCGGCCGATGTCGATAATGAGGCCGGATTCCTCAGCAACGGCAATGAAATCGGCCGGGTGGATCGGCCCGCGCGTCGGATGGTTCCAGCGAATCAGGGCCTCGGCCTTGCAGACCTTGCCCGTGCGCAGTTCGACAACGGGCTGGTAGTGCAGCGCGAACTGCCCGGCCACCAGCGCCGTGCGCAGGTCCTGCGTGATGCGCAGGCGCTCCTTTTCCGCCTGCAGCAGCGCCGGGGTGAAGACCTTCCAGCGATTGCGTCCCTCTTGCTTGGCGGCGAGCATCGCCTGGTCGGCGCACACCTGCAGGGCCTCGGCGTTGTCCGCGTCCTTGGGGCAGGTGGCCACCCCGATGCTGGCCGACACCACCACCAGCTCGCCGGCCAGGTGGTATGGCGCGGCAATTCGCTCCAGGATCGCCTGGGCAATGTCCTCGGCAACGCCGGCATCGCCCACCGCGGGCAGGATCACGGTGAATTCGTCGCCAGCCAGCCGCGCCACCGTATCTGACGCGCGCACCGATGCCGCAATGCGCCGCGCTGCCTCCAGCAGCAACAGGTCGCCCTGGTCGTGGCCGAGGGTATCGTTCACCTCCTTGAAGCGATCCAGATCGATGAACAGCAGCGCCAGCACATCGTGCGTGCCGCGCGAACGCTCGATCTCCTGCTCCAGCCGTTCGAAGAACAGGCGGCGGTTGGGCAGATCCGTGAGCGCGTCGAAATTCGCCTGGTGCAGGATGACTTCCTGCGCCTGGCGCTTCTCGGTCATGTCATGGATCAGCGCGACGCGGCGGCGCTCGCCATACGCATGGGCCAGGTAGGTATCGACGGTCAGGTAGGCAGGAAACTCGCTGCCGTCCTTGCGCCGGATTGAGAGCTCGCCGCTCCATCTGCCCCTGGCCTCCACGGTTGCACGCAGGCGTTCGACCAGCCCCGCCGCATTGCCTTCGCCGCTGATGCTATAGCCCGAGCGTCCCTTGATCTCGTCGACCGAATAGCCGGTCGCGGCGGCAAAGGCCGGATTCACGTCGATGATGGTGCCATCGAGCGACGTCACCACCATGGCTTCGCTGCTGGACGAATAGACCAGCGAAGCCAGCCGCATCTCTTCCATATGGCGCCGTCGCTCGGCCATGGAGCGGCGCAGGCTGTAGTACAGCAGGCCCAGCAGCAGCGTGGAAGCCATGGCACCGGCCAGGGCAATGCGGCGATAGACCTCGTAGGGCGCCAGCACCAGGCCGACTGACTCGCCCACCACGAAATTGAGCCCGAATTCCGGCATGCGGTAATAGCCGAAGACCCGCTCCATGCCTTCGGAGCCCGATACCGCCCGATAGCTGCCGGACAGCGGCGAGTCGCTGGCGAGGTACGGCCTGTTGCTGACTGCCCTGGCCAGCGAACCCTCCAGGGCTGGCACACGCGCGATGACCTGGCCGGAATTCTTGATGACCGACGCCACTTCGCCGTCGCGGTTCGTGAACGTCTGCGCAAAGCTGGCGAACTGCTCCGGACTGACCGAGACCACGATCACGCCGTCGAAGCTGCCCTCGCGCAGGATGGGGCGCGTGAACTGGATCGACCACTTGCGCGAGACCTTGCCCTTCACCGGGTCGCTGATGAAAAGCATGTCGCTCCCGCCCGCCTGCTGATGGACCCGGAAATGCTCGCGCCCGCTCAGGTCGACTTTCTCGCCGGGCGCGGGCGGGGCGATGGACGAGTAGACGAGCAGGCCATGCTTGTCGATCACCGCCACCTGGAACGAGAGGTCCACCACCAGGTTCTCCCGCTCACGCACCATGTCGGTGAACCCCCGCGGGCCGGCCAGCCAACTGGCCCGCAGGTCGAGGAGAAACTCGGACAGCCGCAGGATGCCGGATTTCGAGTACGCGCTGAACGCCTGAGCCTCGGCCTGGGTGCGCTGTGCGGCGTCATGCAGCAAGCGGTCCCGCTCGCTGACGAGTTGAAACGCCACGAACGCCCAGGTGGCAATGAGCCACGCCGCTGCACCCAGGTTCAAGGGGGAAAAGACCTGCCGCAGGCGCCGTTGCGCCTTGCCATATCGGGTGGTCGAGGGTTCTGGCATCAAATGGGGTTCGCCGCACAGCGAGGAATCGACATCGATAGCAGGCTAGTCGAGGTCAGCGAACCCGACAAGAGCCCGCGGCGGTTCCGGGCTCGGCTTGACCATCGTTATATAGGCGTCTATATTGCGCTGCATGAACCATTCGCTGCTTCTGCTGGATGCCTTCGCCGTGCATCCGGGCCATCCGGTATCGCGAGCCTTGTCCGGCGTGCTGGAAAGCGCCGCCGCAGGATGTTTGCCGCGCTTTGCCCAGTGGCTGGGGCTGTCGCCTGCAGAGTTCCGTGGCATGCTCGACACCTGGTTCCCCGGTGCCGCTTCGGCCGGATGGGAGCCCGACGCGCTGCCGGTGGACCTCGCCATGCTGCCGTGCGAGTTCGGCGACATCGTGGAAATGCTGTGGGACGGCCGCTCGCAAGGGGCGGATGGCGTCCATGTCCGCTGGGCCGCGCACGCGCTTGCCTGCGGCTGCTTCGGCCGCACCCATCTCTGGCGGGACATGGGCCTCTCAGGCAGGGACGATGTATCCCGCCTGCTGCGGCAGACGTTCGAGCCAGTCTTTCTTGCCAACACCGCGGACATGAAGTGGAAGAAGTTCTTCTACCATCGCGTCTGCCAACGGCTGGACCTTCATCCTTGTCCCGAGCCCTCCTGCGCGGGCTGCGACCAGTTCGCGAATTGCCACGGCGCCGAGATCCGCGTGGCCGTGCCAGCGGTGGCGGCCGTGCCGATGGCCGGCAAGGTGGGCTGAGCCGCCCGCCCGGCGTTGCACCGGGCGGCAGGCCGGACCCTGCGCGGGGTCTGGCGGTCTGTTCGTCAGTTCAATTGACGCTTGCCGTAGCCATCATGGGGGATGGCTGCCCCGGCGCTGGCTGGGCCGTGCGATGCCCCAGGCGTCCAGCAGAGGCTGGAAGCTCGGACCGCCTTCGGCGTCGCGCGGGGGCACGCGACGCGCCGGAGGCAAGGCCCGGCCGGTCAGGCCGAACAGGCGCTCGGCCTGCGTCATGTCGTCAGCGGCCGGAAGCTGTTCGACGATGCCCATCTGCCGGGCGGATTTCAGTGCGCGCGTGAGTTCGGAAGCGGAGAGGCGGCACGCGCTGGCGAGTTGGTCGCGGCGCAGGGGGCCAGCATCCCGCAGGCAGGCCATCAGCGCGAGTACACAATCCCGGGTTGGTCGTTTCATGGTGGCTACGTCGGAAGAGCTTGCCCCGCGGCCCAATCCTTCGCTGGCCACGCCGCATCGAGCTACCCATTCTTCCGTAGCCCCAGCGCCTTGCCAATCGCATATCACAGTTGTTCACAATTGGCGCGCGCGTCTGGCGACGATCGTCGCCGTGGCTGCCGCGTTCAGGCCGCGGCGGCCAGCGCCGCCAATGGCTCGTCACGGCGGGCGCGCATCTCGCGCACCAACGCCTGTGGCGGCATCGTTGCCGCCGGTCTCGGCCGGCCCGCCGACCTGGCGCGCGTGGAGGCCATCAGCATGCCGAAAACAGGCGCGCTCAGTGACGGGTAGGCGGAATGTCCTGGGACGCAGCGCCCTGCGGCAGCAGAGTGCCATGCTTGCGCCAGCGGCGCTCCTGGGCGCGCTGCACTGCGGCGGCGATTTCATGGAGTTCCGCCAGGCGCGCTTCAAGTGCGTCGGGGTAGATGTCGTGCGGGCTGAACCTGAGGCGGAAGGGCATGGTGTTGTCTGTCGTATTGGATAGATGGTTTGGCTGCGACGCCGCCCGGCATTGACCATTGTCCCGGGGCATCGGGCGTGCTCGCCTTGCTGTTTCCAGTATGGACAGCACACAGGGCCGCACGCCAGGCCATCGTTGGCCGATTGACCTGACTCAACGCATTTCGCGCAATGACCTGTTGCGCGGGTTCCGTCCGCGGCGCGCCGTTCCAGCGGCATTCGATTTCCGCCGCCCTCTGACACCGTTGTAGGACGAATGCGGACTGCCCGCACGGTTTGCTGCTTGCTACGCTCAACTTAGCTGTCCGAACCCTTCATTTCGTTGCGGGCATGCCCACATCCACACGAAGCAAGGAGAATCGTCATGAGAAAGCTGTGCGCACTATTCGCCCTCGCCGGCATGCTGGTGATCACGGGCTGCAATACTATCCACGGTGCCGGCAAGGACATCGAACGCGGTGGCGAGAAGGTGCAGGGCGCCGCGGACAACACCAAGCAGAAAATGTAGCGCGGCCAGTCGTCAACCATCCTCAGGGGGCCCTTTGCGGTCCCCTGATTTATTTGCGAGTCGCGCTTGCGCAAGCGACGAACGGGTCACTGTGCCGTTGTGGCTTCCGGCGCTTGCGGCGCAGGGTCGATGCGATGGCGGCGCCAGCTTGCCGGCGGCAAGCCAAATTCGCGCTTGAACGCCCGGCAGAATGCCGCTTCGGAGTCATAGCCGACAATGCCTGCGACTTCGCCGATCGACTGGCTGCCATTGCGCAACGCCGTGGCGGCAATACGCAGCCGCCAGTGCGCCAGGTACTGCATCGGCGGCTGGCCGAGCAGGTCGGTGAAACGCTGCGCGAGCGCCGAGCGCGACAGGCCCACGCTACCCGCCAGTTCATCGACGGTCCACGGATACGCCGGGCGCGCGTGCATGCGTGACAGCGCGCGGCCGACGTAGCGGTCGCGCAGCGCCGCCAGCCAGCCGCGTTCACTTTCCGGCATGCCGTCGATGCAACGCCGCACCGCCTGCACGAACAGCAGTTCCGACAATTTCGCCAGGACCGTGGCACTGCCGGCCCGGGGCTCGGCCGCTTCCGACGTGGCGAACGCCAGCGCCGAGACCAGCCATGCGGATTCCACGCCGCGGTCCAGCCCCACCTTGAACAGGCGGGGCAAGGACGAGAGCAGCGGGTTGCCCAACATATCGTCGAAGGCAAGGAAGCCGCACACCATGCGCGTGGGGGTGCCTGCGCCGCCATAACTCACTCGCATGACCTCGCCGGGATTGCTCTCCATCATCCCGGCAACCAGGGGTCCGGCCGGGATCGGACTCAGGTGGAGATCGCTGCCGAGCACATGGGGTTCTCCTTGGGGCACGACCAGCAGTTCGCCGGCATCGACGCGCAGGCCTTGTCCGTCGCCGTCGGCCAGGCGGGCCCAGCAACTGCCTTCGGTGATGAGATGGTAGGACACGACCGGCCCCGTGCCAGGCAGGAAGGCGGCGCGCAGGCTGCTGTCGGCTTCGGAGATCAGGCACCACGGCGCCTTGAAGTCGCCGTTGAGAAAGACGGCACCGCTCAGTTGCACCGCGCGCAGGAGATCGGACAAGGCATCCACGGTCACTCCTTTCGCAAATCCGGCCAAATCCGGCGTTTTGCGCAAGAAAGCCGGAGGCCCGGTCAAT
Organism: Cupriavidus sp. 22TCCZM04-2; assembly: GCF_057798895.1. Taxonomy (NCBI): domain Bacteria; kingdom Pseudomonadati; phylum Pseudomonadota; class Betaproteobacteria; order Burkholderiales; family Burkholderiaceae; genus Cupriavidus; species Cupriavidus sp. 22TCCZM04-2. The sequence continues at coordinate 33,193 of NZ_JBYOJS010000017.1, forward strand.
GAAGCGGGCTGGCCGGGCTCCGATACTAGCACCGTGCCTGTCGCCAAACAACGGCGCGGGTACCCCGGCAATTCCGCAGGAGACCTATGCCATGGAAACGATCACCGCCCCCGATGCCAGCGCAGGTGCGCAGTCTGACTGGCTCGCGCTTGCCGCCTCGCTCGGCCGCACCTTCGACGAACGCGCCCCGGCCATCGATGCCCGAGACGCCTTCGTCAGCGCCAACTACGACGATCTCAGGGCGCAGCGTTTTCTGGCCGCGGCTGTGCCGCAGGAGTTCGGCGGCGCGGGCCTTTCCCATCAGGAACTGGGAGAGGTGCTGCGCGAGCTGGGCAAGTATTGCGGCTCGACTGCACTGGCCTTCGCCATGCACACGCATCCGGTGGCCACCGCGGCCTGGCGCTGGCGCAACCAGAAAGCGCCGGTGGAAGGGCTGCTCAAGCGTGTGGGCGGCGAGCAGATCGTGCTGCTTGGCAGCGGCGGGTCCGACTGGCTGCAGGGCAGTGGCACGGCGACACGCGTGGACGGCGGCTTCCGCATCGACGCGCACAAGGTGTTCGCCAGCGGTGCGCCGGTGGCGGACCTGTTCATGACCTGCGCCGTCCATGATGATCCGCAGGCCGGCCCTACCGTGCTGCATTTTCCGCTGCCGATGAAGACGCCGGGCGTGCGCATCGTGCCCACCTGGCGCGCCATGGGCATGCGCGGCACTGGCTCGCATGATGTGGTACTCGAAAACGTGCTGGTGCCGGACAGCTCCATTGCCGCGCGGCGCCCGCAAGGCGTGTGGCACCCGATGATGCATACCGTGGCGATGATCGCCTTGCCGCTGATCTATGCGGTCTACGTCGGCATTGCCGAGGCCGCGCGCGATATCGCGCTGCGGTTGGCGAAGCAGCGCCGCCTCTCGCCGCATGTGGTCGAACTGGCCGGCCGCATTGGCAATGAATGGGATGTCGCACGACTGGCGCTGGACGACATGTTCGCCGCCGCGGCCAGCCAGGCGCCGGGTGCCGTGACCACGAACCGGATCATGTGCGGACGCGCGCTGGCGGCGCGCGCGGTGCTGGCGACCGCCGACCTGGCCATGGAGCTGGCCGGTGGCGCGGGCTTCTATCGCGATGCCGGACTGGAACGGCGCTTCCGCGATGCCCAGGGCGCGCGCTTCCACCCGCTGCAGGCGGGCGCGCAACACGAGTACGCGGGCCGCATGGCGCTTGGTCTCGATATCGACGCGCCGCCCGGAGACGTGCGGGCGGCCGCGCAATGATGCCCGCGCTTGCGCCGCTGCCGTATGCCACCGAGGCCAGCAACGACAGTGGAGAGGAAGACGAGGACGATGCCAGGCAGGGCGCGCACTCGGCGGACGCGGTGCACTCGGTGCGCCGCGCCCTGCGCCGCGCGCTGGGGCAGTTCGCCACCGGCGTGGCGGTGGTGACGGCAACCGGGTCCGATGGCCGGCCCGTTGGCGTCACCATCAATTCGCTGGCCCCGGTGTCGCTGTCGCCGCCGCTGCTGCTCTGGAGCCTGGCGCTTGGCTCCGGCAGCCTGGCCGCGTTCCGCGCCGCGCCTTGCTACGCGGTGAACGTGCTGTCGCACACGCAGCAGGCCTTGTGCGAACGGTTTGCCACCAGCGGCATCGATCGCTTCCAGGGGGTGGCGCTATCGCCCGGGCCGTGCGGCACGGCGCTGATCGACAACGCGCTGGCGTGCTTTGTGTGCCGTCCGCGCAGCGCGCGCAAGGTCGGCGACCATGTGCTGTTCATTGCGGAGATCGTGTCCTACCGCATGAACCGGGGCGAGCCACTGGTCTTTCACGACGGTGGCTTTGCGGGCCTCAACGCTGCTTGCCCGCGATGACCAGTGCGATGCCGCCGAGCACGGCGGCGGCGCTGACCGCGAGCCGCAGCGACATGGTTTCGCCGAGCAGCGCCAGGCCGCCTGCCGCCGCGATCACCGGCACGCTGAGCTGGACGGTCGCGGCGGTGGCGGCCCTCAACCGCGGCATGACTGCATACCAGACCACATAGCCCAACCCGGAAGTCAATGCGCCGGACACCAGCGCACACGCCAGCCCGGCGCCATCCAGGCTGCGCTGCGCGTGCATCAGCAACGCCAGCGCAAGCGCCGGCGGCACGGCGCGCACGAAATTGCCGGCGGTGGTGGCAATGGCATCCGCCGCGCCGCGCCCGCGCAGCGAATAGATGCCCCAGGCGATGCCGGCCACGATCATCAGCAGCGAAGAGCCCGGCGGCGGTGCGGCCAGCCCTGGCAGCACCAGCCATGCCAACCCCCCCAGCGCCAGGGCCAGTCCCAGCCATTGCCCCGCGCGCAGCCGTTCGCCGACATAGAGCCCGTAGCCGGTCATGGTCGCCTGCACGGCCCCGAACAGCAGCAAGGCGCCAGTCCCCGCGGAAAGGTGCAGGTACGCGTAAGAGAATGCCGCCGCGTAGGCGAACAGCGCCAGCGCCGATGGCCAGTTGCCGCCGCCGGACAGCCGGCCCGGGCCATGGCGGAATAGCAGGATCAGCCACAACGCTGCCGCTGCGCTGACGACCCGGACCAGCGTGAAGCTGGCCGCGTCGATGGCCGTGCCCTTGAGCGCCAGCCGGCACAGGATCGAATTGCCGGCAAAAGCCAGCATGGTCACGGCCGTCAGCAGGGCGACGCGGCCCTGCGGCATGGCGGGCGCCGCGGCGACCGGCTTAGCCTGCATGCGCGTCGTCCAGCGAGAACGAGGCGAGGTGTTCGATCGCCCGCACCAGCGCGGCATGGTCCCAGCCCGCGCCGCCCATGCCGACGCAGACATTGAACAGCTGCTGGCAAGAGGCCGTGGACGGCAGCCCGACGCCCAGCGTGCGCGCCGTGGACAGCGCAAGCGCCAGGTCCTTCTGGTGCAAGGCGATGCGGAAGCCCGGCTCGAACTTGCGCTGCAGCATGCGTTCGCCGTGGACTTCCAGGATGCGCGAACTGGCGAAGCCGCCCATCAGCGCTTCACGCACGCGCGCCGGGTCGGCGCCGGCGCGCGCTGCCAGCACGAGCGCTTCGCTGACAGCCTCGATAGTCAGCGCGACGATGACCTGGTTCGCAACCTTCGCTACCTGGCCGTCGCCCGCCTCGCCAACCCGCGTGATGTTCTTGCCCATAAGCTGCAGCAGCGGCAGCACGCGGTCGAAGGCGTGCTGCCGCCCGCCCGCCATGATCGACAGCGTGGCGGCACGCGCGCCCACCTCGCCGCCCGATACCGGAGCATCGACATAGTCGGCGCCGAGCGCTTCGACCTTCCTCGCAAATTCGCGCGTGGCAATGGGCGAGATCGAACTCATGTCGACCACCGTCGCACCGCGGGACAGGCCGGCAGCCACGCCGTTCTGCCCGAACAGCACGCGTTCCACGTCGGGCGTGTCGGGCAGCATCAGGATCACGACTTCAGACTGGCGCGCGACGTCGGTGCCATTGGCGCAGGCGTGCATGCCCGCATCCTGCAGCGCCTGCGGCACGCCGCTGCGGCTGTGCGCGAACACGGTGTGGCTGCCTTGCAGCAGGTGCTGCGCCATGGGAGTGCCCATCACGCCCAGGCCGATAAAGCCGATCTTGCTCATGTTCTTGTCCGGTGGGTTGCCATGGCCCGGCTGCGCGGCCCGCGCCGCATGCAGCGTCGTGATTGATCATAGTCACTGCAGAGCCACCACAAACAGCCGGATCAGCGGGCGGCGCCAGCCGGTGCCGCAAGGATGGCGCGAATGCGCGCCAGGTACTGGTCGCCGACCGCGCGGTGCGTGCGCGCCGCTTCCTGGGCGAACTCCCGGCGCGAGGGCGGCCGGATGCCGAGGCTGCGGCAGATGGTGGACAGATAAGGCTTGCGGGCGCCTGCCAGCCGGCCCGCCGCGGACTGGAGCGCGGCATCGCCGATGCGCGCGCGCAGCCACGCCAGCACTTGACGGTCATAGTCGTTCTGGACGCGGATCAGATGTTCCATGGGGCCTCCTCATACTGTTCATCCATACAGGTACTGTAAATATATACAGTAATCCGATGGAGGCAAGGAGAATGTTCGGATGCCGCCTGGGAACGCCGGATCCACAGATCCTTAAAGTGCGGAGGGTTCCACCTCGATCAACGCGTCCACGACCACCACGCCATCGGCGTTCACCATCACCGGATTGAGGTCAACCGACCGGATCGCGCCGCCAGCCTTTTGAACCAGCTCTCCGACCTGCACTGCCAACCGGCACAGCGCGGCGATATCCACCGCCGGTTCGCCGCGCACGCCGTGCAGCAGCGGCGCGGTGCGCAGCGTAGCCAGCGCCCGGGCCACGTCCGCCTGCTGGCAGGGCGCGAGCAGCACGGCGGTGTCGCGCAGCACCTCGACGTACTTGCCGCCGTCGCCCACCACCAGCACCGCGCCGAATACCGGGTCCCAGTGCGCGCCGATCATGCATTCGCGCTGGCCGCGCGACATGCGCGCGACCACCACGCCCTCGCAGGTGGCGCCCATGGCCTGCAGCGTGCGAGTCTGGGCCGTGAAGGCGCTGGCCACCGATTCCGGGTCGTTGCAGTGCAGGGCCACCAGCCCGTGCTCGCTCTTGTGCGGCACCTGCGGGGAACTGGCCTTGACCGCCACCGGGCCGCCGATGCGTTGCCAGGCCGCGACCGCGGCATCCACGTCGTGGCAGACGTAGTGTTCGACCACCGGCATGCCGGCGGCTGCCAGCCGGGCGAGGCTGCCGGCCTCGCTCAGCGTCCCGCCGGCTCCGGCGCTTGCCTGCCGCGCGGGAACCGCCGGCAGCCGGGGCTCGCCCTCGGCGGCGATCTGGCGCAGGCGCTGCTGGTGCGATACCAGTTGCGAGAAGGCGGCTAGCGCTTCGGTGGTGTTGGCGTAGGTCGGCAAGCCGGCTTCGCGGAAGACATCGGCCACGGGCTGCTGCCAGACCGCGACTGCGATGGGCTTGCCGGCGGTGTCGGCAAACGCGGCGGCGTCGCGTGCAAAGCGCGGCACATCGTAGCCCATGCCGGAGACGGGAATGTCGAGCAGGAACAGGTCGGCAGCTGGATCGCTTGCCACCACGGGCAGCACTTCGCCGAACAGTGCGCTGTTGGAGAGCAGCGCCGCAGTGACATCGACCGGGTTTGTGGTCGTGGCAAAGCCGGGCAGGCGTTGGGCGAGCGCGGCCCGCGTGGCCTCGGACAGCGGCGCGAGCGTCAGTCCGAAAGTCTGTGCCGCGTCGGCGGCCATGACGCAGCTCGCGCCCGAGTTGCTCACCACCACCAGCCGTTGCCCGCCGGTATCCCAGCCACGCAGGTACAGCGGCGCGCAGCGCGCCAGTGCGTGCGCATCATTCACGCGCCAGATGCCGTGGCGGTCCAGGAAGGCGTCGACCGCGCGGTCTTCGTTGGCGATGGCGCCCGTGTGCGACGCCGCGGCGCGCTGGCCGTCCCGCGAGCGGCCGGCCTTGACCGCCACGATGGGCACGTTGCGGGCCCGCGCCACGCGCGCGGCTTCGGCCAGCACCTCGGGATCGGCCAGGCTTTCCAGGTACAGCAGCACCAGCCGCACGCCGGGATCCTGTGCGACGGACAGCGCCAGTTCGCTGACCGTGACGTCGGCCTGGTTGCCGGTGGCGTGCATATGGCGCACGCCGATGCCCTGGCCGCGCAGCAGCCCGTAGACCATGGCCGCCACGCCGCCGCTCTGGCTGACGACCGCTACCGGCCCGTCTTGCGGCGCCACCTCGATGAACATGGTGGAGAAACTCGCGATGGCGCCGCTGCCAAAGTTGGCCAGCCCCTGGCTGTTCGGACCCACCAGCCGCAGGCCGCTGGCGCGCGCGGCGCGCACCATCTCGTCCTGCTGGCGGCGGCCTTCGGCGCCGGCCTCGCCAAAGCCGGATGCGATCACGATGGCCGCCGCCACGCCGAGCCGCGCGCAGTCACGCACGGCCTGCACCGCGGCCTCGCCGGCGACGATGATGATGGCCAGTTCGGGAACTTCCGGCAGCGCGTCGAGCGACGGGTAGGCACGCAGGCCCTGGAGGGAGTCGCGCTGCGGATTGACGGGGTAGAGCGTGCCGGCGTAGCCGTGCGTCTTCATGTAATGGATGGGCCGGCCGCCGATCTTGTGGATATTGTCGGAGGCGCCGATCACCGCAATCGAGCGTGGGGAGAGCAGGGACTGGAGTGGGGCGGTCATGAGCAAGGCGTGCGAGTTGAGAGAGATCAGTCGATCGTGGCGCCCGAGGTCTTCACGACCCTGGCCCACTTGTCGATTTCCTGCCCGATAAAGCGGACGGTGGCCGGGGAATCGGTCCATTCGGCGGCGAAGCCCTGCGTGGCGAAGCGCGCGCGCACGTCCGGGTCCTGCAGGACGGCCTTGAGCGCGCCGTTGAGCGCGCCCAGGACAGCGGGCGGCGTGCCGGCCGGGGCCAGCAGCGCGTTCCATGCGCTGGCCTCGTAGCCGGGCAGGCCGGCCTGCGCGATGGTCGGCGTGTCGGGCGCGGCCGGCGAGCGCGTGGCGCCCGTGATGGCGAGCGCCTTGAGCTTGCCATCGCGCACGAACGGCATGGCCGACAGCATGGTGTCGAACATCACGGTGGCCTGGCCACCCATCACGTGGGTCAGCGCGGGGGCGCTGCCCTTGTAAGGCACGTGCGTCATGTGGATGCCCGCCATGCTGTTGAACAATTCCGCGGCGAGATGGGTGGACTGGCCGTTGCCGGAACTGGCAAACGTGACCTGTCCCGGCCGGGCTTTGGCCAGCGCGATCAGCTCGGCCACGCTGGTGGCGGGGGTGGCCGGTGCGGTCACCAGCACCAGCGGGCCCCGCGTGAGCAGGCTGACCGGCGCGAAGTCCTTGCGCGTGTCGTAGCCGGGCTTGCTGAACAGCGTCATGTTGATGGCGTGCGCGGTCGTGGCGACCAGCAGCGTGTAGCCGTCAGGCGCGGCCTTGGCCACGGCTTCGGCGCCGATATTGCCGCCGGCGCCGGGGCGGTTCTCCACCACCAGCGGCTGGCCCAGCTTCTCGGACAGCTTCTGTCCGACCACGCGGGCGACGATATCGGTCGGCCCGCCCGGCGGATAGGGCACCACCAGCCGGATCGGCTTGTTGGGGAACGACTGTGCCTGCGCGGCCGGCAAGGCCGTGGCGGACAGGGCCATACAGGAAATCAGGGCGAGCGTGTGCCGCCGGGATCGATTCGGTGCCAAAGGTCACTCCGGTTGTGGATGCCGGCCGGGACGGACAGGCGCTGCCGGCAAGGCGCCAGAGGCGGCGCTGGTTCGCTATTCGCGCCGGAAACGCAGCAGCGTGCCTTCGCCGAAGCGCAGGAAGCCGGCCCGCACCCGCTCGCCGATCGCTACGCCGGGCTCGGCATGGCCCATCACGCGCGGGCCTTCGTCGAGCGTGGCCAGCACCAGCGTGTAAGGCGCTAGCGCACGGAACGCTTCGTCTGGCGCACGGCTGATCTCGGTCACGGCGTGGACTGTCGCCAGTCCCCCGGCATCGCGCCAGCGCAGGTGCAGCCCGCCGCAGGCACGGCATGCATGGCGCTCCAGCGGCTGCCATGCGCCGCAGTCGTCGCAGCACTGGTAGCGCACCACGCCGGCATCGAGGCCCGCTGTGTAGGGATGGGTCATGGCAAGGCCTCCAGTACCAAGCTGACGTGGGATGACAGCACACCGCCATCGGCATGGAACAATGCGCGCCGGCGCGTGCCGGCCTGGCGCTCGCCGGCACGGCCGGCGAGCTGCCGCGCGGCTTCGGCCAGGTGCATCAGGCCACCGGCCACGCCCGAGTGCCCGAAGGCCAGCAAGCCGCCGTGCGTATTGAGCGCCAGCGGGCCGCCGCCACCGAAATCGCCCGCACGCAGCCGCGCCTGCGCTTGCCCGCGTTCGGCCAGGCCAAGTTCTTCCAGCAACATGACCAGCGTGATGGTGAACGAGTCGTAGATCGCGAGGTAGTCGATGCTCTCTACGCCGCCGCCTGCCTCGGCAAACGCGCGCCGCGCAGCGTCGGCGGCGCCGGTCAGCTTGACATCGTCGATGGCGCTCAGATGCTGGTGCCGATGCGCTTGCCCCGCGCCCGCGATGCGCACCGGCGTGCCGGGTCCAGGCTCGGCGGACACGACCACGGCGACCGCGCCGTCGGAGATCGGGCAGCAATCCGACAGGCGCAGCGGCGTGGCGATCGCGCGCGCTGCACGCGCGTCAGCCAGCGACAGCGGTTCGCGCAAGTGCGCATCGGGGTGGCTTGCGGCGTGTTCGCGCATCAGCACGGCAAAGCCCGACAGCGCATCGGCATCCATGCCAGCTTCATGCAGGTAGCGCGAGGCCAGCAACGCGTAGTAGGCCGGCACCGAAGCGCCGTTGGGCACCTCGACGTGCGGTTCGCCGACCTGCGCCAGCGTCTGGATCGACTGGTCGCGGCTCTGGCCGCTGAGCCGGTTTTCGCCGGCCACGACGAGCACGTGGCGGCAGCGGCCGGCGCGCACCAGCTCATGCGCGAGCATCGCCATCACGCCGCCGGTGGCGCCGCCCGCGGCCACGCCGTGCGCATAGGCCGGCGTCAGCGACGCGTACTCGCAGAAGCGGTCGGCCAGCATCAGGTGCGGCAGCGTGGTGGCATAGCCGCACAGCACACCGTCGATGTCGGCGCGTGCCAGCCCGCTATCGGCCAGCGCGGCATCCGCGGCCTGGGCCATCAGCGTCAGCGGCGTGCTGCCCTCCAGGCGGCCGAAGCGCGTGTTGCCGGTGCCGCGAATGTAGCTTATGCCGGCCATATCAGCGCTTGAGCAGCGGGCATTGCGACTTCGATACCGGCATGAAGGCCTGGTCTCCCGGCACCGTTGCCAGCACCTTGTAGTAATCCCACGGATATTTCGATTCTGCCGGGCTCTTCACCTCAAACAGGTACATGTCGTGAATCATGCGGCCGTCTTCGCGGATGCGGCCGTTCTTCGCAAAGAAGTCGTTGATCGGCATGGACTTCATCTTCTTCATCACCGCGGCGGTTTCGTCGGTGCCCGCGGCCTGCACGGCTTTGAGGTAATGCATGACCGACGAATAGGCGCCCGCCTGGCTCATGTTCGGCATCTTCTTCACCTTCTCGAAGTAGCGCCGCGACCATGCCCGCGTGGCGTCGTTCATGTCCCAGTAGAAGGCCTCGGTCAGCACCAGCCCGGCCGCCGTCTTCAGGCCGATCGCATGGATGTCGTTGATGTACAGCAGCAAGCCGGCCATGCGCTGCGCGCCGTTGCGGGTCAGGCCGAATTCCGAGGCGGCCTTGATCGCGTTGACGGTGTCGCCGCCCGCATTGGCCAGGCCTACCACCTGCGCCTTGCTGGCCTGCGCCTGCAGCAGGTAGGACGCAAAGTCGCTCGCGCCGATGGGGTGGCGCGCGGCGCCCAGCACCTTGCCGCCGGTTTCGTTGATCACGGCGGTGGCCGATTCCTGCAGCGTGTGGCCAAAGGCGTAATCGGCCGTGAGGAAGAACCAGGTCTTGCCGCCACGCTGCACCATGGCGCGCGCGGTGGTGTTGGCAAGCGCATAGGTGTCGTAGGCGTAATGCACCGACACCGGCGTGCACAGGTCGTTGGTGATGCGCTCGCTGCCCGGGCCGGAGAACACCACGATATGGTTCTTCTGCTTGGCAACGTCCAGCACGGCCAGCGCCGGCGCGGAGGCCGCCACGTCGAGGATGGCATCGACATGGCCGGTGTCGAACCATTCGCGCGCCTTGTTGGCGGCGATGTCGGCCTTGTTCTGGTGATCGACCACCACCAGTTCGATCTTCTTGCCCAGCACGTTGCCGCCGAAGTCGTCAATGGCCATCTGCGCCGCAGTGGCGCTGCCGCGGCCGGTGACATCGGCGTACAGGCCGCTCATGTCGAGCAGCATGCCGATCTTGACCACGTCGTCGGAGATCGCGGCCTTTGGCTGGGCCTGCGCGCCGGCGCAGGCAAGCGCGGCGGCCACGGCGAGCGTGCCGGCGGCCTTGCGGAACATCGAATGGCGTTGCTTCATGGGGTCTCCCTGGCTTGTCGTGCGTGTCGTACGATGTCGTGTGATGCGGTCAAACCGTGGCGATGGGCGTTACCGGCGAACCTACCGCGCCGGGCAAGCGTAGCGGCGGGGCGGTGAGCTGGAAGCGCGTGCGGCCATTGGCGCGCAACCAGTCGGCCAGTTCGCGCAGGTACCACAGCTCGCCCAGCGGCAGGCCCAGCTTGAACAGGCAGTGGTGGTGCAGCGGCAGCAGCGGGTGATGCTTGTCGCCATCGGGCGCGGGGCGGGCAGGGTAGCGCTCGACGGCGTAGTTGTCGGCGACCAGCGCCGCGATGCCGCTATCGGTGATCCATCGCAGCAGCTTCTCGTCGCGCCCGTCCAGCGCGCAGCAGCTGTGGTGCAGCACCGCTTCGTCGGGCTCGCGCTGCATCGACAGCACGATTTCGGCAAAGCCGGTGCGCAGCAGCAGCATGTCGCCGGGCTCGACCCCGGCCTTGGTTGCGTCCATGGCACGCATCAGGTCGTCGTAACCGACGTTGCGGAAATCCATGCCGAAGATGTGCGCCAGGTCCACCAGCACGCCGCGGCCCTGCATGCCGCTGACCGCGAAGTTCTCGATGCCCAGCGCCTGCGCCGCGCTGTGGTCGTGGCCGTGGCCGCACGGGTGGGCCGCGAAGTGGTCGTCCTCGGCATAGTCCATCGGGCCGACGATATGCTCGTTGGCGCGGTAGCCGTTGTAGTAGACGCGTTCGGGCCGGCCGTCGCCATCGGCATCGAACAGCGCGCCCACGTGCGCGAGCGAATCCCATTGCGTGCTGTACTGCAGGCACATCAGCACCTGGTCGTCGCTGAGCACGTCGATGGCGGCCGGATCGACCTTTGCCAGCGGAAAGTTCACGTAAGGAATATCGTCGCGGAACGTTGGCCGCAGCACCGGCGCGTGGCGGCGCGGGTTGAGCTTGTTGCCGCCCGGGTAGTCGAGCGGCAGCGACAGGCAGAAGCTGCGGCCGGCCTGCACCTCGCGCGCCCCCTTCACGACTTGCTCGGGGCCGATCAGGTTGATGCGGCCCAACTGATCGTCGGGCCCGAAATCCCCCCAGTTGGAACCTTGCGGACGTTGCTTCCAGCGCATGTCATGCCTCCTCTCGGGCGCGTGGCCGGGCGGCCGGCCGTTGTTGTTCGGTAGCGGGGTCGGCGCTCGTGAGCGGGCGCCAGTTCTGCCGGATGGCTTCGGCCTCGCGCCGCAGCGCGCGCGCCATGGCGGCTTCGCGGTCGCTGATGCGTTCATTGAGCGCGGCGATGCTGATGGCGCCAAGCGGATAGCCGTCGGGGCCCGGTAGCGCGATGGCGATCCCGCCCATGCGCTCGACCACCACGTCCAGCAGCACCGCGTAGCCGCGTTCGCGCGTGGCCTCGATATGGCCGAGCAGCATCGGACGGCTGAAACGCGGATAGCGGCGCATGGCCGGCGCGATGCCGTCGAGCACGGCCTCGACCTCCGCGTCGGGCAGGGCAGCCAGCAGCGCCAGGCTGCCGGCGCCGATGCCCAGGGGCCGGCGGCTGCCGATCTCCAGGTAATTCGCGCGGATCGGGAAGGTGCCCAGCCGCAGTTCGATGCAGACCGACTCGCAGCCGCTGGGCACGGACAGGATGGCACTATCCTCGAATGCGTTCGCCAGCCGGATCAGCGCTGGCCGGACCAGCGGGCGCAGGTCGGTGCGCTGCACGGTGGTGGCATGCATCGTCAGCCATTCCGGGCCCGGTGTGAACGCCTTGGTGGCAGGGTCGCGTTCCACCAGGCCTTCTGCCACCAGTGTCTCCAGCAGGCGCAATGCCGATGCCTTGTCGACGCCGGCGGCGTTGGCAAGGTCGGTCAGGCGGCTGTTACGGGCATCGGTCAGCGCGCGCAAAAGGCGGCAGGCCTTCTGCAGTGAAGTGCTGGGAGTGCTCACGCCGGGTTGTCTCCTGTCAGGTTTTCGTGAAATGAAACCTGTGGGAGCGGTTATAGGCCAAGGCGCCAGGCCCGTCATTCTGCGTCGCGGAAAAATTTTGCCGGTTGAAACTCCGGGCCAGTCGTTGAGGCGAGGCCGGGGCGCCACTCCATGGGCAAAACTCGTGACGTCAAATTGTATTTGACATTTTGTCAATGACCATTGGGATTGTATAGCCAGTTTAACGAGGCAAAATGCCGGGTTGACCTCAACCGGAGACAACCATGACCAACGAAGCTTCCGTCGTCCGCGCGGTTCGCCACGGCGACGTGCAGGTGATCAGCCTGTGCAATCCGCCGGTCAACGCGCTGGGCGTGGCGGTGCGCCAGGGCCTGAAGCAGGCCATAGAGCAGGCGCAAGCCGATGCCGGCGTGCGTGCCGTGCTGGTCGTGGGCGAAGGCAAGGCCTTCATCGCCGGGGCGGATATCCGCGAATTCGGCAAGCCGCCGATGCCGCCGTCGCTGCCCGAGGTCTGCAATCAGATCGAAGCGAGCGGCAAGCTGGTGGTTGCCGCCATCCATGGCCCGGCGCTCGGCGGCGGGCTGGAAGTCGCCATGTCGGCGCACTATCGCCTGGCGTTGCCGGGTGCCAAGCTCGGGCTGCCCGAAGTCAACCTGGGCCTGCTGCCCGGTGCCGGCGGCACGCAGCGCGCGCCGCGGCTGATGGGCGCCAAGGCCGCCGCCGAACTGATGCTCAGCGGCAAGCACCTGTCGGCCAAGGCCGCGCAGGCCGCCGGCCTGGTCGATCGCCTTGCTGAAGGAGATGATCCCGTGGCCGCCGGCCTGGCCTATGCCAACGAACTTCTCGAGCAGGGCGCCGCGCCGCGCCGCACGCGCGACCTGGCCGTTGCCGACAAGGCCGCCGCGCTGGCTGACCTTGACACCCTGCAGGCCGAGACCGCGAAGAAGAGCCGCGGCCTGTTCTCGCCGCTGAAGATCATCGAATGCGTGCGCGCCGCCGTGGAACTGCCGTTCGACGAGGGCGTGGCGCGCGAGCGTGCGCTGTTTGTCGAATGCCTGAACAGCCCGCAGCGCGCGGGCCTGGTCCACGCGTTCTTTGCCGAACGCGAAACCGCCAAGGTGCCCGAAGCGCGAAGCGCCGCGCCGCGCGCGCTCAACCGCGTCGCCGTGATCGGTGGCGGCACCATGGGTGCTGGCATCACCGTGGCCGCGCTTGACGCCGGCCTGCCGGTGGTGATGATCGAGCGCGACGCGGAATCCATCGCGCGCGGCCAGGCCAATGTCGAGAAGGTCTACAACGGCCTGATCGCCAAGGGCCGCATGACCGAGGAAGGCAAGGCCGCGATCCTGTCGCGCTACACGCCCAGCACGTCGTATGAAGCGATTGCCGACGTTGACCTGGTGATCGAGGCTGTGTTCGAGGACATCGAAGTCAAGAAGGCCGTGTTCCAGGAGCTGGACCGCGTGTGCAAGCCGGGCGCTGTGCTGGCCACCAATACCTCGTATCTCGATATCGACGCGATTGCGGGCAGCATCTCGCGCCCGCAGGACGTGATCGGCCTGCACTTCTTCAGCCCGGCCAACATCATGAAGCTGCTGGAGATCGTGGTGCCGGCCAAGGTCAGCCCCGACGTGGTGGTGACCGCGTTCGAACTGGCCAGGCGCATGAAGAAGATCCCGGTGCGCGCGGGCGTGTGCGACGGCTTTATCGGCAACCGCATCCTGGCGGTCTACAAGCAGGCCGCCGACTACATCATGGAAGACGGGGCGAGCCCCTACGAGATCGACGAGGCCGTGCGCGGCTTCGGCTATCCGATGGGCCCGTTCCAGGTGACCGACCTGGCCGGCGGCGATATCGGCTGGGCCACGCGCAAGCGCCGCGCCGCCACGCGCGACCCGAAGGCGCGCTACGTCGAGGTTGCCGACCGCATCTGCGAGCGCGGCTGGTTCGGCCAGAAGACCGGCCGCGGTTTCTACCTCTACCCGCAAGGCGCGCGCGTCGGCCAGCCCGATCCGGAAGTGCTCGCCATCGTCGATGCCGAGCGCCAGAAGAAGGGCATCGTGCCGCGCAAGTTCACGGCCGAAGAAATCATGCGCCGCTATATGGCAGCGATGGTCAACGAAGGCGCCAAGGTGGTGGAAGAGGGCATCGCGCTGCGTCCGCTCGACGTCGACGTGACGTTCCTGTCCGGCTACGGCTTCCCGCGTTTCCGCGGCGGCCCGATGCAGTACGCCGACATGGTCGGCCTGCCGAAGATCCTGGAAGATATCCGGACCTTCGCCAAGGAAGACCCGCTGTTCTGGAAGCCGGCGCCGCTGCTGGAAAAGCTGGTGTCGGAAGGCAAGGATTTCGCCAGCCTGAACCAGGCGCGCTGAGCCCTGCGCTGGCCACTGTAGTTCATTGCGACGCGGCCAACCTTGCCACGTCGCAGCCCATGGAGACGAGCAATGCAAACTACGACGGAACAATCCCAGGGCATCGACTTCCCGCTGGAAGGGGTCCGTGTGCTGGACCTGTCGCGCGTATTCGCGGGGCCGCTGTGCGGCCAGGTCCTGGCCGACTTCGGCGCCGAGGTAGTCAAGGTCGAACACCCGGGCCGCGGCGACGACACGCGCGACTGGGGCATGCGCATCGGCAAGACCGAGACCACGTACTTCAACAGCATGAACCGCAACAAGCGGTCCATCACGCTGGACCTGCAGAGCAAGGAAGGCGTGCAGATCGTCTACGACCTGCTGCCGCAGTTCGACGTGGTCATCCACAACTTCAAGACCGGCGGCGCCGAGAAGCTGGGCCTGGGCTATGAGCAGCTCAAGGCAATCAAGCCCGAGCTGATCTATTGCGCGGTGTCCGGCTACAACAGCAGCGGCCCCGAGGCCAAGCGCCCCGGCTACGACCTGGTGATCCAGGGCGAGGCCGGCCTGATGGCGCTCAACGGAGAAGCCGACACGCCGCCGCTGAAGTTCGGCGTGGCCGTGGTGGACCTCATGACCGGCATGTACGCCGCCCAGGCCGTGCTGGCGGCGCTCTTCCGCCGCGAGCGCAAGGGCAAGGGCCAGCTCATCGAGATGGCGCTGTATGACTGTGGCCTGATGGTCACCGGCTACTACGGCCTGGATGCCATGCTGCTTGGGCGCGACCCGGCGCGCTACGGCAATGCCCATCCGTCCATCGTGCCATACGGCATGTTCGAGTCCGCCGACGGCCCGCTGATCATCGCCGTAGGCAACAACAGCCAGTTCGACAAGTTCTGCCGCCAGGTGATCGATCGCCCGGACATCGTCGAGGATCCGCGCTACGCGACCAATGTCGAGCGGGCGAGGAACCGCGAGACGCTGACCCCGTTGATCACCGGCCTGATCCGCAGCTTTGCGCGCGACCTGCTGCTCGAACGCATGACGGCCTGCGGCATCCCGTGCGGCAAGGTGGCCGGCCTGCACGAGGCGCTGACCAGCGAGCGGACCCGCCAGGGCGGCCTGCTGCGCGAAATGCCGCATCCGGTGGCGGGCAGCACGCATGTGTTCGCGCCGCCGTACCGCATCGACGGCCAGCGCTTGCCGATCCGCAGCGCGCCGCCCACGCTGGGCGAAGGCACGCGCGCCGTGCTGCAGAACCTGCTGCAGCTGAGCGACGCGCAACTGCAGGACTTGCAGGCGCGCGGCGTGCTGACGCTGCCGGAAGCACCGGGCAACGCCTGATCACTCGGGCCGCGTGGACGTCATGAGCGTCGGCGCGATCCAGGCCTGGCAAGGGGGCCCAATGGAGACCTTGCACTGACTCAAACTGGAAGAACAAAGTGCGCATTCAACATCTCACCCGTATGGTCCATTCCCGCCGTCGTGTCATCCTGGCACTGGCCGCAGCGCCGCTGCTGATCAGCAGCGCGTTCGCGCAGGCGTGGCCGGCCAAGCCGATCAAGCTCGTCGTGCCGTTCCCGCCGGGCGGCCCGACGGACACCGCGTCGCGCATCGTCGGCCTGAAGCTGGGCGAGGCCCTGAAGCAGCCCGTGATCGTGGAGAACCGCGCCGGCGCATCGGGATCCATCGCGGCCGCGCAGGTGGCCAAGAGCCCTGCCGATGGCTACACGTTCATGATGCTGGCCACGCCGACGCTGCTGGCCCCGTACCTGTACAAGAAGGCCGGCTACGACACCACCAAGGACTTCACGCCGGTGGCCACGGTCTATGACCTGCCCATCGTGGTCGTGGTGAATCCCACGCTGCTGCCCAACGTGACCGACCTGTCGAAGCTGATCGCGCAAGCCAAGGCCCAGCCCGGCAAGCTCAACTACACCAGCTCGGGCGCCGGCAGCTTCGGCCACCTGAGCATGGAACTGCTCAAGCAGATGGGCGGCTTTGAGATGCAGCACGTGCCGTACAAGGGCGGCGTGCCCGCGATCAGCGACACCATCGGCGGCCAGGTGCCGATCATGTACGCCGACCTCGTCGCCGCGCTGCCGCATATCCAGGCCGGCAAGCTGCGCGCCATCGCGGTCGGTTCGCCGCAGCGCGTGGCCATGCTGCCGGACGTCAAGACGATCGCCGAGCAGGGCTTCAAGGGCTATGACGCGGTGTCGTGGGGCGGCCTGTTGGCGCCTCCGGGTACGCCGAAGGACATCGTGGACCGCGTCTCGACCGAAGTCGGCAAGATCCTGGCGGACAAGGATGTCCAGGACAAGCTGCTGAAGGCCGGCGCTATCGCCAGCTATCAGAATCCGGCGCAGATGGGGCAGCGTATCCGCCAGGATTACGCCAAGTGGGGCAAGGTGATCCGCGAGAAGGGGATCGCGGTCGAGTAAGGGGTGTTGGGGGTGTCATTACCAACACCCTCAAAATACCCGCATGTTTGCCCCCTCTCCCACGCAGTGGGAGAGGGCAGAAACCCGTCAGCCTTCACCGCCCCGGCCCGCGCTCCAGAATCTTGTACAGATGCGAGCGCGAGATCCGCAGTTGCTCGGCGGCACGCTTCTTGTTGCCGCCATGGCGCGCAATCGCGTCAACCACAGCCGCATAGGCAAGCTCGCTCATGCCCCCAGTCGCCTCGTTCACCGGCAACGTCGCCGCTGAGGCAGGCACGCCAATTGCGTCAGCATCTTCATGCGGATACGCCCGCGCCAGCGGATGCACCGCCGCATCGCTCTCCACACCCGCCAGCCCGCGCGCCGCTTCGCCGCGCGCAAAATCCACGACGCGCAGCGTGCGGCCGTCGCAGAACACCAGCGCTTCCTCGATGCGCTGGCGCAACTGACGCACGTTGCCGGGCCAGGGCTGGCCCGCGAGATGCCGCGCCACATCGAGATCGATCTTCGGCAAAGGCACGCCGTTGCGCGCGCAGAACGCGCTGACGAAATGCTGCAGCAACGCGGGAATGTCCTCTCGCCGCTGGCGTAGCGCAGGAATGCGCAGCACCACGCCGCTAAGCCGATAGTAAAGATCGAGCCGGAACCGTCCCGCATCGATCAGCGCGGGCACATCGCGATTGGTGGCCGAGATCAGCCGGAAATCCACTCGCTGCGCGCGGCGGCTGCCGAGACGTTCGACCATATGGTCTTCCAGCACGCGCAGCAGCTTGACCTGCATCTCCATCGGGATGTCCGCGACCTCATCGAGGAAAACAGTGCCGCCGGCCGCGAGTTCGAGCTTGCCGGCCTGTCCCTGGCGATGGCTTCCGGTGAAGGCGCCTGGCGCGTGGCCGAACAGTTCTGATTCGATCAGCGTGGCGGGCAGCGCCGCCAGGTTGAGGCTGACCAGCGGGCGTTCGCCCACCGGTTCGCGTCCGGCACCGTGGATGGCGTTTGCCACGAGCTCCTTGCCCGTGCCGCTTTCGCCGAGGATCAGCACCGGCACGTCGAGCCGTGCCACGGTCTGGATCTCGCGGCGCAGGCGCTGCATCGGCGCGCTTTCGCCGATCAGGCCCAGCGCCGGCTGCGTGTCGCGCAGGCCGTCCAGTTCGCGCTGATAGCGTGCGACCTGCGAGCGCAGTTCGGACAGCTCGTCGTGCATGCGGACCATGGCCTCCGGACCCTTGAACAGGACCTGGCCGATGGCCCCGACCACCTCGCCGTCCTGCCGGATCGGAATGCGGTTGACCACGCGCGTGATGCCGTTCATCTGCTGCAGCTGCCCGATCTCCGCCTTGCCGCTCGCCGCCACCTGCGGCAGCCGCGAATTCGGGATGACCCTGGCGGCCGGGCGCCCGATGCCTTCACCGGCGTCCAGACCCAGGAACTTCTCGTGTACGGGACTGATGAAGCGCACGCGGCCGTCCCGGTCTGCCACGGTGATGGCCTGGTAGGGGTCGGTCAGGAAGTGGTCGAGGATCGCGCTGGCGAAAGGCACCGTGCCAAGGAAGTCGAACAGAACCGCGTGCGTGTCCGCGCGGTGCAGCAGGATCAACTGATTGCCGCCGTCCTCCAGGCACAGGCCGATGTAGCGGTGCTCCCCTGCTTCCACCGGGAACAACCGGCGCCCATGAGCACGATCCGTGGCCCGGTCACAGGCGGTCTCGGCGGCATCGGCCGTGGCGGAGTCGGCACAGACGCCGACCGCTGCGACACGTACACCATCCGAACCGCGAACCACGGCGCCAAGCGCACGGGCGGCTGAGGTTGTCCCTTGTGTTGCTGTTGAGGACATGGGTTGTCTCCGCGTGTGTCCTCACTGCGGACACATTCTGTCTTTGTAGCGGACATCTTAGATGCCATGAAGAAAATCCTCAATGAAATCAAGACGAGCCGGAGTGTCTTCAACATGGCACGGGTCGTGCGGTAGTGAACGCGACACATCCATCTTGAAGACCCCCGGAGACAACCGTGACCTGGCAACCCGAAATCGACGAACTGGCCTACCGCCGGCGGCTTGCCGAGCGCATGGGCGGCGAAGACAAGGTCGCGCGCCACCGCGAGGCCGGCAAGTTGACTGTGCGGGAGCGCATCGCCCGGATCGCCGATGAAGGATCGTTCCGCGAGGTCGGCGGCCTCAGCGGCAGCGGCCGCTATGACAGCAATGGCCGGCTTGTGGACCTTGTGCCCTCCAACCTGGTTATGGGCCGCGCGCAGGTCGGCCGACGGCCGGTCGTGCTGGTCGGCGACGATTTCACCGTGCGCGGCGGCGCCAATGACGGCGCGGTGGGAGACAAGCTGATCCACGCCGAGAAGATGGCGCATGACCTGCGCCTGCCGATGATCCGGCTGGTCGACGGCACCGGCGGTGGCGGCTCGGTGCGCAATATCGAGATCAAGGGCCATACGCTGATCCCCACCATGAAGGTCTGGCAACACGTGGTGCAGAACATGTCCGTGGTGCCGGTGGTGTCGCTGGCGCTCGGATCGGTCGCGGGCATGGGCGCGGCACGCGTTGCCGCCAGCCATTACTCGGTGATGGTCAGGGAGACCTCGCAGCTCTTTACCGAAGGCCCACCCGTGGTGGCGCGTATCGGCCAGCAGCTCACCAAGGGCGAGCTGGGCGGCAGCCATATCCACACGCGCAATGGCGTGGTGGATGACGAAGTCGCCAGCGAGCAGGAGGCTTTCGAACACGCACGCCGCTTCCTGTCCTACCTGCCAGCGTCGGTCCATGAATTGCCGCCGCGCACCCAGTCCACCGATGATGCCGCGCGCCGCGACGAGTGGCTGCTTGCCGCCATTCCGCGCGATGGCCGTGCCGTCTACAAGATCCGCCCGATCGTGCAGGCGCTGGTGGACGACGGCTCCTTCTTCGAGACCGGCCGGCAGTGGGGCTGCGCCATCGTGACCGGTCTGGCGCGGCTGGACGGCTGGCCCGTGGCGGTGATCGCCAGCGACCCGTACTTCCACGGCGGTGGCTGGGACAGCGCCACCGCCGAGAAATTCACGCGCTTCGTCGACCTGGCGCAGACCTTCCACCTTCCCGTGGTCAACCTGGTTGATACCGCCGGCTTCCAGATCGGCCTGGAAGCGGAGCAGGCCGGGACCATGCGCCATGGCGTGCGCGCGCTGGCCGCGGTGTACCAGGCGACCGTGCCGTGGTGCTCGGTCATCCTGCGCCGGGCGTATGGCATGTCCGCCGCCGCGCACCAGCACATGGGGCGCTTCAACTGCCGCTACGCCTGGCCTTCGGCCAACTGGGGCGCGATGCCGATCGAAGGGGGCCTTGAAGTCGCCTACAAGGCCGAGATCGAAGGCGCCGACGACCCGGTGCAGAAGCGCGCCGAGATCGAGCAGCGCGTGCGCAGCCTGACCTCCCCATTCCGCAGCGCGGAGGCCTTCGTGATCGAGGACATCATCGACCCGCGCGAAACCCGCACGCTGCTGTGCGAGTTCGCCAACCTGGCCGCGCCGCTGCGCGAAGCCGGCATCAGCCGGTTCGGCATCCGGCCCTGAGCAAGATTCACACACTGTTGGACCGGCCGCAGAAGCCGGGCCGCAATCTGTACAAGGAGACCGAATTGAAGAAGCTGCTGATCGCCAACCGCGGCGAGATTGCATTGCGCGTCCTGCGCGCCGCACGTGACCTGGAAATCGCCACCGTCGCGGTGTATTCGCAGGACGATGCCAGCGCGCGGCACCGCATGCTGGCCGACGAGGCCATTGCCCTCGACGGCTGGGGGCCGGCCGCGTACATCGACATCGCGGGGATCATTGCCGCGGCGAAGACTTCCGGCAGCGATGCGATCCATCCGGGCTATGGGTTCCTGAGCGAGCGAGCGGACTTTGCACAGGCTTGCATCGACGCGGGCATCACCTTTGTCGGACCGACCATCGAGCAACTCGCCCTGTTCGGCGACAAGGGCCGGGCGCTCGAACTGGCGATGGACAGCGACGTCCCCGTGATGCCGGCAACGCGCGGCAGTGCATCGCTCGACGAGATCACCAGATTCTTTGACGCGCAGGGCGACGCCGGCGTGGTCATCAAGGCGGTCGGCGGCGGCGGTGGCCGCGGCATGCGCGTGGTGCGGCGGCGCGAGGAACTGGCCGAAGCCTATGCACGCTGCCGGTCCGAGGCGGCCTCCGCCTTTGGTGTCGATGCGCTCTATGCCGAGCGGCTGGTCAGCCGCGCGCGCCACATCGAAGTGCAGATTGCCGGCGACGGTGCCCATGTCATTGCGCTGGGCGAGCGCGACTGTACCTTGCAGCGCCGCTTCCAAAAGCTCATCGAAATCGCGCCAAGCCCTGTTCTCCGGCCGCAGTTGCGCGAGGGCATCATCAAGGCCGCGCTGCGGCTCGCACGCCGCGTGAACTACCGCAGCCTTGGGACCTTCGAGTTCCTGGTCGAGGAAACCGCAGCGGGCGAGCAGAAGGACTTTGTCTTCATCGAGGCCAATCCGCGCCTGCAAGTCGAGCACACGATCACCGAGCAGGTCACTGGCGTGGATCTCGTAGCGCTGCAGATCGGGCTGGCTGCGGGACGCACGCTTGGCGAGCTTGGCCTCGACGCCGCCGCGCCACCTCAGCCGAAGGGCTATGCAATCCAGGTCCGCGTCAATGCGGAAATCACCGATGCACAGGGCCTGGCGCGGCCAGCGCATGGCCGGCTGGAACGCTTCGACCCGCCTTCCGGTCCCGACGTGCGCGTCGATTCGCATGGCTACACGGGCTACGAGCCGTCGCCCAACTTCGATACCCTGCTGGCCAAGCTGATCGTGACCAGCGCGGCCCCGAAGTTCGATGCCGCGGTACGACGCCTGCAGCGCAGCCTTGCAGAGTTCCGCATTGTCGGCGTGCCGACCAATATCGACCTGCTGCGCGCACTGGTGCAGCGCGATGACTTCCTTGCGCAAGACGTGCATACGCGGCACTTCGAAGCGATCTTGCCGGAACTGGCGGCATCGGCCGCGGCCATCGCGGACGCCGGGCGTGCGCACGAGGCGATGCTTGGCGGCGCAGCGCGCCCAGCGTCGCACACGCCCCGCGCATCGGAGCCCGAGGAAGAACTGGAAGACGGGCTGGTCGCGATCCGCGCGCCGTTGACCGGCCGCGTGGTGGAGATCTCCGTCGCAATTGACGAGATCGTCAAGCCCGGCCAGACCGTGGCGGTGCTCGATGCCATGAAGATGGAGCACGCGATTGCGGCCGAGTGCGGCGCACGCGTGGTCGACCTGCGGCTGGAGAAAGGCGCGCTGGCGTCGGAAGCCCAGATCCTGATCGTGCTGGAGCAGGTTGAAGCCGATGGCGTATCGGTTGTAGCGGCTCAGAAGGTCGATCCGCACGCGATCCGCGCGGACCTGCAGCGCGTGCTGGACCGACATGCCATCCTCGAAGACGCGGCGCGCCCCGACGCTGTCGCCCGGCGCCGCTCGCGCGGCCAGCGCACCGCCCGCGAGAACGTGGCCGACCTGTGCGATGCGGATTCCTTTGTGGAATACGGCGCGCTGGCGCTCGCGGCGCAATCGTCGCGCCGCACCAGAGAGGACCTGATCGCCAACACGCCCGCTGACGGCCTCATCACCGGCATTGGCAGCATCAATGGCGCGCTCGTCGGCACGGACCGCGCGCGCAGTGCGGTGATGGCGTACGACGCGACGGTGCTTGCCGGCACGCAGGGCAAGCGCAATCACATCAAGACCGACCGCATTGTCGAGGTCGCGCTGCGCGATGAACTGCCGCTCGTGCTGTTTGCCGAAGGCGGTGGCGGCCGTCCCGGCGACGTGGATTTCCCCTCGGTGTCCGGCCTCTACCAGCCGTCGTTCGCCGCGTTCGCGGAGCTGAGCGGCGAGGTGCCGGTGGTCGGCATCGTGTCGGGCCGGTGCTTCGCGGGCAATGCCGCGTTCCTCGGCTGCTGCGATGTGATCATTGCCGACAAGTCCGCGAACATCGGCATGGCTGGGCCGGCGATGATCGAAGGCGGCGGCCTCGGCATCTTCCGTCCCGAAGAGGTAGGCCCCGCGCCCGTGCAGTTTGCCAATGGCGTGATCGACGTGCTGGTCGAGAACGAGGCCGAAGCCGTGCAGGTCGCCAGGCACTACCTGTCGATGTTCCAGGGGCGCGTCGAACACTGGAGCGCGCCGGACCCGCTGGCGCTGCGCCATGTCGTGCCCGAGAACCGCCTGCGCGTGTACGACACCCGCAAGGCCATTGAAGGCATTGCCGACGCGGGCAGCGTGCTGATGCTGCGCGGCGGCTTCGGCGCCGGCATCCACACGGCGCTGGCGCGCGTGGAAGGGCGGCCCGTGGGCATCATGGCCAACAACCCCTATCACCTTGGCGGCGCCATCGATGCCGATGCGGCCGACAAGGCGTCGCGTTTCATGCAGCTGTGCGATGCGCATGGGCTGCCGATCGTCTCGCTGATCGACACGCCGGGATTCATGGTCGGCCCCGAGTGCGAGGCGCGTGCGCAGGTGCGCCATGTATCGCGCATGTTCCTGACGGCGGCCAAGCTGCGCGTCGCGCTGCTGGCGGTGACCTTGCGCAAGGGCTATGGCCTGGGCGCGATGGCCATGGCGGGCGGCGGCTTCCGCTCGGCGAACTTCACCGTGTCGTGGCCCACTGGCGAGTTCGGCCCGATGGGTCTGGAAGGCGCGGTCCGGCTGGGCTTCAAGAAGGAGCTGGAAGCGGTGCCGGACGGCCCCGAACGCAAGGCGCTGTTCGAGCAGCTGGTCGCGCAGTCGTACGAACGCGGCCACGCGATCAACACGGCTGCGGCGGTGGAGATCGATGCCGTGATCGACCCGGCCCAGACGCGCAAGTGGATCGCGCAGGGCATTGCGTCGGCCGAGGTGCGCAGCCGCCGCGAACGCCGCGGGTTCGTCGACGCGTGGTAAGCGCGATGGCAGCGGCATCACGGTATCCGTCCATCACAGCCAGGGAGTTTCCATGATCATGAAAGAACCTGACCCGGCGCAGCTCGCGCTGGGCGGGCTGCGCGTACTCGAGATCGGCACCGGTGCGGCGCTGGCGTACGCGGGCAAGCTGTTCTCCGACTTCGGCGCCGAAGTCATCAAGGTCGAAAGTCCGGCGGGCGACGCGTGGCGGCAGATGCCGCCGCTGGTCAGCGTGCCCGGCGCCGCCCAGCCGGAAAGCGCGCTGTTCGCGTGGCTGAACACCAACAAGCGCAGCGTCACCGCCGATGCGGCAGACGCCGATGACAACGCATGGCTGGCACACCTCGCGCGCACTTGCGACGTGGTGCTCGACGCGCGCGCCCTGGATGAAGGGCCGGGCATCGTTGCCACGCCGGTCTGGTCAGGCGCGGCCGGCGGCCATGAGCCGGTCGAGGTAGCCCTCACCTGGTTCGGGGAGAGCGGCCCCTACAGCGGGTATGCGGGCGCGGAAGCTGTGTGCCGGGGCCTTGCCGGCGCGATCCACGGCAGTGGTCCGCCAGACGGTCCGCCCCATATGCCGCACGACGTGCAGACCGCGATCGTGGTCGGCCTGAGCGCGTTTTCGGCCGCTGTCGCCGGTCTTATCGGCAGCGCGCAGGGCAGCCGCCGGTACGTGCTCAGTGAACACGAATGCGCCTTCAGCGTAGTCGAGATGGAGGCCGGCATGGTACCCGACAAGCGCCACCCGTTGCGTCGTCTTGGCGTCAACCGCTTCTGCGGTACGCATCCGGCCGGCATCTTCGAGACCGCGCAAGGCTGGATCGGCATCTTCACGCACACGCTGCCGCAGTGGAAGGCGCTGTGCGACGCGATCGGGCGCCCTGAACTCGGCGGCGATCCGCGCTTCGCGAACGGCCAGGAACGCATGGCGCGGGCGGACGAGATCGACGATCTGCTGATTCCGGCCTTCCGGACGCGTACGGCAAGGGAATGGTTCGAGATCCTCGGGGACAAGAAGCATCCGACGGTCATCGTGCCGACGATGGACGAGTTGCTGCGCCAGGACGTCCATCGTCAGCGCCATGCGTTCGTGCCGGTCGAAGCCGCGGGCGTTACGTTTGAAGGCCCGGTCGTGCCGCTGCGTCTCGATGCAGCGGGACCGCTGCATGGCGGTCCCGCGCCAATGAAGGGGGCTCACGATGCCTTCTATCGGGCAGCCGGACTGGATCATCAGCCGCACCGGACACTGCGCAGAACCTCCTGCGCGGAGCTGCCCTTGCAAGGTGTGCGCGTGGTCGACCTGACGATGGGCTGGGCGGGTCCGCTTGCATCCCGGACGCTGGCCGACTTCGGCGCGGAGATCATCAAGGTCGAGAGCACCGGCTATCCCGACTGGTGGCGCGGCGCCAACTTCACCGAGGAGTTCTATCGCGAACGGCTGTACGAGAAGAACACCAACTTCAACCTGATGAACCGCAACAAGCTCGGCATTACGCTGGACCTGACGCGGCCCGAGGGCAGGCAGTTGCTGCTCGACCTGGTGGCGGGCGCCGATGCCGTTATCGAAAACTACTCGGCCGAAGTCCTGCCGAAGCTCGGGCTCGACTACGAGGCGCTGCGCGCCGTCAACGAGCGCCTGGTCATGGTGTCGATGCCAGCGTTCGGGCTTGGCAACGCGTGGAGCAACACGCGCGCGTATGGCGGCACGCTGGAACAGGCCAGCGGGCTGCCGCTCCACACCGGGCACCCGGATGGACCGCCGGCCATGACGTCCTACGCCTACGGCGATCCGATCGGCGGACTGAATGCCGGCGCCGCGATGCTGCTCGCGCTGTTCGCGCAGCAGTCGACTGGCAAGGGCCGGCATCTCAACCTGTCGCAGGTCGAGGCCATGTTGCCGATGGCCGCACCGTTCATCATCGAGCAATCGGTCAGCGGCGCGGTCTCGCCGCGCCAGGGCAACCGCCATCCGTTGAATGTGCCGCACGGCTGCTTCCGTTGCGCGGGCGACGATGCGTGGATCGTACTGACCGTCACTGATGCGGAATGGCCCGGCCTGTGCCGCGCCATCAGCAGGGACGATCTGGGTGCGGATGCGCAGCTTGCCCACGCAACGGGGCGCCGTGCGCAGCAGGACAGGATCGACGCAGCCATCGCCGCGTGGAGCGCGGGCCGCGATCCGGAGGACGCCATGCGCGTGCTGCAGCAGGGCGGGGTTGCCGCAGGCGTGGTTCGCCCCATGTCGCAGGTGCTGCAGGACGCCCACCTTCGCGCACGGGGCTTCTGGCATGACCTGCAGCGCGCCCACAGCGGCACGTACACCGCCAGCACACCGTGGTTCCGCACCTGCCACGACGCCATGCCGGTCCGCAGCGCGTCGCCGACGCTGGGGCAGCACACCGAAGAGGTGCTCGCCCGCGTGCTGGGGCTCGGCGCGGCGCGGATCGCGGAACTCGAACGCATGGGCATCACCGGCAGGACGGCGCAGCCGAAGTCATCAGGCAAGGCCGCGTAGGTCGACAAGGCATTCAGGAACACCCAGCAAAAACAGGAGACAAGCATGCAGGAACTCAATTTTTCTATGCGCTGCCGCCGGGCGTCAGGCCGCTTCAGAGTGGCTGCTGCCGCGCTGGTCGCGTTGACTTGCACGATCGCGGGGCCGGCCGCCGCCCAGAGTGCGAACTGGCCGAACAAGCCCATCCGGATGATCGTGCCGTTCCCCGCCGGATCGTTCACCGACACGGTGGCGCGCGTGCTGTCCGAGCACCTGAGCAAGTCGCTCGGCCAGCCGGTGATCGTCGACAACAAGGCCGGCGCGAACGGGCTGATCGGCGTGGCCGAGGCTGCCCGCGCGGCGCCGGACGGCTACACGCTGCTGGTCACCAATTCCAGCAGCATCACCATCAACCACCAGGTCTACAAGAAGAGCAACTACAAGCCGAAGGACTTCACGCCGGTCACGCTGGTGCTGGAGGCGCCGTTCATCCTCGTCACGAATCCGGAGTGGTCGCAGAAGAACGCAGTCGGCACGTTGCCGGAGCTGGTGAAGTTCGCCACGCAGAATCCGGGCAAGATCAGCTACGGCTCGGCCGGTCCCGGCAACATCGCGCACCTGAGCTTTGCGATGCTGAATAACCGGACGAAGATCAAGACCACGCATATCCCGTACAAGTCCGCCGCCCAGGCGGAGATGGCCGTGATGAGCGGGGAGCTCGAGACCGCTTTCGACACCTGGAGCGCGCTGCCGCAGATCAAGGTCGGCAAGCTCAGGCCGCTCGCCGTCAGTTCGTCCAAGCGCATGACGCAACTGCCGGATGTGCCGACGCTGGAGGAGCTTGGCATTGCGCCGTTCAACGTGACGTTCTGGATCGGCATGCTCGCGCCGGCCGGCACGCCGCCGCAGATTGTCCAGAAGCTCAATACCATCACGCATGGCCTGCTTGAAGACAGCAAGGCGAAGGCGGCGCTGGGGCAGCAGGGCGAGGTGGTAATGATCGACCCGGCGACGTTCGCGAAGCGCATCGAGAAAGAGGACGCGAGCTGGGGAACCGTGATCCAGCGAGAGGGGATTACGCTGGAGTGACCCCCGCACGGCAGTCAAGGCAGCGGCTCAAGGGCCGCCGCCTTCATATTGCCAAAGCGATTGCCTGAACTCTGTCCAACTCCGATAATCATTCACCTCCCATCCAGATTCCCAGGCATGAGCCGCATCCGCACCCTGAGTTCCCTCGTTGCCGAGGCCGGCCAGCCGGCTCGCAGCAAAGCCAAGGCCGTGCCGGCGGAGCCTGCGCCGTCGGCCGGCCCGCAGCAAAGCGAGACCGCGATGCGCATGCTGGAAATCGCGGAGCGGTTGTTTGCCGAGCACGGCATCGAACAGGTGCCCCTGCGGCAGATCGTGGTCGAATCCGGCCAGCGCAACCGCTCGGCATTGCACTACCATTTCGGCTCGCGTGAAGCACTGGTTGCCCATCTGCTCAATATGCGGCTGGCCCATATCAACGTGCTGCGCAACGCCCATCTGGACGAAGTCGAGGCCGACGGCAAAGCGGGCGACGTCCGCGCGATCGTGTATGCGTCGATCAGCGCGCTGGCCGATACCGTCGTCACGACTACGTGGGGAGGAAGCTACCTGCAGGTTGCCGCGCAGACCATGTTCAGCCCGACGCTGTTCAGCGCGGACCTGCTCGACAAGAACGCGCTGACCGGCCTGGTCCGCACGCGGAAAATGATCATGGCGGCATTGCCTGATGTGCCGGCGAAGGTGATGGACTACCGCCTGATGTGGTTCAACCACGGCACGGTCTTCTCGCTCGCGGACTGGTACCAGCGCGCGCGCGGCGAACACCGCGCGCCGCCGGTCGACGAACTGGCCGACTATTGCACTGCGGGGCTCACCGGGCCGGTGACACGGACTTCCGGCGGCACCCGCCGCGGCGGCAAGGCGCGCACGGACTGAGCGGCAGCGGCGACCCCCGCTACGGTCTTTACGACACGCCGTTGACGCGCCGGATCGGCGGATAGGCGAAGCTCTTGTCCAGGTGCGACTGGCGCGGCACGTACAGCCGCAGCGTGACGTAGAACGGCTCGGCGGGCGCCGGCAGCCAGTTGCCCCGCAGCGCCAGCGCATCCGGCGCGCGCTCGCCCAGGAACAGGCGCAGGCTCCCATCCGCTTCATGACGCAGGTCCAGTGAGCGGTCCCCCAGCGAATACCGGCACAGCGCGTTCTCCACCAGCATGCAGTCGGACTTGCGGTAAACCGTGAGGGACCAGAACGCGTCCACCTGCGGCAGTCCGCTGGCAGGAAAAACCAGTTCGTAGTCGCAGCGGCCATCCAGTGGCTGCCCTTCGCCATCGCAATCCGCGATCAGGTACATCGCTTCTTCCATGCCCAGCGCGCCGATGTAGTTGCGCGCGACCAGCGCACGTTCCAGGTAGCGTTCGCCGAATGTCGACAGCAACTCGACCGGCAGCGACCAGCCGCCGCCGAGGTCAGACGGAATCGGCGCACCCAGTTCGGCCTCGAGTTCGGATAAGGCAGCGGCCATTGCGCTGCGCTGTGCCTCATCGGGTTCCATCGCGTCGCAGTCTGCGCCGATGCCGACGGCTGCAAAGCGGGCCACATGGACCGCCTGGCTGGCCGGCGGCGGGTTGTCGCGCAGCATCCGGTTGACCACGGCGGTAAAGCGCAGCGGGTCGCCCACGCGCTCGCCGGGCTGCATGCCCACGTCGAACGCGCGCGCGGCCGGCGTGCCGTCGAGGCGCGTCAGGCTGACGGCATCCTGCAAGTGATGCACGGCTGGCAGGTCCGCTTCGCCATCGACCAGCCAGCGGCCGATCATCCAGACTGCGTCGGTCGGGCACGCCAGCGGCTGCATGCCGGGCGGGATCTCGCCTTGCCAGCGCGGCCCGTGGAGCAGATAGCGGCCCGCGCCGGTGCCGGTGGTCCGGCTGCCGACCGCATCGAACGGGTTGGTGTAGGCGTCGAGCAGGCCGAGCACGTAATAGCGCCCGGCCGTGTCCGGCACGCTGAGGCAGACCGGTCCTTCGGACAGGTCGAGCCAGGCGTTGGTATAGAGCGTGTCGTTGTTGGGCGTAACCACCTGACGGTGCTGCGGCCCAAGCAGGACGCGCGTGTGGAAAAGCTGGTTGACCCAGCGCAGCGGGGTGTCGGGGGTGTCGCCGGCAAAGACCCCGTCGGGGCCGCGGCGCGGGCACGTTGCGGCGCGCATGCGTGCCATCTCGTAAAGCGGATAGGTGTACACGACGGCATCGCGCAGCAGCGCGGCGCGATCGGAAGAGGGATGCGGGGCGTTCATGGCGATCAGGTTCCCAGGCGATTTTAATCTATCGTATTAAACGGTCGGGGACAGCTTAGGCGGCGGGCGCTGATGCGGGCATTGGGGTTTCCACCATCCCGCTCGGCGCAATCGCTCTGCTACATTTTCCGTCAGTGATTAATGCGTCGTATTAAAATGGGCGGCCCGGCACTGCCGGCGCTGCCCTGCCAGTGGAGACAGCATGACGATTCACAGCGCAGTCAGCGCCGTCCGGCGCCGTACCTTGTCGATGTCCATGCGCACGCTGGGGGCGGCGGCCCTGGCGCTGACGCTGCTGCCGTGCGCGGGGCAGGCCATCGAAGCTGCCTATCCAGCCAAGCCGATCCGCATGGTGGTGCCGTATCCGCCCGGCGGGTTGACCGATACGCTCGCGCGCACGGTGGCCGACGGCTTGTCGCGCCGGCTGGGCCAGCCCGTGGTGGTCGAGAACCGCGCCGGGGCAGGCGGCGGCATCGGTACCGATTACGTCGCCAAGTCGGCACCGGACGGCTACACCTTGCTGATGACGATTCCGGGGCCCATCACGGCCAATATCGTGCTCTACAAGCGGCTGCCCTATGACCCGCGCACCGACTTGCGGCCGATTTCCGACGTGGCCGTCGCGCGCACGGTGATGGCGGTGAACGCATCGGTGCCAGTGAAGACGGTGGCCGAACTGATTGCCTATGCGAAGGCGCACCCGGGCAAGCTGGTGATGGGTTCCTGGGGGCCGGGCACTCAACCGCATACGATTCAGGCGTATCTCGGCAAGACTTACGGGATCGACATGCTGCATGTGCCGTACCGGGGCGAGGGACCCATGATCACGGACCTGCTCGGCGGCCAGGTGAACCTGACGGTGGGCTCGGTCACTTCGCTGAGGCAGCACATTGCCGATGGCCGGCTGCGGGCGCTGGCGTTAGTAGGCGCCAGCCGTGCGCGCGCGCTGCCGGACGTGCCGACTTTTGCCGAGGCCGGCTACAAGGACAGTGCGTTCGCGCTGGTCGGCCCCGTGACGCTGATGGCGCCTGCGAAAACACCCGATGCGCTGATCGAGCGACTGGGCCGCGAGGTCAGCGCGCTGGTCAGAAGCGCCACGGTGAGCAAGAAGATCGACGAGATGGGGGCGGAGCCGCTGGGCAACTTGCCTGGGGAAGCGGTGAGCGCCTACAAGGCATATTTGCCGGTGGTTCTGAAGCTGACGGCGGACACGGGAGTGTCGCTGGAGTGATTCGCGTGCCGGCACACCGCATGCGCCGGCGATTGCCAGCCGCTTATTTGCGCGCCCTGGCGCGCACGGCTTTCTTCACCACGCCGGCACGGGGCGCTTCCTTGACGGCCGCGGCGCCGCCGCCATGCATCTGTTCCAGCCACGTCAGCGCATCGACATAGGACAGGAACTGCTCGAAGTATGCGGGCGACATCTCGCGCATCAGCGTCAGCGAGCGATGCACGAGATGGCTGGAATTGAGCGGACCCGCATGCTCGGGCACCCGCTCCAGCGATTGCTGCAACTGCTGGCTCGCGCTGACGCGCGTCCAGGTATCCCGGAAGTAATCGATCAGCTTCGGCTCGGCGCGCAATGCGTCGCGCGGAGCGCTGCGCGGCGCTGCGCCAGGAGCTGGGGCAGCATCGGGCAGCGGGGCCTGGCTCGCGATGTAGTCGACTACCTCCGCCAGCGCGCCGCGCGTGGGCAGGCGTGGTCGAGGCGCATCGCCGGTGTCCCGGGATGCCTCGCTTTCCACGGCCGCACCGTATGCGCTGACCAGTTCGGACAGCCGGCCTTCGAGCAGGCGGCGCGCATCGCCACTGTGGCCAGCCGCGCGCCGTGCCATCGCTTCGATCAGGCGAAACCGGACCGGGTCGACGCGGTCGGCGCCGCGTTCGCGCCAGGCGGCCAGCGTGTCGAGCACGGCGTCGTTAGCCATGCGGCTTCCCCGTGCCCATGGACACGCGCGGAACGGGGGCGATTTCCACCCGCCGGTTGCGGGCGCGGCCGGCTTCATCGGCGTTCGACGTTACCGGCTGCTCGGCGCCGAACGCGGCCGAGAACACTGAGGCGGCCGGGATGCCCGCATCGATCAGCGCGCGCGTCACCGTCAAGGCGCGCTGGGCGGACAGCTCCCAGTTGTCGGCAAACCGGCGGTTGCGTTCGCGCACCTGCTGGTCGTCGGTGAAGCCGCTCACCATCAGGATCTCGTCGCGCGAGCGCAGGTAGGCCGACAGCGGCCCGGCCAGGCTCTTCAGCACGTCACGGCCCTGCGGCTGGAGCTGGTCGGAGTTGAGTGCGAACAGCACGCTGCCATTGATGCCGATGCGGCCGTTCACCAGCGTCACGCGCCCGGCGGCGAGTGGGGCCGCCAGCGCCTTTTCCAGGCTTTCGCGGCGCTGCATTTCTTCCTGGCGCTGCTTCGCTTCCTTCTCCAGCCTGGACGTGAGCTCCATCTGGGCGCCGATGACGCCCAGCAGGATCAGCACGAATGCGCCCAGCACCACCGACATCAGGTCGCCAAAGACGGCCCAGGTCGGTACGGACGGCTCGACGCCTGCGTCGATGTCGTCGTCTCTCATGCCGCCTCTGCGTTGGATGCCTGCTGTCCGGCAAGCTGCTGCAGGTCGTCAAGCACCTGCTTCTGCGAGCGCATGCTGAGGTCGACGACCTCGCGCGCCTGCGCCACGTAGTAGGCCAGCTGCTCGTCGCTGCGCGCCATGGATTTGTCGAGCGCGGTCTCGATGCGCTCCAGATGCGCCATCAGCTTGTCGTTGGACTCGCTGAACATCTGCACGGCCACGCCCAGCGCCTCGCCAAGGCTGGCCACTTCGACGGCGCTGCCCGTGACCTGCGCAGCCACGGTGGCGAGCTTGCCGGTTTCCGATTCGACCTGGTCGTGGAAGCGCGTGCCGACACGGTCGAGCAGGTCGGCCGTGGTGGCAACGAGGCTGTCGACGGCCACGCGCTGCTCGGTGGAAGCATGGTTGACCGCATCGAGCAGCGTGCCCAGCGTTTCGAGCAGGCGGCCGCGCTCTTCGAGCATCGTGTTGTCGCGGGCCATGCTGTCGGTAAGCTTCTGGCGCAGTTCGGCGATGACCTCGGCCGCCGCCTTGGGCGCTTCGGTGGCGGCCTGCACCAGGCGGGAGACCTCGGCGATGGCGTGGCTGGCCTGTGCCTGCGTCTGGGCCGCGATGTCGCGCGTGGTCCGGGCCAGCGTATTGCAGAGTTCCTGCTGGCGGTTGGTCGTGTGCGTCGTGGTCTGTTCCCATTCCTGTCGCAGCGATGCGGCGATGCTGCCGAGCGTCTCGGTCCAGGCGGTCATGCGCTGCTCGTCGCGCGCGGCCATTTCGGCCTGCAAGGCCACGGCGGCCTTCGGGGCCTGCTCGGCGGCCTGCACGAGGCGGTCGATTTCGGCGATGGTGGTGCTGGCGTGGGTGCGCGCTTCGGCCGAAATATCGCGTGCCGTCTGGGCCAGTGCGTCGGTGATGGCCTGCTGGCGGTCAGCGGATTGCGCGCTCCCCTGTTCGATCTGGGCGCGCAGCGTTGCGGCCATGCCGGCTAGTGCCTCGGTCCATGCGCCCAGGCGCTGCTGATCGCGCGAAGCCAGTTCTTCCTGGAGCGCGACGGCAGCCTTCGGGGCCAACTCGGCGGCTTGCACCAGGCGGTCGATTTCGGCGATGGTGCTGCTCGCGTGCGTGCGCGCCTCGGCGGACATAGCGCGAGCGGTTTGCGCCAGCGTTTCGGTGATCTGTTCCTGATGGCTGGCGGCGTTCGCGCTGGCCTGCTCCATCTGCGCGCGCAGCGTCGCGGCCATGCCAGCCAGTGCCTCGGTCCATGCGGCCAGGCGCTGCTGGTCGCGAGACGCCAGTTCTTCCTGCAGCGCGACGGCAGCCTTCGGGGCCAACTCGGCGGCCTGCACGAGGCGGTCGATCTCTGCGATGGTGCTGCTGGCGTGCGTGCGCGCCTCGGCGGACATAGCGCGCGCGGTCTGCGCCAGCGTTTCGGTGATCTGCTGCTGGTGGCCGGCGGCATTCGCGCTGGCCTGTTCCATCTGCGTGCGCAGCGTCGCGGCCATGCCGGCCAGTGCCTCGGTCCATGCGGCCAGGCGCTGCTGGTCGCGAGCGGCCAGTTCTTCCTGCAGGGCAACGGCAGCCTTGGGGGCCTGCTCGGCCGCTTGCACCAGGCGCTCGATCTCGGCGACGGTGCTGCTGGCATGCGCGCGAACTTCCGCCGACATGTCGCGCGTGGTCTGCGCCAGGGCGTCGGCGATTTCCTGGTGGCGGCTTGCGGTGTGCGCGCTCGCCTGTTCCATCTCGCTGCGCAGGGTGTTGGCGATGGCGCCAAGCGTTTGCGCCCAGGCCTGCAGCCGCTGTGCATCCTGTGCCGACAGTTCCTGCTTCAGTTCGGCATGCGAGCCGGCCAGCGCCCGCACCATCGAGGCCGCGTGCTGCTCGAACGCTGCCGCCGCACTGGCGATGGCTTGCTGGCTGTCGCTGGCGATTTTCTCGCTGACGCGCGCTTGCTGCGCCAGCGCAGCATTCCAGGTTCCGGCGGCGCTGGCCGCCGTGGCGTCCAGGCGGGCGGCCACGCTTTCCAGCAGGGCCGCCGAGCGTTCATCGAAAGTCTGCGTGAAGCCTTCGAGCGTGGCGCGCAGGTCGCCGGCCTGTGCTTCGCTGGTGCGCTGATGACCGGCCAGCGCCTGCTTCCACAAATCCGCGACGGTCGCCGTGCTGTCCTCGAAGCGGCTCGACAGGCCATCGAGCTGTTGCTTCACGGCGTCCGAGACCGTGGTGTGCAGGGCCGCCGTTTCGCGTGCGATGCCCGCCATGGTGAATTCGACGGCAGGCTGGATGGCCGCGCTGGCGGTGCGTGCGCTGTCGGCGATGCTCTGCGTCAGCGATTGCCGCACGGCATCGGCCAGCCGGCCGTACGCGGCGTCGGTGCGGTCATGGAACGCGGCCTGGCTGGTGGCGAGCCGTTCGGACATGGCCTGGTGCTGCTGTTCCATGGTGGTCATCATGCCCTGCAGCCGGTCGACCAGCGTGGGCATCACGTCCGCCTGCCGCTGCAGCAGGCGGAACGCTTCTTCGCGCTGGTGGTTGCGCGAAAACGGGCGCAGCGTGGTGGCGATGCGGGCGTCGAGCGCCTGCGCGGCCTCGATGCGCTCGCGCCGGCACAGCGTGGAAAGCAGGCCCAGCATGGCCGAGGTGGCGACACCGGCCACCGACGTGCCGAACGCAAAGCCCAGGCCTTTGACCGGGGCGGCCAGCGATGCGCGGATGGCATCGAGGTCCGCAGCGCCTTCCAGCGCGATGCCGGTGCCCCGAAGCGTCGCGACCATGCCAAGGAACGTGCCGAACATGCCCAGCAGGACCAGCAGGCCGACCAGGTACGGCGTCAGGGCCGGGCCGGGCAGGGCGGCGCGCTCGCCTTCGACGCGCAGGCGCACGGCATTGCGCAGGCCCGGAGGCAGCAAGTCGACCCATGCGCCAAGGCTGGCGGGGGCTTCGGACAGTCCCGCAACGGCTTGGGCCAGCGTGCCCGTGGCCTGGTGGTAGCGCTTGAGTTCGAACGCACCGGCCAGGTAGAAGCCGCCGATCAGCAGCGTGACGGCCAGCGCCAGCGCGTTGGTGCCCGCGTAGCCGGCGCCAATCCAGCCCACGACGGCCAGGCCTGCCAGGAAAACGACGATTTGGATAAGGGTTCTGGTCATAGTGGTTGGGTTAGCTGTCACGCAGCGCCGCCAGCAAGGCTTCGACGGGTTGGTAACGGATGTCCAGCTCGGCGCGCAGCACGCTCTGCATATCGTTCTGGAAGACGGCGAGCCAGGCACCGGGCGTCACGGGCGCCGGGACGCCCGTCGGCCGCGCCCCGGCCAGCGCGGCTTCCTCGGCCTTGCGCAGGCGCGTGAAGTGCGCTTCGAGCATGCCCGGAATGGTTCCCAGCAGCGCCTGTTCGCGCGCCCCCAGCACGCGTTCCATGACGCCATCTACCATCGCCAGCCGTGCCATGCCGGAGGACCGGGACGCCAGCACCGTGCGCAGGCGTGCGCGCAGGCTGGCGATTTCCGTCTCCATGGTCTGCTGCGAAGTGACGTATCGCTGGCGGAACGCTGCATAGTCGATGACGGTGCCTGCCGGCTCTGGCAGCGCCTGGCGCGGGCGTCCGCGTGGCCGGCTGCCGGCCGCCTTGTCATCGGCAATGGCCGTGGCCAGCGCGGTGCGCACGCGGGCGCACTCGGCTTCCTCGGCCCCGGCCGCGTGCGTTCCGGCCGAGGCCGGCGGATTGCCGTTCAGCGCCGCGGACAGGGCGATCGCCTCCGTCCAGCCGAGCCATTGGCTGAGCTGGGCCGAAAGCGACTGGCCGGATTCGGGGGCGTCATTGCCTGTCAGGCGAACCAGCAGGCGGATCAGCGTCGGACCGCTGAAGCCTGCGCGCCGTGGTGCTTGGAGCATATCGCCAGAGCGAAAAATCCAGCATTTTACTCGGACGCGGGTGCGATTTCGCCGCATTTGTGGCCAGACCGGACTGGCTGGCCCCAAAGCGGCGATTTGATGGGGCGGTTCACGCAGGCTTTGCCTTTGCCCGCCGCCCGAAAACGAGCGCGAAACCGCCGCGAAATGCGCAGGGGAGGCTAGCCGAACGTGAATGCGTAAGCCTGTGCGCCGGGGTCCAGGAAGCGGATTTCGAACGTATGCTCGCCCACCTCGCCGGCCTGCCGCACCAGTTGGTAGAGCCGTGTCTGCGTGACGGCGCCGTTGCCGCCTGCATCGGTATCGGCGCCATGGCTCGCGCCAGGCGGCTTGCCGTCGATCGTCACCACGAAGCGGACCGCCCGGCCATTCGCCGCTGGCCCCAGCACCAGGTGCAGGTCGCGCGCGTGGAAGCGGTAGCGGATGGCGCCATCGGCCCGGTCCAGCGTGGCCTGCTCGGGGCCGATGGTCCATTGGCCGGACAGGCCCCACTCGTTCAGGAGCAGCTTGCCCACGGTGTACTGCCGAGATGCGTCTTGCCGCATCGCGCCCGGCGAGGCGAAATTCACCGCCTGGCTGTAGCCGATATAGGTCTCGTCGGAGCGTACATTGCGCAGGTCCGGCGCCGCCTGTGCGCCGCCCGCTTCGGGCTTGACGACATCGCCAGTCATGGCGCGGTGACCGGCTTCGGCCAGCAGGGTCTGGACGACCCGTTCCGATGTTGCGTAGTCGCCCTCGCCAAACTGGTGGTGGCGGATATTGCCGCGCGCGTCGACAAAGTAGGCGGCCGGCCAGTAATTGTTATGGAACGCGCGCCAGATGCGGTAATCGCTGTCCACGGCCACGGGAAAGCCGATGCGGAAGTCCGCCACCGCGCGACGCACGTTGTCCGGCGACTGCTCGAACGCGAACTCGGGCGTATGCACGCCGACCACCGTCAGGCCCTGGTCCTTGTACTTGTCAGCCCATGCGCGCAGGTAGGGCAGCGTGCGGATGCAGTTGATGCAGGAATAAGTCCAGAAGTAGACCAGCGTGACCTTGCCCTGCAGTTGTTCGCGCGACAACGGCGGCGAATTGAGCCATTGCGTAGCGCCGTCGAGCGGCGGCAACCGGCCTTCCACGCGCAGGCCGCCCGGGAAGCCCACGCCGGTGTCATGGGCGGCCAGCAGCATGTCGGTGCGGCGGCCCGGACCTGCGGTGTCGTTGGCGTCGTTGGCGGCCTGCGGCGCGGGCCGGTCTTTGTGCAAGGCGTCGACCAGCGCCTGTTCGAGCCGCACCGGGCCGCTTGCGGGCAACTGTGCAAGCAGGCCGGTATCGGTGCCGAGTCCGATCGCCAGCACGCCGCCGAGCACGCCGGCACCCAACCCGCGGCGCAGCCACTGGCTCGCGCCCAGGGATCGCTTCATGAGCGCGAAGACGCGTCCGCCGAGGCCCAGCGCCGCCGCCAGCGAGGTCGCCGCGCCAGCGGCATAGGCCGCGAGCGGCAGGGACGTCGAGACACTGGCGCCATGCAGCGCGGCCCCGGTCAACACCAGGCCGAGGATCGGCCCGGCGCAAGGCGCCCACAGCAGCCCGGTGGCGATGCCGAGCAGCAGCGATCCCCAGGGCGAGTCGGAGGCCGGCCCGGATGCGCGGCCGCCCGCCAGCCGGTTGCCGAGCGCCACGAGGGGGCGCGCGAGCATCTCCGCCACGCGGGGCAACAGCAGCGACAGCCCGAAGACGGCCAGCAGCGCCAGCGCGCCGATGCGGCCATAGGCATTGGCGCGCACGGCCCACGCGCCACCGGCCGACGCCAGCGAGGCCACCGCGGCAAAGGTCAGCGCCATGCCCGCCAGCAACGGCAGCCGGCTGCGCACGAATGGCTGCCCGGCCCGGCTGAGGACAAAGGGCAGGACGGGCAGGATGCAGGGGCTCAGGATGGTGAGGACTCCACCCAGGTAGGCAAGGATCAGCAAGGTCATGACGGGTGCCCTTTCGCTCGGGATTGGCTTGGCCCCTATCAGACCGGGCCGGAGTCGCCGCCATGTGTCGCCATGGCGCGGTTTTGTACCGCTTTGTGCGGCCGCAGCCGCCAGATACATGGCGATACACGCAAGACGGGCCACCCTCATACAATGCTGGCAAAGCAGGCTGCCCGATCCCTTCCACTTTTGCCGAGGCCACAACGATGGACGCACACGTCGACCACATCCTGATCGTCGATGACGACCGCGAGATCCGCGAACTGGTCTCCGCCTATCTGACCAAGAACGGCCTGCGCACGACGGTCGCGCCGGATGGGCGGCATATGCGGGCGTTCCTGGAGGCCAACACCGTCGACCTGATCGTCCTGGACGTGATGATGCCCGGCGACGACGGGCTGGTGCTGTGCCGCGAGCTGCGGGCCGGCAAGCACAAGGCGACGCCGATCCTGATGCTGACCGCGCGCGACGACGAAACCGACCGTATCGTCGGCCTCGAGATGGGCGCCGACGACTACCTGGCCAAGCCGTTCGCGGCGCGCGAGCTGCTCGCGCGCATCAAGGCGGTGCTGCGCCGCACGCGCATGCTGCCGCCCAACCTGCAGATCACCGAGGCCGCGGAAATCCTCGCGTTCGGCGACTGGCAGCTCGATACCACCGCGCGCCACCTGATCGACCAGGAGGGCACCATTGTCGCGCTGAGCGGGGCCGAATACCGGCTGCTGCGCGTATTTGTCGACCATCCCCAGCGCGTGCTGAACCGCGACCAGCTGCTGAACCTGACGCAGGGCCGCGAGGCCGAGATGTTCGAGCGCTCGATCGACCTGCTGGTCAGCCGCCTGCGGCAGCGACTCCATGACGATGCGCGCGAACCCAGGCACATCAAGACGGTGCGCAACGAGGGCTATGTGTTCGCCGTGCCCGTCGAGATCCGGGAGGCACGCCAGTGACGTTGCCCGCACGCCACTGGGCGTGGCCCCGCACGATGGGGGCGCGGCTGTTCCTGATCCTGTTCGCCGGGCTGCTGATCGCCCACGGCCTGTCGTTCGCCGTGCTGTTTTCGGAACGCTATATCTCGGCGCGCCAGGTGATGCTGGGCACGCTGGAAACCGACGTCTCCACGTCCATTGCCATTCTGGACCGGCTGCCGGCCAACGAGCGGCCGCAGTGGCTGCCTCGCCTGAACCGGGGCAACTATCAGTACATCCTTGGGCCGGGCCAGCCCGGCATCCCCGAGATGTCCCAGCGGGGACAGGACATTGCCGACCGCATTATGGAGGCCAGCGGCGGCCGCTTTTCGGTCAAGGTGGAATCCATTCCGGGCGACGGCAAGCAGTTGCAGGCGCACCTGACGCTCAGCGACGGCAGCCCGCTGACCATCGACGTGCATCCGCGCATGACACCGATCGCGCAATGGCTGCCCTATGTGCTGGTGGTCCAGCTGTTGCTGCTGGTGCTGTGCTGCTGGTTCGCGGTGCGGCTGTCGATCCGCCCGCTGGTGCAGTTGGCCGATGCCGCCGATGCGCTCGACCCGAACGCGAAGACGGCGCCGCTCGACGAGAGCGGCCCGACCGAGCTGGCGCGCGCGGCGCGCGCGTTCAATGCCATGCGCGAGCGCATCGCAACGTTTGTGGAAGAACGCGTGCAGATCCTTGCCGCGATCTCCCATGACTTGCAGACGCCCATCACGCGCATGAAGCTGCGTGCCGAGATGGCCGAGGAATCCGAGGAGAAGCGCAAGATGGTGAGCGACCTGGCGGAGATCCAGACGCTGGTGCGCGAAGGGCTTGCCTATGCGCGCTCGGCGCACGGCGGCGGCGAGAAGACTTCGCGCATCGACCTCGGGTCGTTTGTCGAGAGCCTGGTCTATGACTACCAGGACACCGGCAAGGCGGTCACGGTGCAGCAGAGCATCGGCTGTGCCATCGAAACGCGCCCACAGGCGCTGCGCCGCATCCTGACCAACCTGATCGACAATGCGATCAAGTTTGGCGGGGCGGCGGAACTGAATGTGCGCCGCGACCAGGATGCCGTGGTCATCGAAGTGCTGGATCGCGGTGCCGGCATTCCGGAAGACAAGCTGGACGCGGTCTTGCAGCCGTTTGTCCGGCTGGAGAATTCACGCAGCCGCGAGACCGGCGGCACCGGGCTGGGCCTGGCCATTGCGCAGCAGCTCGCGGTGGCGATAGGCGGGTCGCTGCGGCTGCGCAATCGCGAAGGCGGCGGGCTGGCGGCGGAAGTCAGGCTGGGCTGAACAGGCGTCGGGAGACGCGCAAGGCCTGCTTGCGCGGGGGCCTTTGTATGCGCCTGTATCACAGCCGCCCGGCGATACGTGGGCACATGCACCGGGCCGCTACGCAACAAGCGCGCGATACATCGGTCGACTTCAATGGAGGTGTGCCAGCGCGATGGACGCGCCGGCCACATTGCCCCAACGACCAGAGAGCGCGACCGGCGTCGCGTCCCAGCTCAATCATGCGCACCTTCCTTCGCGCCGCCATGGCAGCGGCCCTCCTCATTGCCATCTATGTCTTCGGCACCGGGTTCAGTGCCTCCGCCGGCCCGGCCGTCGCGGACCGGGGCAAGGCGCCCGAGTTCACGGACATCGACCACTGGCTGAATTCGCCACCGTTGTCGATGCGAGAGCTGCGCGGCAAGGTCGTGCTGGTCGACTTCTGGACCTACTCGTGCATCAACTGCATCCACACGCTGCCTTACGTGAAGCAGTGGCATGAGAAGTACAAGGACCAGGGGCTGGTCGTGGTCGGCGTGCACACGCCGGAGTTCGCCTTCGAGAAATCGACGGCCAATGTGCAGGAGGCCATCAAGCGCTTCGGCATCCGCTATCCGGTCGCGCAGGACAACGCGTATGCCACATGGTCGGCATTCCACAACCAGTATTGGCCCGCCACCTACCTTATCGATGCGCAGGGCCGCATCGTTTACCACCACTATGGCGAAGGCAACTATGCCGAAACCGAGGCGGTGATCCAGAAGCTGCTGGCGCAGCGCGCGTCACCGCCCGAGGATGCAAAGTCGAAATCGGTCGTTGGGCCGGGGGCCGATCGTTCATAGACTTCAGGCAGGGCCGGCGGATTCACCGTGCGGCCGTTGCAAGGAGTGTGCGTGGCGGATCTGCTCGACTGGATTACCGTGATCGGCGCGGCCGTTGTCGTGTATGCGGCCCTGCGCTACCCGATTTATCCGCCCGGCTTCTACGACGACGAGCCTTCCCGGTCGAGGGCGCGGCAGTCCCAATGAGGCCGCAAGCAGAAAGCGCCTGACACACGCCCGTGCCGGCGCTTTCCGCTGTATCACTGCATCAAGGCGTCAACCCGTCAACGCACCTTGCCGAGAATGCCCTGCATTTCGTCGGCATTGAACGCGCGCAGCGTTTGCGTGCGCACATTGCCCTGCGCGCCGATGGACATGCCGAAGGCGGTGATCGCCGCGTCATCCGATGCTTCCAGTACCAGCGCGATGTCATAGGCGCCGAGCGTCCAGTAGATGTCCTTGACCTGCACGCCGAATTGCGCCCCCATTTCGCGCACCGCGGCGGCGCGTTTTGTGGTTTCCTTCACGGTACGGATGCCCTGGTCGGTGAAGGTTGCCAGCACGAGATATCGGTTCATGGTGTGTCTCCGGCTAGATGGAACGGCGCCGCCGGCGCAACTGGCGTTGACGGTGGCTAGGGGCTTTGGAGGCAGGAGGCAGAGCGATGAAGCCATCGCGCCTTGCGGGATAAGGCCCCCTCGCACCTGAGCAATCCCGGCATCACGCAAGTTGCAAGCCACTCGCCGTACCAGGCGGCTTTCCGGTATTCAGGGCTGGCGCGCAGCACGGTTTGCGGCTCGCGCCGTTGCACACGCGATACGCCGGTTCAGTCGCTTTCCGCATCTGCCGCACCGGTGTCGAGTCCCTGCATGTTGTCCAGCAGCTTGAGCAGGTAATGCAGCGTGTGCGTCAGGTCGTTCGTGGAAAAGCCCTCTAGCGCGCGCTCGTAGTAGTCGCGGATCTTCGGCTGCGCCTGGTGCAGCCACACCTCGCGTCCCGTTTCGCTCATCCGCACCAGCCTGGACCGCCGGTCGCGCCCGTCGGGCGCCAGGCTCACGTGGCCGTCCCGCTCCATGCGGCTGACCAGCCCGGA
This sequence comes from Cupriavidus sp. 22TCCZM04-2, assembly GCF_057798895.1. Taxonomy (NCBI): domain Bacteria; kingdom Pseudomonadati; phylum Pseudomonadota; class Betaproteobacteria; order Burkholderiales; family Burkholderiaceae; genus Cupriavidus; species Cupriavidus sp. 22TCCZM04-2. Next base: position 75,269 of record NZ_JBYOJS010000017.1, read on the forward strand.
CAGGTTCTGGCGGCTAACCATCAGGTAGCGCGCCAGGTCGCCCACGCTCATGCCATTGGCGGCCTCCGGCCGCGACAGCGCACCCAGGACCGCCCACTGCTGCGTGGTCAGCCCCTCCGCTTCCACGGCGCGCGAACCCGTCTTATGCAACATGTTTGCGCATTGATAGAGGCGGAAGAACAGCCGATTGGCCAGTTCCATCCGCGCGTCTGGGGCGATTGCGTCGCCAAATTCCGGGTTAACCATGATGCCATCCAATGATCGAGAGCCTTGCGCACTGACGCGACACCACCTAGTATATGTCAATATATTGACCTAATTCAGTGACGATGCGTGACGCGCTGGCGGCACGATATCACTGGAGACCTCGTGGGAGAAAGCTGTGCAAGGACTCAAGGGCAAGACGGTCATCGTGACCGGGGGGGGCGGCGGTATCGGCGGCGCAACGTGTTTGCGCTTTGCGCGGGAAGGCGCGGCAGTGGGCGTGCTGGATCTCAGCGTGGAGGCGGCACGGAAGGTGGCGGCGCGCATCGCTGAGGCCGGCGGGCGCGCGCTGGCAATATCTTGCGACATCACCGACCGGGCCAGCGTGGATGCGGCGGTGGCAGCGGTGCAGCAAGAGTTCGGTCCCGTCGACGTGCTGGTCAACAACGCGGGTTGGGATGTGTTCAAGCCCTTTACGCGAACCGAACCGGCGCAATGGGAGCGCCTGATCGCCATCAACCTGACCGGCGCGCTGCATATGCATCACGCGGTGCTGCCCGGCATGGTGGAACGCAAGCAGGGACGCATCATCAACATCGCCTCGGACGCGGCGCGCGTCGGGTCATCCGGCGAAGCCGTCTATGCCGCGTGCAAGGGCGGGCTGGTGTCGTTCTCCAAGACTATCGCTCGCGAGCATGCGCGCCACGGCATCACGGTCAACGTGGTGTGCCCGGGGCCGACGCAGACCGCGCTGTTCGAAGACTACAAGCAGGGCGCTGGCAACCCCGAGAAGCTGGTGGAAGCGTTCACGCGCTCGATTCCGCTGGGCCGCATCGGCCAACCCGACGACCTGCCCGGCGCGATTGCCTTCTTTGCCAGCGACGACGCGGCATTCATCACCGGACAGGTACTCAGCGTGTCCGGCGGCCTGACCATGAACGGCTGATTGCCGGCTCTGCACAAGGTATCCGACAGGAGACAGAACATCATGCAATACGAAGACATCCTCTATGAAGTCCGCAACGGCGCGGCCTGGATCATCATCAATCGCCCCGAGAAGATGAACGCGTTCCGCGGCCGCACTTGCGACGAGCTGATCCACGCGATCAACCGCGCCGGCTACGACCGCGAGATCGGCGCGATCGTGCTCGCGGGAGCCGGAGACAAGGCCTTCTGCACCGGCGGCGACCAGTCCGCGCATGAAGGCCAGTATGACGGCCGCGGCACCATCGGCCTGCCGATGGAAGAACTGCATAACGCCATCCGCGACGTGCCCAAGCCCGTCATCGCGCGCGTGCAGGGCTATGCCGTGGGCGGCGGCAACGTGCTGTGCACGATCTGCGATTTCACCATTGCCTCCGAAAAGGCCGTGTTCGGGCAGGTCGGGCCGAAGGTCGGCTCGGTCGACCCGGGCTATGGCACGGCCTTCCTGGCTCGCGTCGTCGGCGAAAAGAAGGCGCGAGAAATCTGGTACCTGTGCCGCCGCTATCCGGCCGCCGAGGCGCTGGCGATGGGGCTGATCAACGCCGTGGTGCCGCACGGGCAGCTCGATGCCGAGGTGCAGAAGTGGTGCGACGAGATCATGGAGAAGAGCCCGACCGCCATCGCCATCGCCAAGCGCTCTTTCAACATGGACACGGCCCACCAGAGCGGTATCGCCGGCATGGGCATGTATGCGCTGAAGCTCTATTACGACACCGAGGAATCGCGCGAGGGCGTCAGGGCCTTCCAGGAAAAGCGCAAGCCCGAGTTCCGCAAGTACGCGAAGTAATTCACCGGCAGGCAGACCGAGCAGACATCATGAATCCCTACCTCAATGAAGACCTGCAGGCGCTGGCGGAGCATGCGCGCCGGTTCGCGGATGAGCGCATCGCGCCTGGTTTCCTGGAGCGCGACAAGACGCGAGTACTTGACCGCACGCTGATGCGGCAGATGGGCGAGATGGGCTTTATCGGCCCGGAACTGCCGGAGGATTGCGGCGGGCAGGGCATGGGTTGCCTGGCCGCCGGGGTGATCCACGAGGCCGTCGCGCGCGCTGACCTGAGCATGTCGTACGTCAACCTGCTGGCCTCGCTCAACGGGCAAATCCTCGCGCAGCATGCGTTGCCCGAGGTGGGGAAGCCCTGGCTGCGGCGGCTCACGCGCGGCGAGGCCCTGCTGGCGATCGCGCTGACCGAGCCCCGCGGCGGGTCGGACGCGGCGAGCCTGCGCCTGCGCATGGAGCGCGTGGGCGACAGCTTTGTGCTCAATGGCGAGAAGACGTCGATTTCCGCGGCGGACCAGGCCGATGCGGCCGTGGTCTTTGCGCGTACCGGCAGTGTCGAGGATGGCGCGCGCGGCATCTCGGCCGTGCTGGTGCCAATGGACCTGCCGGGGGTCACGCGCAGCCGCTTCGATTGCCATGGCCAGCGTGCGATCGGGCGCGGCTCGATCTTCTTCGAGAACGTACGCGTGCCGGCGGTTCACTTGCTGGGCAGCGAAGGCCAGGGCTTTGTCCAGGTGATGCAGGGCTTCGATTTCTCGCGCGCGCTGATCGGCCTGCAGGTGCTTGCGGTAGCGCAGGCGGCGCTCGACGAGACCTGGGAGTACGTGGCGGAGCGCCAGGCCTTTGGCAAGCCGCTGTCGGCATTCCAGGGCGTATCGCATCCGCTCGCGGATTTCGAGACGCAGGTCACGGCCGCGCGCCTGCTGTGCCTGCAGACGCTGTGGCTCAAGGACCAGGGGCTGCCGCACACGGCCGAAGCGGCCATGTGCAAGTGGTGGGCGCCGCGGCTGGCCTACGACGTGGTGCACCAGTGCTTGCTGTCGTTCGGGCATGGCGGCTATGACCGCGGCGTGATGGAGCAGCGCCTGCGCGATGTGCTGGGCTTCCAGATTGGCGACGGCACGGCCCAGATCATGAAGACCATCATCGCGCGCGGCCGAGCCGGGCGCGCCGCGGTGCCGGCCTGAAGCAGCGGGCAGGCCGGGCTATCCAGACAAGAACACAGGAGACAAGCCATGGATTTCGACGCGGTACTGATTGCGCCGCGCCGCGCGGCGAGCGTGGCGGCGGGGCTGTGGCACGACCGCACCATCAATGACTATTTCGATGCCAGCGTGGCGCGGTCGCCGGACGCGGCCGCTTTGACGTCGCTGCAGGTGGAAAGTGGGGCGATCAGGCGCTTCACGTGGCGGCAACTCGATGCGGTGGTCGCGCGTATCGCCGTGGGGCTGAGCCGGCTCGGGATCGCACGCAACGATGTGGTGTCTTGCCAGTTGCCCAATGGCTGGGAAATCACGGCGCTGTACCTGGCTTGCGCGCGCATCGGCGCGGTGCTCAACCCGCTGATGCCGATCTTCCGCGAGCGCGAGCTGGCGTTCATGCTGGCGCACGCGGGCAGCCAGGTCGTGGTCGTGCCACGGCGGTTCCGCGGCTTTGACCATGCGGCGATGCTGGACGGGTTGCGCGGATCGTTGCCGGACTTGCGCCATGTGGTGGTGGCAGGGAGTGATGGCGCCGATGGGTTTGAAGCCATGCTGTGCGGGCCCGATCGAGAGGAAGATCCCGACGCGCGCGCCATCCTGACGCGCCATCGTCCGGGCCCGGACGACGTCACGCAGCTGATCTATACGTCCGGCACCACGGGGGAGCCCAAGGGCGTGATGCATACGGCCAACACGCTGCTGTCGAATATCCTTCCATATGCGGAGCGGCTGCACCTGGGTGCCGGCGACGTGGTGCTGATGGCTTCGCCGATGGCACACCAGACCGGCTTCATGTACGGCCTGATGATGCCGGTGGTGCTCGGCGCGCAGGCGGTGCTGCAGGACATCTGGGATCCGGTGCAAGCGGCGCGGCTGATCCGCGAAGCGGGTGTCACCTTCACCATGGGATCGACACCCTTCCTGACCGATCTGGCCCGCACGGTGGCGGAAGGCGAACCCGTGCCGAGCCTGCGTACTTTCCTGTGCGCGGGGGCGCCGATTCCCGGTGCGCTGGTGGAGCGCGCCCGCGCGGCGCTGGGCGCCAGCATCGTCTCGGCCTGGGGCATGACCGAGAACGGCGCGGTGACGACCACGCTGCCCGATGATGAGGAAACGCGCGCGTCGACGACCGATGGCGTGCCGTTGCCCGGCGTCGAGGTGAAGGTGGTGGACGGGCTCGACGCTTCCTTGCCTGCTGGCGAAATCGGGCGGCTGCTGGTGCGGGCTTGCTCGAATTTCGGCGGCTACCTCAAGCGGTCCCGGTTGAACGCCACGGATGCCGAGGGCTGGTTCGACACCGGCGACCTCGCGCGCATCGATGCGCAAGGCTATGTGCGCATCGCGGGGCGCAGCAAGGACGTGATCATCCGCGGCGGCGAGAACATTCCGGTGGTGGAGATCGAAACGCTGCTGTATCGGCATCCCGCCGTGTCGCAGGTGGCCATCGTCGCGTATCCGGACGAGCGGCTGGGTGAGCGGGCCTGTGCCGTGGTCGTGCCCAGGGAAGGGCAGGGTTTCGACAAGCAGGCGATGGTGGATTTCCTGAAGGCGCAGAAGGTGGCGCTGCAGTACATCCCGGAGCGATTGCTGGTGTGCGACGCGTTGCCGGCGACGCCTTCGGGCAAGGTCCAGAAGTTCAAGCTGCGCGAAATGCTTCAGGCGCCGACGATCGCAGGTCAATAAAGCAATTAACCGACAAGAGGTCCGCCCATCTGCACGAGCGGGGCGACGCAGTGCGTCGTCCCGCCAACGGGCGCTAGCGACCAGCGGGGAAGGGTTGGGTCAGCCCTAGCAGGCGCCTGAAGCGGCTGCGCCAGGTGCTTCCCGTCGTGGCGCCTGATCGGCAGCGCGTCACGCGCAAGGTGGCCGGGGTGACGGCGTATAGCTCGACGCGGCTGGCTTCGGGCAGCGTAAAGCTCTCGCAGGCGGCCAGCGAGGTGTCTTTCGGATCGCCGTCGCGGATGAGCCACAGCTCGCCTTCGGTGCAGCGCACCGCGACGCTTTCGCCCGGATCCGCTACTACGCGCAGCGACGCGCGGGCGGGCAGGGTGGCTGTCATGTCGTTGCTGACCAGGAACATGGCGGTTCTCCCGTTTCACTGCAAAGCCAGGTCTGGCAGCACCAGCCGTGGTACAGGTTGCTCGGCCACCGGTCGGATGAAGCTGGCGATGCGGGCGATGACACTGGCGTCCTGCAGGATGCGCCGGTGCCCCAGGCCCTCCGTCGTCACCAGTTGCGATTGCGGCCACGCGCCGGCAATGGCGGCGCCGTCCTCCCAGCGCACTTCGCGGTCGTGCCGGTCATGGACGATCAAGGTCGGCGGCACGGGCCGGGTCCGGCCCACCTCCGGCACGTTGAAGGCGGACCACGGCATGCCCAGCCATTGCTCGCTGGCGCGCTGCATGCGCGCGAGCACGCGTGGACCGATGCCGAGCCGCCAGGCCAGGGTCGCGCAGGCAGCCTGCATATCGGCCGGGGGCCCCAGCATGACGGCGGCGCGCACGGGCAGGCCTTCGCGAATCGCCAGCGCGGCGGCGGCACTGCCGAGCGAATGCGAAACCACCGCATGCACCGGGCCCGCGTGCCACGCTGCCGCCAGCAGCGAGCGCGACATCTCCAGCACGGAAGTCTGTGTGCTGCCGCGCACGCCGGCATCCGAGGCGCCATGCGACAGCGCATCGAATGCCACCACGCGCATGCCGGCTGCCAGCAGCCCATCGACAACGGCATGCCACTGGCCTGCATGGCCGCCCCAGCCGTGAGCCAGAAGCACGACAGGGCCCTTGTTGCCCCAGCGGTAGATGCGCACGCGCCGGCTCGGCCCGTGGCCAACGACCAACGCCCAGTCGGCACGCGCGCGCTCGACTACGCGCAGCGCGGCGCCGTTCGGGATCGCATGCCGGGGGCCAAACCACAGCCTTTCCAGCGCTCGCGCGGTGCCGACCGGGTCGAGCAGGCTTCCGGCCTGCCAGCGCAGTCGCGTCAGGGCGTCCTTCGCCCATTGGCCCGGAGCCGTGATCTTCTCGGCGGAGCCTGACGTCGATGATGAAAGTCCCTGCCTCACAACACACCTCCAACGGATTGGGCGCGCGGATCGGTCCCGATCAGGCGGTTCGTGCCTGGTGGCGTCTGCGCTGTTATAAAGAACGACCAGTCGTGCTTTTTTTGGGAAATCGCGTGCCGTCGTTCGGGATCCTTCGTGGGTAGTCAGTTCGCCGTCGGCGTCCGCGGACGGGCGCGTTCAAGCAGGCCGGCAAATGCGCGGCGCGCCATGGCTTCGGCGTCGGCGCGGCCCAGCAGCTTGGACGATTGCTGGAACGACATGCCGATGCCCACCATGTCGAAGGCGAACTGGCGTGCGTCGACCTCCGGCGCCAGCTGGCCTTCCTCGATGCCGTCCGTCACCACGCGGGCGATGGTGCTGTGCCAGTCCTTCAGCGACTGCACCACCTGGTCGCGGATCGCGCCCGGCTTGTCGCGGTATTCCTGGCCAAGCGCCATGAACAGGCAGCGACCCTGGGTCACCGTGCCGCCCAGCCATTCCAGGTAACCCTCGAAGAGCGCCTCCAGCCGCGGTACGCCGCGCGGCTGGCGCATGGCGGGTCGCGCGACCATCGCGGCGAAACGTTCCGTGGCCAGCTCCAGCACGGCCTGCTGCAGCGCTTCCTTCGACTTGAAGTGCGCGTAGAGCCCGCTCTTGGACATATTCGTGTCCGCCGCCAGGCTCGCCAGCGACAATTGTTCGAATCCGACCCGGGCAGCGGTGTCGAACGCCTGCGCGATGATGGCGTTGCGCGTAAGTTGGCCTTTTTGCATGAAATGCAGAATAGCACGACCGGTCGGTTTGTCAATCAAGTCATTCCTGCTTTAGCGGGAGTCACTCACTTTGTGGTCTCTCGCGTCAACGCAATCGGTACATCGTCGTTAGTCTCAGGGCGGTGCGACGATGCAGTGCAGTATTCGACCCATTGACAGCGAGCGTTTGTGCCGGAAAACCTCGTTGCAAGAAATCTGCACAAAGTGTTTGGGCAGTTACATACGGAATGCTTTGCGTGCTCTATACTCGAATGCACGTCCGCGCACTTTTTTTTCACTGGTGACTGGAGACCGACATGAACAGTACAGCCGTGCCAAGAGGCGCTAGCGAACCGTTCCGGCAACTGCGGGCGTTGCGTCGAGCGCGCAAGCTGAAGCAGGAAGACGTTGCCCGCAAGGCGGGGATTTCGCGAGAAGCTTACCTGCGTGCAGAGTCTGGCCAGGCCGATCCGCGCATGTCGACCTTCCTGGCGGCATGCGAAGCCCTCGGGCTCGAAGTCGTCCTGGCGCCGCAGCATCTTGCTGCCGACGTAAACGCATTCATCGCCAGCCGCAATGGCGGCGTCACGGCAGCCTCGATGGCCGGCCAGCCGGCCGCCGCGAGCGCACCGGCGACCGCGGCCAGCCCGGCTACCGGTGGCTTCGGCTCCGGTACAGGCGAGGGGCACTAGCCGGCCTCCTGATGACCCTGCCCGACCGGCCACGTTCCAGACGTGGCCGGCGGAAGCAGGGAACGCCGGACAGGGGGGCAGCAACCGGCACAGTACGAACTGGACTGTGCCGGTTGCTGTTGTCTGGATTTCGGCGTTTTTTCGTTCTTGAAGACGATCCCCATATCAGGCGGCGGCGGCCTGCTGCTGCCAGTATCGCCTCGCCTTAGGCCGCCATGCGGCTCGCAAATGCCTCCGCCGCGCTGAGCCATGGGTCACTATTCCTGAAGTGACTCGACCCGCGCCTGCGAAGCCGCAGCGCTTGGTGCTCCAATAACCCCCGCATCGCCCTTTTCCCGACTAGAACATCCTTGAGGCCGTCTTATCGGCAACGGTTTGACACGTCCGTTGCTGACGATTACGATATGGTAAATGCATTACGCATTCCGTAATTTTGCCTGAGGAGTCCTGCAAGGACAAAACTCCCAGGACCGCGGCACAGCCGGATACCGGCGTGACCAGGAGACACCGTGGACACCAGCTCCCAGCCCCGTACCTTCGCGTACCAGCCTTGTGCCGAACAGCGCATGCCGCTGGAAGGGCGCGGTTTGCCTGTGTCGCATCCTGTTGCGATCGTGGGTGCGGGTCCGGTCGGGTTGGCCACGGCGATCGATCTCGCGCAGCGGGGCGTGCCGGTGGTCTTGCTGGACGACGACTGCGCGCTGGCCAGCGGTTCACGCGCGATCTGTTTCGCCAAGCGCACGCTCGATATCCTGGATCGCCTCGGTTGTGGCGAAGGCATTGCCGCAAAGGGCGTCAGCTGGCATGTCGGCAAGGTGTTCTTCGACGCGTCGCTGGTGTACCAGTTCGACCTCCAGCCGGAAAGCGGACACCGACGGCCGGCCTTCGTCAATCTGCAGCAGTACTACCTGGAAGGCTTCCTGGTCGACCGCGCCGCGGAACTGCCGGGCATCGACCTGCGCTGGCGGCACCGCGTCTGCGGCGTGGAGCAGGACCAGGATGGCGTCCGGCTGACCGTCGAGACGCCGGATGGCTGCTACCGGTTGCACGCGCGTTACGTGGTGGCCGCCGACGGCGCGCACAGCGCCGTGCGGGCGCTGATGGGACTCGAAAGCAAGGGCCGCGTCTTTCGCGACCGCTTCCTGATTGCCGACGTGAAGATGTCGGCGCCATTCCCCGCCGAACGCTGGTTCTGGTTCGACCCGCCTTTCAACCGCGGCCAGTCGGCGCTGCTTCACCGCCAGCCCGATGACGTCTGGCGTATCGATTTCCAGCTTGGCTGGGACGCGGACCCCGACACGGAGAAGCAGCCGGAGCGCGTCATGCCGCGCATCCGCGCGATGCTGGGCGACGATGTCGACGTCACCCTGGAGTGGGTCAGCGTCTACACCTTCTGCTGCCAGCGCATGGATGCCTTTCGCCATGGCCGCGTGCTGTTTGCCGGCGACGCCGCGCACCGGGTGTCGCCATTCGGCGCGCGCGGCGCCAACAGCGGCGTGCAGGATGCGGAGAACCTGGCGTGGAAGCTGGCGCTGGTCCTGCAAGCTCGTGCCCCGGACGCGCTGCTGGACACCTACGCCAGTGAACGCGAGGCCGCGGCCGACGAGAACATCCGGCATGCAACGCGGTCGACCGATTTCATCACGCCCAAGAGCGCGGTGAGCCGTACGTTCCGCGACGCCGTGCTGCGGCTTGCCCGCCATCATGCGTTCGCGCGGCAACTGGTCAACAGCGGCCGGCTGTCACAGCCAACGGTGCTGGATGGCTCGCCGCTCAATACGCCCGATGCCGACAGCTTTGCCGGCGCCATGGTGCCGGGCACTGCCTGTGCCGATGCGCCAGTCTCCGCCGGCACGCCCGCCCGGGCTGCGTGGCTGCTTGGCGAAATGGGCGCGGGCTTTACGCTGATGGTGTTCGGCAACGGGGAGGGCGTTTCGCTGGAAGCGCTTGCCGCCGCGCCGGTGCCGTTGGCCGTGCTGTGCGTCGTTCCCGCAGGCGAGCACTGCGTGGACCCGACAGGCCTGCATGCCGTGACCGATACCGAAGGCCTGGCCGCGCGTCGCTATGACGCCCACCCGGGCACCTGTTACCTGCTGCGCCCCGACCAGCACGTCTGTGCGCGCTGGCGCCGTTTTTCCGCGGATGCCGTGCTCCGCGCCCTGCAACAGGCGATCGGCATGCCGACCGCCGACCATGACCATGCCACGGCCTAGCACGGCATGCCTCCCGACTCCGCCACGAACCTCCCGACCCCCGACGCTGATCCGACCATGAACCTCACGCACACCCAGCTGGCCGAACACGGCTACATGTCCGGCTTTGCCAACGAATTCGCCACCGAGGCGCTGCCGGGCGCACTGCCCGTGGGCCAGAACTCGCCGCAGCGCGCGCCGTATGGCCTGTATGCCGAGCAGCTGTCCGGCACGGCCTTCACCGCGCCGCGCGCCCATAACCGACGTTCGTGGCTGTATCGCATCCGTCCGGGCGCCGTGCACAAGCCGTTCACGATGGTGGAGCAGTCGCGCTTCCTGAGCCGCTTCGACGAAATCCCGGCGTCGCCGAACCAGATGCGCTGGAGCCCGCCGGCCATGCCGGCCACGCCGACGGATTTCATCGACGGCATCGTCACCATGGCCGGCAACGGCGGCCCGGAAGCCATGACCGGCTGCGGCATCCACCTGTACCTGGCCAACCAGTCGATGCAGGACCGCTTCTTCTACAACGCCGACGGCGAAATGCTCATCGTGCCGCAAGAGGGCCGCGTGCGCTTCGTGACGGAACTGGGCAAGCTCGATGTCGAGCCGCAGGAGATCGTGGTGATCCCGCGCGGCGTGCGCTTTCGCGTGGAACTGCTGGACGGCACGGCCCGCGGCTATATCTGCGAGAACTACGGCGCGCTGTTCAAGCTGCCGGACCTGGGCGTGATCGGCTCCAACGGCCTGGCCAACCCGCGCGACTTCATGACGCCGGTGGCCGCCTACGAGGACCGCGAAGGCGATTTCGAACTGGTCGCCAAGTTCCAGGGCAACCTGTGGCGCGCCGATATCGGCCATTCGCCGCTCGACGTGGTGGCCTGGCATGGCAACTTCGCGCCTTACAAGTACGATCTGCGCCGCTTCAACACCATCGGCTCGATCAGCTTCGATCATCCGGACCCGTCGATCTTCCTGGTGCTGCAGTCGCCGTCGGACACGCCGGGCGTGGACACCATCGACTTCGTCATCTTCGGACCGCGCTGGCTGGCGATGCAGAACTCGTTCCGTCCGCCCTGGTTCCACCGCAATATCGCCAGCGAGTTCATGGGCCTGATCACCGGCGTGTACGACGCCAAGGCCGATGGCTTCGCACCGGGCGGCGCCAGCCTGCACAACTGCATGAGCGGCCACGGCCCCGATGCCGATACGTTCGCCAAGGCGACCTCGGCCGATACGTCCACGCCGCATCACATCACCGACACCATGGCGTTCATGTTCGAGACGCCGGGCGTGATCCGGCCCACGCCTTACGCGGAGCGCTCGGCATCGCTGCAGCAGGACTACTACACCTGCTGGCAAGGGCTGAAGAAGCATTTCAATCCGAACGAGCGCTGAGCAGGCCAGGCGCCACATACCTAAAACGAACAACGGCAGGCGGCAGCGTCCGCTTGCCACAGACATTTCCGGAGTACCTTATGACCGCCCCGACCACCAGCTGGATTGAATCCGCCAACGACGGCAAGACCCATTTCCCCCTGCAGAACCTGCCGTTCGGCATCTTCTCCGTGAAAGGCCAGGCCGCGCGCGTTGGCGTGGCAATCGGCAATGTTGTGCTGGACCTCGCCGCACTCGACGAAGCCGGCCTGCTGCCCGCGGCAGCCAAGGGCAGCTTTGCCGCCGCCAGCCTGAACCGCTTTATCGCGCTGGGCAAGCCGGTGTGGTCGGCAACCCGCCAGCGCCTGACGGCGCTGCTGTCGGACGCCGACGCCGCCCTGCGCGACAACGCCGCGCTGCGCGATCGCGCGCTCGTGCCGATGGACCAGGTCACGCTGCACCTGCCCGTCGAAATCCCGGGCTATACCGATTTCTATTCGTCCAAGGAGCACGCCACCAACGTCGGCCGCATGTTCCGCGACCCGGAAAACGCGCTGCTGCCGAACTGGCTGGAAATCCCCATCGGCTATAACGGCCGCGCCAGCTCCGTGGTGGTGAGCGGTACCGACCTGCGCCGTCCGAACGGCCAGATCAAGCTGCCCAACGAGGCGCGTCCGGTCTTCGGGCCGTGCCGCAAGCTGGACTTCGAACTCGAAGTCGGCTTTATCGTCGGCAAGGAATCCGCGCTGGGCGAGCCGGTCAGCACCGCCGATGCGCCGGACCACATGTTCGGCATGGTGCTGCTCAACGACTGGAGCGCGCGCGACATCCAGCAGTGGGAATACGTGCCGCTCGGACCGTTCAACTCCAAGGGCTTCGGTACCTCGATTTCGCCGTGGGTGGTGACCATGGAAGCGCTGGAGCCGTTCCGCCGCGACAATCCCGCGCAGTCGCCGGAGCCGCTGGCGTACCTGCAGCAGCACAGCAAGAACGCCTACGACATCGCGCTCGAAGTGGCCCTGCGCCCGCAAGGCGCCGCTGCGCCGAGCACGATCTGCCGCACCAACTTCAAGGCGATGTACTGGACCATGGCGCAGCAGCTGGCGCACCACACGGTGTCGGGCTGCAATGTGCGCGTGGGCGACCTGATGGGCTCGGGCACGATCAGCGGCACCACGCCGGATTCCTACGGCAGCCTGCTGGAACTGACGCGCAACGGCGCCGAGCCGCTCAAGCTGGCCGACGGCAGCAGCCGCGCCTTCCTCGAGGACGGCGACGAAATCATCATGAGCGGGTTTGCACAGGGCAACGGCTTTGTCGTGGGCTTCGGCGAAGTCTCCGGCAAGATCCTGCCTGCGCCCAAGGCCTAAGCCGGACCAGGCGGATCAGGCGGTGCCGGGCAGCGCCACGTCGAGAATGACCGCCGCCCGGCCGGAAAGCAATCGCTTGCCGCCACCGCTGACTTCAAACGTGTAAAGCACGTTGGCGCCTTCGCCGCTGACGCGATGCGCTTCGATGGTCAGCGGTCCGTCAATATCGTCGAGCCGTTCGACGTCCAGCACCAGCTTGCGCACGCTGGCCAGGTAGCCCATGCGCGGCCGCCGCGCGCCTTGCTGCAGCACTGCGCCATGCACGGCCATGGCCTGCGCCGCGTATTCCACGCCGCACACCGCGGCCAGCCGGCCATGCGCGCGCAGCGGATTGTCGGCGCTGCGGTGGCTCGTGGCCTCGCAGCGGATGAATTCCGCATTCCAGTCGAGCACGCTGTCGAGCAGGCACATGCTGCCCTGATGAGGGATTCGGGCCGCGATCCAGGCGTGGTCCAGCGGCGTGTGCGGCGCTGGCACGTTATCCGCCAGTCCCAGGCCGCGCCGCTGGTTGCACGGCGACTTGCAGCTGCAGGTCTTCCAGATAATCGATCACGACCGTGCCGGCCGGCTGCATGGCGACAGCGCGCAGCAACGGCAGCGCGCGCGCAGTCGGTATCGAGCGGCGCAGGTTCTCCAGCGCGGCATCGTCCATCTGCGTCACGGGGGCGTGCGCCAATCCCACTTCAATCCGTGCCAGCGATCGTTCCGACGCGCGCGGCGACAACAGCAGCGCCACGCCGAACGGCGCGGCGATGGGCCGCAGCGTGCGCAGCGGTTCCGGGTAATCGGAGTCGTAGGCGATCAGCAGGCACGGCTCCTGGTCGGCGGACACCTGGGCGGCCGCTTCCAGCAGGCCGGCGGCGAAGCTCGCGTCCAGCGCGCTCAGCACATTGGCCGGGCGCATGGCGCGCGTGGCAATCGACCAGTACCCGGCCGCGACGTTGTGGACCGAGTTGTGGAAGCGCGTGGGCGACATCAGCGGCTCGGGCTGCGCCAGGGCTTCGCAGATCGCGTGGAAGTTGTGGCCGTCCGCGCTCGACGACGTGATTACCGTGGGCAGGTCCGAAGCCTCCATGCCGCCAGCGTCCACGGCCTGTTGCCCGATGCCAAGCGCGAGCCTGACGGCGGTGCCGCTGCGGCGCCGCTCGGCCGGCGGCAGGATGGCGGGCGGCGCCAGTTCGGTCGGCGCGGGCTGGTAGGGCTCGCGGCCGGCGAGCACGCCTCCGGCCTGTGCCCAGTTGCCGAGCCCCGGGCCCAGCACGCCGATGCCTTCGATAAAGGCGAGAAGCGGTGCGCCCATGGTCATTGCCCGCCGGTTGCGCGCCCGAGCAGCAGGCTGCAGTTGGAACCGCCAAAACCGAACGCGTTGCTCAGCACATGCCGCAGCGGCTGTTCGCGGCTGGCGAGGCGGTAGTCGAGCGCCAGCGCCGGATCCACCTGCGTGGTGTTGATGCCGCCCGGCAGCAGGCCATGGCGCAGCGCCAGCGCACAGATCACCGCTTCGAGCGCGCCCGCGGCGCCGAGCGTATGTCCGGTGGCGCCTTTGGTGGAGCTGCACGGCGTACCCGGCAATAGCGCGTTGAGCGCGCGCGCCTCGGCGGCGTCATTGGCGCGCGTGGCGGTGCCGTGCAGGTTGACGTAGTCGACCTGTGCCGGCGCGACGCCGGCACTGGCCAGCGCCTGCGCCATGGCCATGCGCGCGCCCAGCCCCTCGGGATGCGGCGCGGACATGTGGTGGGCGTCGCTCGATTCACCGATGCCAAGTAGCAGGACGGCGCCTTCCGGTGCCTGTTCCGATTCCGGCGCGCGCTCGACCAGCACGAACGCTGCGGCTTCTCCGATCGAGATGCCGTTGCGGTCGGCGTCGGACGGCCGGCACGGCTGGTCCGACAGCAGTTCCAGCGAATCGAATCCATACAGCGTGGTGTGGCACAGCGAGTCCACGCCGCCGACCACGGCCGCGTCGATCAGTCCCGCCTCCATCAGGCGGCGTGCCGAGGCAAAGACCTTCGCCCCCGACGAGCATGCCGACGACACGGCGGCGGCCGGCCCTTTCAGCCCGAAATACGCGCGCACGAAGCCGGGCAGCGAATATGGACTGTGGGTGCCTGCATAGCTGAACCCCGGGGGCAGTGCCCCGGTCTGCGGGTCGCGCTGGCGGTAGGCCAGTTCGGTCTGCAGCACGCCGGCTGTACTGGTGCCGAGGAACACCCCGATACGGTCCGCGCCATACCGCGCCACGGCTTCCCTGACACGATCGGCGAAGCCGTCCTGTTCCAGCGCTAGGAACGCGAGGCGATTGTTGCGGCATTCAAAGTCCGCCAGCGCAGGGGGAAGGGTGACAGCCTCCACGCCCGGGACTTCTCCGGTCCAGGTATCGAGGCGGACGTCTGCGAACCGGCAGGGCGCCAGGCCGCCGCGTTGTTCGCGCAGGGCGCTCAGCGTGTCGTCAAGCCCGGTGCCGATGCAACTGGTGGCAGTGAAATGCGAGAGATGGAGCGGCGACACAGGGTGTGGGAAGTGGGATGCGCAGGGGTGAGGCCATTGTATCAAGCCGTGTGCGGGTCCTTTGCCGCCATGCCGGCGGGCAGTGTCACGCATTGCAGCCCGGCGTTGGCAATGGCCGCCAGCAGGCCGGGCAGCACCGTCGTGCAGTGCGGCCTGCCGGCAGTGTCGACGCCACTGTTGCCATCGTGCAGCAGCAGCACGTCGCCGGCGCCCAGGTCGCGCGTGAGCAGCCGGGCGACGCTGGCCGCGCGGTCGCCGTTGCGCGTGTCAAAGCCGCGACGGGTCCACGCGGCAAGCCGCAGGCCTTCGGCGCACAGCAGCGGTTCGAGTAACGGGTTGCGCAGGCCGGCGGGGGCGCGGAAGAAGCGCGGCGCTTGTCCTGTGATATCGGCCAGCAGTTGCTGCGCCTCGCGGATCTCCCGCCGCATGCGCCATGGCCCGAACAGCGCGAAATCGAGCCGGTGATGCATGCTGTGATTTTCCACCGTGTGACCCCTGCGCACGATTTCGCGCACCAGTCCCGGATAGCGTGCCGCGCGTTCGCCGACGCAGAAGAAAGTGGCGTGCGCGCCCTGGACGTCGAGCAGGTCGAGCACGCGTGGCGTCATTTCCGGATGCGGGCCGTCGTCAAAGGTCAGGGCGACGCTGCGGCCTGCCGCGCGCGGCAGGCGCAGCACGTTCGGACCCAGCCAGGTGCTGCGCGGCCACAGTCCCACCGCCGCCAGCGTGGCATGGGTGGTGCCGACACCGGCCGCGGCCCATCCCAGCGTGGAAGGATCGGCCAGCACCGCGGCCGCTGCCCCCACATGCACCACGCCCGCGCCGTACAGCAGCATGCCCGGCCTCCATTGGCGCGTGGGGACTGGCCGCTGATTGTGTGCCGGGACAGGCGGGTGGGTTGCAGGTTTCATCACAAACGTCTTACGGTTGTCCGGCCCTGGCGCGGCGGCGGTTCGCCGGCGCGCGCGCCAGGATGGCCGAGAAGCACAGCGCCAGTACCGCCCCGGGCCCGACGGTCAGCCCGAATGCCTTCAGCAGTGGCAGGTCCGACCAGGCCAGCAACCCGAAGGCCGCCACAGTGGTCAGGTTTGCCAGCAGCAGCGATACCAGTGTATGCGCCGAAATGGCCGTCGTCGGCCCCGTACTGGCCGCGCCATTGAAGAACAGCGCGTAGTTCGATCCCACCGCCACGAGCAGCAGCAGGCCCACCAGGTGCAGCAGGTTGAGCGGCTGTCCCAGCGCGGCCAGCCCGCCCATGACAGCCAGGGCGGCGGCAGCCAGTGGCAGCACGGTCGCCAGCACGCGCCTGGGCGAACGCAGCGCCACCGACAGCAGCACCAGGATGGCGAGCACGCCACCCAGCGACAGGTGCAGCGCTTCGCGCATATAGCCGCCGTAGAGCTGGTCCGATTCGCGCTTGAGGTCGACAAAGAGCGCATGGCTGACGCCGGCGCGGTCCAATGCCGCGCGTATCGGCTGGCTGTCCAGCACGTCGGTGGCTTTGGCCGACGCTGGCGCGCGCAGGGGCAGGGTGGCATTCCACTGGTCGCCGTGCCGCGTGAGCAGGGCATCGATGGCCAGCGCCATCGAAGTGCCTTTCAGGTCTTCGCGCCGCAGCGGCGCAGCCGTGCGGGCCTGGCCGGCCTCGGCCAGGAATGGGGCGAACAGCTCGCGGCGCACCGGTTGCTGCGCGACCGCCGCGTCCAAACGCCGCGCCAGCTCGTCAGGCTGCGGCAGGCTCGCCTGCCGCGCGCGCTGCGTGGCGGCGCTGGGCAGGTAGCGCGCCGGGCTCTCATAGCCGCCGATGACGCCGGAAGCGACCAGCGGGTCCAGTTGCCGCGCCACGCGCTCGGCGCCTTGCAGCACGGACTCCTGGTCCGGGCCGGACAGCACCACCAGGTAGCGCACATCGGGCGCGCCGAGATCGGCGCGCAGCGAGGCGTCGAGCGCCTGTTCCGCCGCCGGCACGGGACTCAGCGCCGACAGTTCGCGCCCCCACAAGGTTTCGTGGCGAGCCCACAGCACGGCACAGGCGGCCATGGCGATCACCGCGACCAGCCAGCGCAGCCGGCGGGCACGGGCCAGCAGCGCGGCCAGGCGCGTGCCGAGCGGCGTGACGTCGCGCAGGTGCAGGGTGGCCGGAACCAGGTGCGGCAGCACGAAGCGCGTGACGAGCGCGGCCGTGGCCAGGCCAGATATCGAGTACAGGCCCAGTTGCGCCAGCCCCGGAAAGCCCGACAGCAGCAGCGAGGCAAAGCCGCACACCGAGGTCAGCACGCCGAGCCGCACGGTCGGCCAGAAGCCGGCAATCCAGGCGCGGTTGTCGCGCTGCCCGCCACGCGTGTACTGCGCCGACTGGACGAACAGGTAGATGGAGTAGTCCACGGCTTCGCCGATCAGCGTGGTGCCGAAGCCGAGCGTCAGCCCGTGCACCATGCCGCCAAAGCCGAGGCTGACCGCCGCCACGCCGGCCAGCGCGCCGGACAGCACCGGAACCAGCCCGAGCACGAGCAGGGGCACCGACCGGTACACCACCAGCAGCAGCGTGACGATGATCGCAACGCCGATGGCAGACAGCCGTTCCACGTCGTGCCGGATCGTGTCGCGCGCCTTGACCGAGAACACGCCGGGCCCCGTCATCACGAGCCGGTACGGCCCCGCATTGGCTGCGTCGGCGAAGGCCTCGCGGATCGCGTCGATGGCCCTGGCCTGGCCATCGGTATCGGAACCCGCGCTGGCCGTCTGCGCGAGCAGCACGGCACGCCGGCCATCGCGCGAGACCCAGGCGCCGCCATGCATCGGCACGCGCTGCTGCGCGTCGAGCTGCGACATCACCGACATCACCTCGCCCGTGGGGTCGCGCGGCAACAGCGATTTGGTGAAGAGCCCGGCAGGAGAGGCCAGCAGGTCGAAGGTGTCCGCGACGGCCGCCGTGAGCCCCTGCTGCGAAAACCGTTCGGGCGTGACCGTCGGGCTCAGCAGGTAGCGGTGGTTGTAGAGATAGCGCTGGTCGGCCGCCTGGTTGACGGGCTCGCCGTTGCTGATGGCGGAGAAGCGCGCATCCTTGCGCAGGTGCGCGGCCATGGCGCGCGAGACGGCCGCGCGCCCGTCGGCATCGCCGCCTTCCACCCCAACCAGGATCAGGCGCGAGACCAGCCCTTCGCGCAACTGGTCGACCAGCAACTGCTGTTCGGCGCTTGGCATGCGCGGCAGGAAAGCCGACAGGTCGGCGGTAAAACTGGTGCGTGTGACGACGGCCGCGCAGCCCAGCAGCCAGGCCAGCCAGAGGACCACGGCCAGGCGCGCGGCCGGCAGGGCGGTTGGACGCGGCCCGCCGCGCGGCGCGGGCATCATGGCCTGGCGGCGGGGCGGATCTTCATGACCGAGTGGTCGCCGTCGGCCTGCCGGATTTCCACGCTGTCCAGCGCGTCATGGGCGCCTTCGATGCGCACCTGCGTGATGATGGCCGCCATGCGCGAATCGGCCGGCGTCAGGGTAAGCGTCCAGCGGCTCGCGCGGCCTTCCACGCCGAGCTTGTAGTAACGCTCAAGCGAGGAACGGTTGCCCGCCAGCGTGCCGCGGATGCTTTCGATAAAGGCGGCGATTTCCGGGTAGTTCTGCAGCGGCATGGTGAAACGCTTGCCGCCGCGCTCCACGGTCATCATGTCGCCATCGAGCACCAGGTTTTCAGGCTTGGGGGCGACTGTGCGCTTCTCCAGGTGGTCCGGCGCGACGAAGACGAGTTCGCCGCTCGATTCCACCGGGCGCTCCAGGATGGCCAGGTACTTCTTCTCGGTGAACTGCACGCGGCCGGACTTGCGCTGCGCGAGCGCGGACATGAGCTGGTCGACGCCCCAGGCTGCCGAGCCGCTGTCAGCGGCGAACGCGGGAATGGTCATGCCGGGCAACAGCGCAACACCCAGCACCAGGGCTGGCAGGATCAGGCGGATTCGGTGCATGGGGTCAGGGCTCGTTGCCGGGGGGCGGCTGCCCGGACAGCGGGGGGCCGGCGTGCCAGAAGTCGTAGAAGTTGAACCAGTTATAGGGCGCGCTGCGGCAGAACTGTTCGAGCAGTGCGACGTAGCGCTGCAGCGCACCTTGTACCTCCGCCTCGCGGCGCCCGCGCGGAACCTGCGAGAAATCGGCCAGCCGCACGAAGTGCACATCATAGCGATTGCCGCCGCGATACAGGCCCGTGATAAAGAACACGGGCCGGCGCAGCATTGCCGCCATGCGCAGCGGCCCGGTCGGGAAACCCGTCGGCGCGCCAAGGAAATCGCACTGCTGGACCGGGTCGGTGGCGCGCTGCGACAGCGTGCGGTCGGCCAGCATGCCGATCATGTAGCCGCGATCGAGGTAGTCGCGCACCTTGAGCATGGCGTCGACCTTGCCGAGCGTGATCATGTCACGCCGCATGGCCGGGTTGATCGACTGCAGCACGTCGTTGAGCTTGTGGGCGTTCTCTTCGTACATGGTGATCGCGACGCGCATGTCCGGATGCTGGCGGCCCATCGCGCGGATCACTTCGAAGCTGCCCAGGTGCGCGCCGAGCAGGAACGCGCCCTGGCCGCGCGCAATGGTCTCTTCGAGCTGCTTCTCGCCGTGCAGGCGGATGTCGAACAGGTCGAAGCGTCCGTTGAGCAGGTAGATGCGGTCGTGGATCGTCGACGCGAACGTGAAGACGTGGCGGAAGCCGTCGATCCAGCCGGCCTCGCGGCCGAGCGCGCGGTCCATGTAGGCGCGCGATGCATGGCGCGCCGCCGGCGAGCACAGCGTGAAATAGGCCGCGATCAGCCGCAGCACCACGCGTCCGGCCGGTCGGCCGAGCGCCAGCGAGATCCAGGTCATGATGCGCAACAGCGTGACGTTGCTGCGCTCTTCGCGGCTGGACCAGTTGGCGTCCAGCGGCTGTGCCTTGCGCAGCCAGGTCAGCATGGCGATGCCTCCTGTCGGCCCTGGGCGGCCCGCATGGTCAGCGTGCCGCTGGCCACATCGCGCCCGCTCGCGCTCAACGTAAAGCGGAGGGAGGCCGGGCTGGCACCGGACGCTTCGGCTTGCCACTGGTGATCGACCTCGACGCGTTCACCGGGCCGGACCGGGCTGAGGAACTTGACCGTGCCGACCTGGGTGACCGCCACCGGGCGCCCCAGCGCCGCGCCGATCTGCAGGATGGCATGGTCCAGCAGCACGACGCCGGGCACCACTGGGTTGCCCGGGAAGTGGCCGGCCAAGGCCGGATGCCCGGCATCGATCACGAAGCCCGGTGCATGGCGTTGCGCAAGCTGGGCCGCGACCAGCGGCGCCAGCGCTTCGCGCGGCAGCTTGCCCGCGGCGTTGCGCGGCAGCTGGTCAACCAGGCAAAGCGGGCGGGGCAGGAAGGCGGCATCGATGCGCCCGCGCAGCGCTTGCAGGATCTTTGCGGGCGCCACGCCAGGGGCCACGGCCAGCGCCACCAGGCGCACCACGCGGCCGGCGGCCTCGTCTTCGTGGACATCGTCGGGCAGGAAGAAGGTACCGTCCTGCACGCCTTCGATGCTCGCGAGCTGCTGGTTCAGGTAGGCAAGCGAGGTGCGCTTGCCCGCGATCTTGATCATGTCGGCCTTGCGGCCGTGGAGCCGGAAACGCGTGGCGTCGATCGGTTCGACGGCATCGCCGAGCGCGACGGGCTGGTCGATGTGCCCGCCGGAGGCCCACGTCACGGTTTCGAAGCCGGTGTCGGCGCAAGGGTCAAGACGGTTGTCCAGCGTGATGCCCGGCAGCGGCGTCCATGCCTCGGTGTCGGCCGTCGCCCGTGTGGCAAGCGCGCCGGTCTCGGTACTGCCATAGATCTCCAGCACAGGTGCCGCCAGGCCGGTCCGCGCCTGTTGCGCCAGGGGGCGGCCCAGCGGCGCGGTGGCGCAGAGCACCAGGTCGGCCGGCGGCAGATCGCCGGCTGCCTGCAGCAGCGCGCGCAGGTGCACCGGCGAAGTCACCAGCGTGCGTGGCCGCGGTGCGGCATGCAGGGCGGCGCGGATATCGGCCGGATAGAAGGCCGGGGCCGAAGCCAGTGCCGCGCCGCCTTGCAGCGCCAGCATGACGGTTGCTTCCAGGCCGAACATGTGCTGCGGCGGCAGCGTACCGACCAAGGTCCAGGCGCGGCCATCGAGCAGCCCGAGGCGCTGCGCCGTGGCGCGGGCGCCGCGTACCATCGCGCCCCAGGTCTTGGCGTGCGCGACGGGCTGGCCGGTCGAGCCGGACGTGAACACGTAGGCCATCAGGCGATCGGCGGGGATCTCGGGGATGGCCGCTTGCGTAGCAGACGGCGTGCGCTCGTCCGCGGCGGCATAGAAGAAGCGGGGCAGCGCCACGTCGCAATCGGCGTCGTCATGCAAGCAGAAGACATCAGGCGCGAAGGCCGCCAGCTGCCGCACCATGTCCGGCGTCTGCGACGGCGGCAGCAGGCTGACCTTGCCGCACAGCAGCGCGGCGCAGAGGCCGACCGCGAAGCGGTAACGGTCGGCGCATGCATTGAAGACATGATGGCCGGCAGGCAGCCGTGCGGCCAGCGCGTCGACGTCGGCCAGGAACCGGCTGGCCGTGATGGCCTGCCCGCTGGCGAGCGCGACGACGCTGTCGGATGACGGGTGCGAAAGCAGTGGGAACGTGGTCATGGGCAACCCGCGTTCAGTGCGACGCGCCGGCACGGCTGGCGCGCTCGGCCATGACGGCCCGGTAACCGCGCACGGCATCGAGCACGCCGGTATGCTTCGCCGCCGGCAGCAAGGCGCGGCGGCACGCGGCCTCGGCCACGAACATCAGCGCGACCAGCAAGGGCGTGCCGAGGTTGGCGAAGGTCGACCAGGCGGGCATCGGCGCCAGGGCGAACAGGATCAGCGATACGGCCGCCGTCAGCGCGAAAAACAGCGTCCAGGCCTGCGTGACACGGCTCGTGTAATGCCGCATGTCGGGCGACAGCGGCCCATGCACGGCCGCTGCGAACTCGGTGCACAGCGGCGTGCCGCCGCGGCGCAGCGTACGGCCGAACATCGCCGCGAGTGCCAGGTTCGCGCCAAAGTGCTGCAGGAAGTAAGTCCAGCCGAAATGGGCGGCCAATGGCATGCGGCCGACCCACAGGCCGATGCCGCAAGCGGCCAGAAGGATCAGCCAGGGCAGGCGCCGGGCACAGCGCCAGGCGGCGGCCAGGGCAATCAGCCCGAATGGCGCCAGGCCCAGCATCAGCGCCCCGACTTCGGCGCCCGGCGTGTGCGCGGCGTGATGAAGAGCCGACTCATAGGCCAGGAAACCCACGGGCGCGGCAATCCAGCCAACGCGCTGAGTCAGCGGCGTGGCGTCGCAAGACGTTGCAGCGAGGTGGGGAAGGTGGCTCGAAGACATTGACGATTATTGTGGTGCAAAATACTCTTTTCTTGCCACCGAACCGGCACTTCGGGTGGTTTCCGGCGTGCCCGGACGGCAAGGCGAACGTTTTATACCTTAAAAGACCCGGCGGGCGCAGAGATGTTTCAGCAAAGTCGCTCCAATGTTGTTACTAAACTTCTCGTAGGTAGTGCGATGTGCCGCGCTTTGGTAGCATCGCCCCGCCATCTTCCGGCGCCTTTTGTGGCGCGGAAGAAGACCCTGACGAACATGAACGAACTCCAAACGGAACTCGCCAGCCTGATCATTGGCGAACTCGATATCGCGGACCTTAAACTGGATGAAGTCACGGCCGAAACGCCGCTGTATGGTGAAGGCTTCGGGCTCGATTCCATCGACATCCTCGAAATTGCGCTGCTGGTGTCCCGCAAGTACGGCGTGGAATTGCGCTCGGACAATCCCGACAACAAGACGATCTTCGCTTCGCTGGGCAGCCTGGCCGACTATGTCGCTGCCAACCGCACGCGCTGAGCGCGGCGCAACTGGAAGTCCGCCAGACAGGGAGCAGCACATGGCGCAAGAAGGCACGCCGCAGGTCACGCGCAGGGTGGCGCTGGTCACCGGCGCGAGCGGTGCCATCGGCAGCGCCATCAGCCATGCGCTGGCGCGCGCCGGACATGAGGTCTGGGTACACGCCAACCGCAACCTGGACCAGGCGGAAGCCGTGGCGGCCACCATCCGCGCCGCGGGCGGCACCGCCAGCGCCATTGCCTTCGATGTGACCGATGCCGAGGCCACCGAGGCGGCGTTGCAGGGCATCCTCGCCCACGGAACCGTCCAGATCCTGGTCAACAACGCCGGCATCCATGACGATGCGCCGTTGCTCGGCATGAGCCGCGAACAGTGGCGCCGCGTGATCGAGGTCTCGCTGCACGGCTTTTTCCATGTTACCCAGCCGCTGCTGATGCCGATGATGCGCACGCGCTGGGGCCGCATCATCAATATGGCCTCGGTGGCAGGCGTGATGGGCAACCGCGGGCAAGCCAACTATGCCGCGGCCAAGGCCGGCCTGATCGGCGCCACGCGCTCGCTGGCGATGGAGATGGCGTCGCGCGGCGTGACGGTCAATGCCGTGGCGCCGGGCGTAATCGAATCCCCCATGTCGGAACTGGCGTTTCCCGCCGAACGCCTCCGCCAGATCGTGCCGGCGGGCCGCGCGGGCACGCCCGAGGACGTGGCGGGGATGGTGGCCTACCTCGCTTCCGATGCCGCAGCCTACGTGACCGGCCAGGTGCTGTCGGTCAATGGCGGCATGGCCTGAATATCTCGCAATCATGGCCGTGCCGTCTCCCACCCATCTGGTACTGATCCCGAGCTACAACCCGGGCGCCATGCTGCGGCAGACGCTGCGCGCCGCGCGCGAGGCCTGGTGTCCGGTCTGGGTGGTGGTGGATGGCAGCACCGACGGGAGCGTGGCGTGGTTGCAGGAGCAGGCCCGGAACGATGCCAGCCTGCGCGTGCTGGTCTTGCCGGAAAACCAGGGCAAGGGCGCCGCGGTAATGCACGGCATCGAGGCCGCCGCCGCGGAGGACTTCACCCATGTGCTGGTGATGGACTCCGATGGCCAGCACCCGGCACACCTGATCGGCGAGTTCATGGCGGTGTCGATGCGCGAGCCCGACGCGATGGTGCTTGGCCGGCCGGTATTCGACGCAAGCGCGCCGGTCGAACGCGTGTACTGGCGCCGCCTGTCCAATTTCTGGGCGGACATGGAGACGCTGTGGGCAGGCGTCGGCGACTCGCTGTACGGCTTCCGCGTCTATCCGATCGCGCCGTTGCGCGCCGTGATGCGGGAAAGCCGCTGGATGCGCCGCTTCGACTTCGACCCGGAAGTCGCCGTGCGCCTGTGCTGGCGCGGCGTGCGGCCCGTCAACCTCGACGCGCCGGTGCGCTACTTTGACCGGAGCGCGGGCGGCGTTTCCCATTTCCGCTATCTGCGCGACAACCTGCTGCTGGCCTGGATGCACCTGCGGCTGACGGCGGGCTGCCTGGTGCGCCTGCCGCGGCTGGTCTGGCGGCGCCTGCATGCGCCGGCCGGCGGCAACAACTCGCATCCGCCGAACCGGGCCGCCTGACAGGACCTGCCCGAACTGTTGCCGGTTGCGTCGGCATCGTCCTTCTGCACTACGATGGTTTCAGGCACTGCCCGGGGTGGCGATGCGGCGGCCATGCCGCGCGTGGCGGGTGCCAAGGCAAGAAGGAGAAGACCATGAAAGCGCATTCTTCGGACCATCGGTTGCAGCTTGCGTGGCTGGCGGCAGCGGCGCTCGCGTCATCGCTTGCGGCCGGGCTGGCCAGCGCCCAGGAGCCGGCCGCAGCCGGCATGGAGATGATCAATCCCGGCACGGTGAAATGGGGCGAGGCGCCGCCTTCGCTGCCCAAGGGGGCGAAGCTGGCCGTGCTCTATGGCGACCCGGGCAAGGACGGCCCGTTCGTCGTCCGGCTCAAGACGCCGGCCGGATACAAGGTGCCACCCCACTGGCATAGCCAGGCCGAGAACCTGACGGTGATCTCCGGGACGCTCTATCTGGGAGCCGGGGACAAGATGGACATGGGCCATGCCCACGCCCTGAAAACGGGCGGCTTCCACTACCTGCCCGCCAAGGCCCATCACTACGCGTTCAGCAAGACCGAGACGGTCGTGCAGATCCACGGCACCGGCCCGCTGGACATCAACTATCTGGACCCAAAGGACGATCCTGCCGGCAAGTGACAATGGCTTCCCGCGCCGATAGCCGAGCCGATACCAAGGGCTAGGGCCGCGCGCTGGCTACGGCACGGGCCAGCCGGCCGAGCGTGGCCAGCGCGGTTTCGGCGCGCTTGTCCCACTCATGCCCGTAGTTGAGCCGCATGCAATTGCGGAAGCCGGCCCGCGCCGAAAAGATCGGCCCCGGCGCAATGCTGATGCCGTGCGACAGTGCGAGCTGGTGGAGGGCCAGCGTATCGGTGCCTTCGGGCAGTTCGATCCACAGGAAGTAGCCGCCCGCCGGCCGCGTGGCGCGCGTCCCGGGTGGAAAGTGGCGCGCCACGGCCTGCGCCACGGCGTCCTGCCGCAGCATCAGCGCGTGCCGCAGCTGGCGCAGGTGGCGGTCATAGCCACCCTTTTCAAGGTAGGCGGCAATAGCGGCCTGCGCGGGCGCGGAGCCGGCCAGCGTAGTGGTCAGCTTGAGCCGTGCAACGTCGCGCGCAAAGCGGCCCGGTGCCGCCCAGCCCACGCGGTAGCCCGGAGCCAGGCATTTTGAAAACGACGCGCAGTGCATGACCAGGCCGGCCTTGTCGAACGCCTTGGCCGGCGTCGGGCGGCGCGTGCCGAAGTAAAGCTCGCCATACACATCGTCTTCGATCAGCGGCACCTCGTAGCGCGCCAGCAGTTCCACCAGCGCCTGCTTCTTGGCTTCGGGCATCAGCGAGCCGAGCGGGTTCTGGAAATTGGTCATCAGCCAGCACGCCTTGGGGCGGTGGCGCTGCAGCGCCTGTTCCAGCGCGCCCAGATCCATGCCCTCGCGCGGATGCGTGGGCACCTCGATCGCGGACAGGCCGCAGCGCTCCAGCGCCTGCAGCGCCGCGTAGAACGTGGGGCTTTCGATCACCACAGCATCGCCGGGGCGCGTGACCGCCGTCAGGCACAGGTTCAGCGCTTCGAGCGCGCCGTTGGTGACGACGATCTCGTCGGCCTGCACGGTCAGGCCGTCGCCCAGGTAGCGCAGCGCGATCTGGCGACGCAGGCTCGCATTGCCGGGCGTCAGGTCGTCCACGCTGCTCCATGGGTCGAGCTTCTGCACCGTCGACGCCATGGTTTTGGCCAGCCGTTGCAGCGGAAAGAGCAGGGGACTGGGGAAGGCCGAGCCGAACGGCACCACGTCGCGCCGCATGGTCGATTCGAGCACCTTGAAAACCAGCTCGCTGACATCGATCGGTCCGGACTCCTCTGCCGGGGCGGAGGGTGTCTCCGCTTCAGGCGCCAACTGGCGCGAGCCCGTGGCGACGTAATACCCGGATCGCTCGCGCGCACGGATCAGGCCGCGCGCCTCGAGCAGGTAATAGGCCTGGAACACGGTCGACTGGCTCACGCCGCGGCCTGCGCTGGCCTGGCGCACCGACGGCAGGCGGTCGCCCAGCCGCAGTACGCCGGCATGGATCGACTGGGCGATGTCCTCGGCCAGTTCTTCATAGCGTGTCATCGGGCGCGCGCCGGTGGTCATCTGATCTTGTCCTTTTTGCGATTAGGTCAACTGTAATGGACGCTGAGGACAAGTACCAGATTGTGGCCTGGCCAGCCATGCGGATCCCGGGTCGAAGTGGCGCAACTGCGACAAACGGTCGCGCCTTGGAATCCACTGCTCCGGTCATTTCCGACAGTTTTGCTTCTGTTGCACCGGTGGCAAGGCCTCTAGCATTGGCCGGCCAATTCCCGGATGCGGCCCGCCACGGACCGCGCCTGTCTCGCCCCCAAAGCCATGGACCCCACCAGCCTGCTGCTGCTTACCTTCCTGCTGTCGATCGGCGGCCTCTTCGCCTTTATCTGGTCCCTGAGGAAAGGCCTTTTCGATTTGGAGTCGAGTGGCGCCCGGACCATCTTTGCCAGCGGCGAGGTCGGCCGGCCCGAAGACCCGTCAGGGCCTGGCGCAACCCTGGCGCCCGACGCCGACCTTGCCGAAGAACTCGCGGCGCGCGCGCGGGCCGACCGCTCCAGCGCCTTGCCAGCCCTGATGCTCCTGAGTTGTGCCGTGGTCTGGCTGGTGGTCGCGTCCTTTGCGGGGCTGGTCAGCTCGCTCAAGCTGCACCTGCCGGACTTCCTGGTCACGCAGGCATGGCAATCGTTCGGCCGCATGCGCGTGCTGCACCTGAACGCGGTCGCCTATGGCTGGGCGCCGATGGGCCTGCTCGGCCTGGCGATCTGGATGATGCCGCGCCTGCTGCGCACGCCGCTGAGCGGGGGCCGCTTTGCGCTGGTCGGTACGTTGATCTGGAATGCCGGGCTCGTGGCCGGTCTGGGAGCGATTGCCAGCGGCATCAACGCAGGCATGGAATGGCTCGAGATCCCGTGGCAGATCGGCCTGCTGTTCGCCGTGGGCGGCATGCTGATCGGCGTGCCGCTGGTGCTGATGCTGCAGCGGCGCCAGGTGCATCACCTCTACGTGTCGGTGTGGTACATGGGCGCGGCGCTGTTCTGGTTTCCGGTGCTCTATATCGTCGCCAAGGTGCCGGGCGTGCATTTCGGCGTGGAACAGGCGACCATGAACTGGTGGTTCGGCCACAACGTGCTCGGGCTGTTCTACACGCCGCTGTCGATTGCCGCCGTGTACTACTTCCTGCCCAAGGTCATCGGCAAGCCGGTGCAGTCGTACAACCTGTCGCTGCTGGGCTTCTGGACGCTGGCGTTCTTCTACGGCCAGGTCGGCGCGCACCACCTGATCGGCGGGCCAATTCCCGGCTGGCTGATCACGCTTTCCATCGTGCAGAGCGTGATGATGATCATCCCCGTGGTGGCCTTTTCCGTGAACCAGCACCTGACGCTGAAGGGCCATTTCGGCGTGCTCAAGCGCTCGCCTACGCTGCGCTTCGTGGTGCTGGGCGCGATCATGTACACGCTGGCCTCGGTGCAGGGCTCGTTCGAGGCGCTGCGCTCGCTCAACGCCATCACGCACTTCACGCATTTCACCGTGGCGCACGCGCACCTGGGCATGTATGGCTTCGTGTCGATGGTGATCTTCGGCGGCATCTACTTCGCCATGCCGCGCATCGTCGACGCGCCGTGGCCGGAACCGGCGCTGATTTCCGCGCACTTCTGGCTGGTGGCTGGCGGGTTTGCGGTCTACCTCGTGACGCTGACGATCGGCGGCGTGCTGCAGGGGCTGGCGCTGCTGGACCCGGCGCGGCCGTTCATGGAGTCGGTCGCGGTGACCCTGCCATGGTTGCAGGGCCGCTCGATCGGCGGCGCGCTGATGACGCTGGGCCACCTGGTGTTTGCCTGCCACTTCGCGCTGATGGCGTTCCGTCCGGCCACGCTGCGGCAGGGCGATCGCGTGGTTTCCGAATCCCTGGCCTGAACGACCGACGACGACCGACGACGATGGAAAACGAACTGAAGCTCGTAGGCGGCGCCATGGTGACGCTGTCGCTGGCCACCTGCGCCATGATCGTGGTGCCCTTCCTGCAACTCAAGGACGTGCCCGCGCCGAAGGAACTCGCGCCCTACACCAGCGCGCAATTGCGGGGCCGGCAGGTCTACATGGCCAACGGCTGCATCGCCTGCCATACCCAGCAGCCCAGTTCCACGGGCGCGGGCATTGCCGACGCGCAGCGCGGCTGGGGCCGGCCCTCGGTCGCGGCGGACTATCACTATGACGACCCGCCGCTGCTCGGCACCATGCGCACCGGCCCCGACCTGTTCAATATCGGCGTGCGCCAGCCCAGTGCCGACTGGCACCTCGGGCACCTGTACCAGCCGCGCGCGTATGTGCCGGGCAGCATCATGCCGGCCTATCCGTTCCTGTTCGAGACCAGGGACAGCGATGCCGTCGGCAAGGACGATCGCGTCGTTTCGCTGCCGCCCGGCGCCGCCCCGGCCGGGAAGGCCGTGGTCGCCACGCCGCAGGCACTGGACCTGGTGGCCTACCTCACCGGGCTGCGCCACACCTATCCCGTCCTGACCCCGACCGAAGCGAGCCTGGCCAAGGGCCTCGTACTCGCCGCCAGCACCACGAAGAACCATGCCGCAGATCAAGCCCCCAAGCAGCCACAAGACTGAACACGCCGACCCGCACGAGCAGCACAACCCGGTGCCGAAGATCGTGCTGGGCCTGGTCGCGGGACTGGTGGTCTGGGCCGCCAGCTATATCTGGACCGAGCGCGCCGACGGGCTCGCCCAGCTTGGCGATCGGCGCAATGCGCAGGCGCTGGCCCAGGGCGCTGCCGCTGGTGGTGCCCGCGTGGCCGACGGCAAGCAACTGTTCGCGGCCAACTGCCAGGCCTGCCACCAGGCCACCGGCCAGGGCCTGCCCGGCGTCTTCCCGCCACTGGCCGGATCGCCGCTGGTGACGGGTGATCCGGTGGTGCTGTCGCAGATCGTGCTGCACGGGCTGACCGGGCCCGTCGAGATCCTGGGCACGACCTATAACGGCGCCATGCCGGCCTTTGGCGAGCAACTCGGCGATGCCGAACTGGCCGCGGTGCTCACGCATATCCGCAGCGAGTGGGGCAACAGGGCGCCCGCCATCGACGCGGCGGCCGTTGGCGCGGCGCGCAAATGGAGCGCATCTCGCAAGGACCCTTGGCATAGCGACGAACTGCACAAGCTCGCCGGAGCGCAGTGATGCCGGGCGGCTGGCGGGGCACCCTGTTTGCGACTGCCCTCGCCAGCGCACTGGCGCTGTTCGCCTTTGCCCACGTGACACGCGGCTTCCGCGTTGTGACGTCGGATGGTGCAAGGCAATTCGACCTGGCGCGAGCCCCCGTTGCACTGCCGGATATCGAGCTGGCCGATGCGTCCGGACGCCGCTTCTCCCTGCGCCAAACCGGTAATGCGCAACGGCAGACGCTGGTCACTTTCATCTACACACACTGCCTCACGGTCTGCCGCAGCAGCGCGTCAGGGCAAGCCTACCTGCAAGCGCAGCTGATTGCGCGCGGCCTTGCCGGGCGCTACCAGTTGCTGGCCATCAGCTTCGATCCGCGCCGTGACACGCCTGAGGTACTCAGTGCCTATGGCCGCAAGCAGGGGACCGATCCCGCCGTCTGGCGCATGGCCTCGGTGGCGGACGCCGCTGACTTGCCGGCCTTGCTGAAGGCGTTCGGCGTGGTCGTGCTGCCGGATGGCCGCGGCGATTACGTCCACAATGCCGCGCATTTCCTCATCGACGCGCAGGGCCGGCTCGCCCGCGCCTACGACATCGACCGCCCGGATGCGGTGCTGGCCGACATCGTCCATGCGCAGCGCTGAGCGGCCCGCGGTGGTCTGGCTGCCCGGCGCGGCGCTGGCCGTGCTGGCGCTGCTGCGCGGGTGGCTGGAGGCCTCGATGTTCCGGCATATGGCGATCGAACTGCCATCGCTCCTGGCACTCGGCATGGTTGCGGCCGCATTGTGCGGCCGGTTTGCGCGGGTCATTGCATGGAACCGGCGCGGCTTGCCGGGGCTGGTTGCCGCCACGGCCATCGCCAGCTACTGGATGCTTCCGGTCGCACTGGATCTTGCCGTGCTCGATGCGCGCTGGTCCGTTGCGAAAGTGGCGAGCATGATCGCGGCTGGCGCCGCGCTCGGTATGTCCTGGCCGCGTGCCGGGATCGTGCTGCAGGCATTCTTCGCGATCAACTGGAGCGCGATGACGCTGGTGGCGGGACTGCTCTACCAGGACGCGCCGCAACAGCTTTGCAGCGTGTACCTGGCGGATCAGCAAGGTGCGGCAGGACGCGCGCTGGTTGTCTTTGCCGCGGCCGGGCTGGCGGCCTGGATGGCCTGCGTGATCCGCAGGCTCGGCCGCGACGAGGGCGGATTGCGGATCTGAGGGCCATCGATCAGCCGCGGGCGGCCTCGGCTTGCTGTCTGCGCAGGGCGATCGCCGGGTTCTGGTAGACCGCCGTCTTGAACGGTTCGCAGCCGACGCGCTCGACCACATCGATAAAGCGCTCTGCATCGCTGTCGCGCATGGCAAGGTAGCTCCGGATCAGTAGCTCGATGACCTCGGGGATCTCGTCGCGTGCGAACGACGGCCCGATGATGCGGCCGATCGCTGCGCCGGAAGGCCCGCCCTGGCGTCCGCCGATCGTGACCTGGTACCACTCTTCACCGGCCTTGTCGACGCCGAGGATGCCGATATGGCCCACGTGATGGTGCCCGCACGAGTTGATGCAGCCGGAAATGTTCAGGTCCAGTTCGCCGATCTCGTAGAGATAGTCGAGATCGTCGAAGCGCTGCTGGATTGCTTCGGCCAGCGGGATCGACACGGCATTTGCCAGCGAGCAGAAGTCTCCGCCGGGGCACGCGATGATGTTGGTGAGCAAGCCGATATTGGGCGTAGCCAGGTTCCACGTCTGCAGCTGTTGCCACAATTCATGCAAGCGCGTGCGGCGCACGTCGGCGATGATCAGGTTCTGCTCATGCGAGACGCGCAGTTCGCCGCTGCCGTAGCGGTCGGCGAGGTCGGCCGCGGCTTCCATCTGGTCGGCCGTGATATCGCCGGGCGGCGTGCCGGTTGCCTTCAGCGACACCGTGACGGCGGCATAGCCGGGAACGCGGTGCGCATGCACGTTGCTGCGCAGCCAGCGCGCATAGCGAGGATCGGCCGCGGCAAGCGATGGGTTCGGGTCTTCGTCGTTGGCTGCGGAAGGCGCGTAGTCCGGGGTGGTGAAGCGCATGGCGATCTCGCGCACGAAAGCGGCGTCGACCGTATCGGGACCGCCGCGGATGCCTTGCCAGTGTTCGTCGACCTGTTGCGCGAAGACTTCCGGCGTGAGGTCTTTCACGAGGATCTTGATGCGCGCCTTGTACTTGTTGTCGCGGCGGCCATGCAGGTTGTAGACGCGCAGGATGGCCTGCAGGTAGGTCAGCAGGTCGGACCAGTGCACGAATTCCCCGATCACCTTGCCGACCATCGGCGTGCGGCCCATGCCGCCACCGACCCAGACGCGGAAGCCCGTTTCGCCATCGCGCTCGACGGCCTGCAGGCCGATGTCATGCACGCCCACCGCGGCGCGGTCCGTGCTAGCGCCGCTCACGGCAATCTTGAACTTGCGCGGCAGGTAGGCGAATTCGGGATGGAGCATGGACCACTGCCGGATGATTTCGCACCACACCAGCGGGTTCACCACTTCATCGGGCGCAATGCCGGCGAAGTGGTCGGTAGTGGTGTTGCGGATGCAGTTGCCGCTGGTCTGGATCGCGTGCATCTGCACCGTTGCCAGTTCGGCCAGGATGGCCGGCGCGTCTTC
This sequence comes from Cupriavidus sp. 22TCCZM04-2, assembly GCF_057798895.1. Taxonomy (NCBI): domain Bacteria; kingdom Pseudomonadati; phylum Pseudomonadota; class Betaproteobacteria; order Burkholderiales; family Burkholderiaceae; genus Cupriavidus; species Cupriavidus sp. 22TCCZM04-2. The sequence goes on from NZ_JBYOJS010000017.1 coordinate 107,717, forward strand.
CAGGCGCGGCCAGTTGAACTGCATGTTCTGGCGCGTGCTGAAGTGGCCGTAGCCGCGATCCCAGCGCCGCGAGATTTCCGCAAGCTTGCGCAGCTGCCGCGAGACCAGCATGCCGTAAGGGATGGCAACGCGCAGCATCGGCGCATGGCGCTGGATGTAGAGGCCGTTCTGCAGGCGCAGCACGCGGAACTCTTCCTCCGAAAGCTCGCCGTTCAGGAAGCGCGCGGCCTGGTCAGTGAACTGCGCAACGCGCTCGTCGACCAGTTGCTGGTCCGTGGAATCATAGAGGTACATGGGGGCTGGTCTCGCATCGCTCTGGGCCTACCACGCCGGCAGGCGTGGACCAGACTCAAGCCTAGCGATGAGCCCCTCCCGCGCACAGCAGCAGTCGGGTGCTTTTTTTGCCGTAGCAGTGCGGGAGTTCAGCCCCAGTGCCGCACGCGACCTGTATCCACGTGAACGAAATCCTCTTGCGCATAGAAGCCCACACCACCAACGCCGAGCGACATGGCGGCATCGCGCAAGTCCGCCAGCGCCACGCCGGGCAGGCGGATGTCGATGGCCTTGCCGTCCATATGCAGGCTGTGCTTCGCGACGCCGCCACCGCCCGTGCGGCGCAGCCGCGCGTTGGTGAGGGGACTGCGATAGCCCGAAATCACCTGGAACGGCGACTCGCTGCCGAGTGTCTGGCGCAGATCAAACAGCAGGCCAAACAATTGCGGATCGATCACGCCGACCTGGCCGGAATAATGGTCGCGCAGGAAGCGGTTGAGCGTGGTTTGTGCCTGCGGGAGCACCTGTTCGCCCAGCGCATACACCAGCGACAAGTGCTCGCCGGTATGCGTATGGTCGAATGACAGGCTGCGAGCGCCGGGCGCGGTGGCCAAGGCCAATTGCGGCGACAGCGCGGCCAGGCCGGCGCCAATCGCCAGGCCGCCCGTGTGTTGCAGGAAGCGGCGGCGCGAAGGATTGCGAGAGTGTTTCATGTCGGGTTCTGCGTTGGCGCGGGGCGGGCAAGGGCGTCCGGTGTAGCCGGTGCCGCGGCAGGCACACTGGCCGGCCGGCGCGCCGCGTTCTGCCGCAGCGCCTGGTCCAGCAGCTTGTCCTGGCCGTAAATGTCAGCCAGGAAGTATACCCGGCCATCGGCGCGGGCAATCGCGGTGCCATAGGCCAGCACCACGGGCAGCGGCTGCTGTAGCGCCACCGTGTTGGACTGGCCCTTGGTCATGGCCTGGCGAATACGTGCCTCGTCCCAGCCCGGCATGTCCTTGAGCACGAACTGCGCGAGCGCCACGGGCTCTTCCACGCGGATGCAGCCATGGCTGAAATCGCGCCGGTCGCGCTTGAACAATTGCGGCGTGGGCGTGTGGTGCAGGTAGATGTTCTGGTTGTTCGGGAACACGAACTTGATGTCGCCGAGCGCGTTCATCGGGCCGGGGCGCTGGCGAATGCGCATCTGGCCGTTCAGCACGGCCTCGAGGTTGGCATCGGACAGCGTGGTCACGGCCTTGCCGTTGGAGACGAACTCGAAGCCCTGGCGCGTGAAGTACCCCGGGTCGCGCCGCAGCCGCGGAATGGTCTCGGAGCGTGCGATCGACGGCGGCACGTTCCAGTACGGGCTGAACTCGATGTAGCGCATGTCCTCCTTGAACAGCGGCGTACGCGTGTCCAGCGCCTTGCCGACGATGACCTTCATCTCCAGCTTGATGTCGAGCTTGCCGTCGTTGTACTCATAGGCGCGCAGCATGAACTCGGGGATGTTCACGACGATCACGCGCGGTCCCTCGGCGAGCGGGGTCCAGCGCAGCCGCTCCATGGTCAGCTCGATCTGTCGCACGCGCGCCGCCGGCGGGGTGTTGAGCTGGGTCAGGGTGGCGGCGCCGATGGTGCCGTCCGCCTCCAGGCCATGGCGTGACTGGAAGGCCTTGACGCCGTCCACGACGGCGCCCGAATAGCGTTGCGGCACGGGCGCGTCGGCAGCCATGTCGCCAAGCGTCTTGAGGCGGCCAGCCAGTTCGCCAATGCCGCCGTAGGCCTGTCCGCTCGTCAGCTTGCCGCCAGGCAGCCCCGGCAGCGGATGTTCCCAGCCAGGTTGCGCCGCGAGCTTGCGATAGCGCGCCAGCGCATCGCGCAGCGTGCCGTAGAGCGGGAAGGACGGCGCGGCTTCGCGGATGGCGTCGGGCAGGCGATGGCTGGCCACGGCGGCGCGCAGGTAGCTGTCGGGATCGAACGGCGCCGACGCCGGCGCCGTGAAATTGGCGTGCACCTTGCGTGGATCGACGCGCCCGCTGTGCAGGTCCGACAGGTAGCGCCGCATGGCGTCGCTGAGCGCGTTGTCGAGTTTCTCCACGGCGTCCGGCGCCGTTTGCGGGTTGGTGGCGGCCTGCGCCAGCGCGCGTTTCAGGCCGTCGGCGTCGTAGTCCTTCGGCGTCAGGCCATCCGCCTCGGCGCCGGCCAGCGCCGCCACGGCCTGTTGGGCGTCGGGCGTCGGCCGTCCGCCGGCGAACCATAGCGGCTGCGCGCCAGCACTCGCGGCGCAGGCCAGCAGCCAGGCAGCGAGCGTGCCGCCGATCCAGTGGCGGGCATGGCGTGCGGGAATGGAGGACAGGCGCTTGCGAGGCGTGGCAGGTGTCATGGAGATCGGGTAGATGTGGCTTGCCCGCCTATCGTAGCCGAATAATGCGGGAATCCGGGCGGCCGGGACCGTGCAACAACACTCTTCAGCGCGTGCAAAACCGCTGAAGCCGCCCTTGTCACGGTGCCCCGGCACCTATGCAAACGCCCGCTGCGAGCAGCGGGCGTTGGGGCGAGGACTGGCTGGCGTCCGGTCCAGGGCTACTTGCCCAGTTCGTGGCCGACCACGCCGCCCACCACGGCACCACCCACGGTGCCGGCGGTACTGCCGTGCGTGAGTTCATGCCCCGCCACGCCGCCGGCTACCGCACCCGTCGCGGTACAGCCGGCCAGGCCCATGCCAGCGCTGATCACCAGCGCGATTGCAAGTTTCCACATGGTCATCTCCCGTACCGTGCACAGGTGACCCCAGCCACCCGCGCTTCTGACTACAGCTTAGGCAGGACGATCCAGCGGGCCTTTCAGGCGCTTGCCGATTGCGGTGTAGGAATTATCGGACGGCGGCAGGTGCCGTCCGCATCGCTCATTCCCCGGAGAAGCGGCGCAGGCGCTTGATCAGCGACGAGGTGTCCGCGCGGCCGCAACCCATCTGCTGCAGGTCGGCGTAGAACTGGTCGACCATTGCGGTGACGGGCAGGCTGGCGCCGTTGCGGCGCGCCTCGTCGAGGCAAAGGCCCAGGTCCTTGCGCATCCAGTCCACGGCGAAGCCGAAGTCGAACTTGTTGTCGATCATGGTCGGGCCGCGGTTCTCGAGCTGCCAGGAGCCGGCCGCGCCCTTGCTGATGACGTCGAGCACCAGCCGCATGTCGAGGCCGGCGCGCTCGCCGAAGGCGATCGCTTCGGACAGGCCCTGGATCAGCCCGGCGATGCTGATCTGGTTGACCATCTTGGCAAGCTGGCCCGCTCCTGCGTCACCGACGCGCGTCACGGCGCGCGCATACGCGCCGATGACCGGCTCGGCGCGCGCGTAGGCCTCGGCGTCGCCGCCGCACATGATGGTCAGGATGCCTTTCTCCGCGCCGACTTCGCCGCCCGACACAGGGCCGTCGACAAAGTGCAGGCCCCGCTCGCGCGCCGCCGCGTAGAGTTCGCGCGCCACATTGGCGCTGGCGGTGGTGTGGTCCACGAAGATGCAGCCGGTGGGCGCGGTGAAGAAGGCGCCGTCGGGGCCGATCAGCACCGAGCGCAGGTCGTCGTCGTTGCCGACGCACGAGCACACCACGTCCGCCTGCCTGACGGCCAGCGCCGGTGTTTCCGCCGCGTTGCCGCCAAATTGTGCGACCCAGGCCTGCGCCTTGGCGGCGGTGCGGTTATACACGGTGACTTCATGGCCCTTGGCGGCAAGATGGCCGGCCATATGGAAACCCATGACGCCAAGCCCGAGAAATGCGACGCGCATGCTGCGACTCCGTAACTGATTGGATATTGTTGGATATTCGGTGACGCGCGGCGGCTGCTGGCGGCTCCTGTAGCAGGCACCACATGGAGACGCGCCGCGCGGGGAGGCATTGCCTCTGGCGCAGAGTATACGGCTGCCGCAGCGATTGTTGCCGGTCATTGCCGGTCGCTGCCGGTTGTTGACGGTTGTTGCCGGTCGCCTGGCAGAGGCGAATACCGCGCTATCCCTGGCCCAGGATTGCCTTCCTGACCAGTTCCGACTGCCGGTTGCAGTGCATTTTCGTCATCAGCATGGCGATCTGCTTGCGCACGGTATTGACCGACACGCCCACCGACGCCGCATGGGCGGCGGCGGTCTGGCCCGACGCCAGTGCGGCCAGCACCCGCGCCTCGGCCGGCGTGATGCGGAATACCGCGGCCAGGCGGTCGGGGTCGGGCGGCGCGCCAGCGGCGTGGCGGCGCTGCATCCGCAGCAGCACGCAGCGCTCGCCGGCGACGCTCAGGGAGGGCACGGCCACGGCCATGTCGATCGACACCGTGGCGCCGCCACCGGCGGAAACCGTCATGGCTTGCCGCATTCCGCTCTGGCTGGCAGCGGCGACCTGCCGCAGCAGCATCGCGCGGACGCGCGGGTCGGCATGCCAGAGCACGCCATGGCGCGGGGCGAACAAGGCGCTGGCGAAGATCTCGCGGGCCAGCGGCGATTCGCGGATGACCGCACCGCTGGCGCCGACCAGGCAGATGGCCTCCTCGAACGAGGAGAAGGCTTGTTCGAGGCTGGCGAGGTGGCGGTTCACGGCATGCTGCCCGATCCGCTGGGGCGTAGGGTCGTCCAGGGCATCCACCGCATCCCGATGCGGCGCAACACGGCTTGTTTGCTCAATTCAAGGTCCCGTGATTGCCCAGGCGCGCGTGCCGGGCGGTTTCCTGTCATGGTGGGCGAAATTCGGCCAATGCCAAAGCCCCAAACGGGGGGATGGCGATTCTGGTTTGCTATACCGCGCCGGATCTGTGCGGCCGCATCGTCTCGGCCAGGGAGCGCGCGACGGGGGGGGGGCAGGCGTGCCGGGAGCCGTGGCCTGAATGTGGGTACCCCGCCCAGGCCGCTTCCGGCCGGCGCCTGCCTAGTCCGGCTTCACACCCGCGTCGCGAATCACCGTATTCCACTTCGCCGTTTCCGCCTTGATCCGCACACCGGTCTGCGCCGGGCTGGTCCACGTGGCGATGGCGCCTTGCTTGAGCAGCGCATCCTTGACCTCCGGCTCCGCCAGGATCTTCTTCAGGTCGGCGCTCAGGCGATCGATCACGGGCGCCGGCGTGCCGGCCGGCGCGACGATGCCGAACATGGAGCTCACCTCGAAGTCGTTCAGGCCCGCTTCGGCGGCAGTAGGCACGTCGGGCAGGGCGCTCACGCGCTGGGCCGAGGTCACCGCGAGCGCGCGGATCTTGCCACCCTTCACATAGGCCTGCGCGGCGGGCACCGTTTCCACCATGCTCAGTACCTGGCCGCCGATCAGGTCGGTCATCGCGGGGCCGCTGCCCTTGTATGGCACGTGCAGCATGTCCACGCCGGCCATGCGCTTGAACATCTCGCCTGCCAGGTGCTGCGGCGAGCCGTTGCCGGCCGAGCCATAGGTGATGGTGCCTGGCTTCGACCTGGCCAGCGACACCAGTTGCGGCAGCGTGGTCGCGTTGACGGAAGGGTTGACCACGAACACCAGCGGCACGGTGCCGACGATGGCCACCGGCGCAAAGCTCTTTTCGATGTCGTAGGGCACGCGGCTCTTGTACAGCGCGGCGTTGATCGCATGGCTGGTCAGCGCACCCATCAGCAGCGTGTAGCCATCGGGCGCCGACTTGGCGACCAGGTCCGCGCCGATATTGCCGGCGGCGCCGGCGCGGTTGTCGACCACGACCTGCTGGCCAAGCGTTGCCGACAGGCGCTGGGCCAGCGTGCGCCCGATCACGTCGGTGGCGCCGCCGGGCGGGTAGGGCACCACGAGGCGGACCGGCTTGTTGGGATAGTCGCCGGCAGCGGCCAGCGACGGGGCCAGCAGCAGGCTGGCGCACGCCAGCGACGACAGCAGCAGCGCGCGGCGCGGCGCGCGAACGCCCCGGCCGGGCATGGGGGAAATGCCGGACATGTGAGTCTCCTGTGCCGGGATCTTGTGGGAATCGGGGGGAAGCCGCGGCGACTCCTGGTGCCGCATCGCTGATGATGCCCGGCTCGTCATCGTGGCCAAGTGTAGGGTGGACCTCTTGATTGATGAATCAGAATTTTTCTATCGACTGATCTGGAAATTGGATTAGTCAACCTGGGCGCGCAACCCACTTGCAGCGTGGGTGCCAGGCCGGCTAAGCTGCGCGTCTCGATTATCAATAATCTTACTGGAGACGCAGGATGCCTTCCTCCCGAGACCCGAAGCAGTCGCCGGACACGCCCGCAAGCACCCAGGGCCTGGCCAAGGGCCTGACCAACTACGGCGACACGGGCTTCTCGCTGTTCCTGCGCAGGGCGTTCATAAAGGGGGCGGGCTTTACCGATGACGCGCTGTCGCGGCCGGTCATCGGCATCGTCAATACCGGCAGCAGCTACAACCCGTGCCACGGCAACGCGCCGCAACTGGTGGAGGCGGTCAAGCGCGGCGTGATGCTGGCGGGCGGCCTGCCGGTGGATTTCCCGACGATCTCGGTGCATGAGAGCTTCTCCGCGCCGACCAGCATGTACCTGCGCAACCTGATGTCGATGGACACCGAGGAGATGATTCGCGCCCAGCCCATGGATGCGGTGGTGCTGATCGGCGGCTGCGACAAGACTGTGCCGGCGCAGCTCATGGGCGCGGCTTCGGCCGGCGTGCCTGCCATCCAGCTGGTGACCGGGTCGATGCTGACCGGCGCGCACCGCGGCGAACGGGTCGGCGCCTGCACCGACTGCCGCCGTTACTGGGGACGCTACCGTGCCGACGAGATCGATGGCACTGAGATTGCCGACGTCAACAACCAGTTGGTGGCCAGCGTAGGAACCTGTTCAGTGATGGGCACGGCCAGCACCATGGCATGCGTGGCGGAAGCGCTCGGCATGATGGTGAGCGGCGGCGCGTCGGCGCCGGCGGTGACGGCGGACCGCGTGCGCGTGGCCGAGCGCACCGGCACCACGGCGGTCGCCATGGCCGCCGCGCGCCTGACTCCGAACCGCATCCTGACCGGCAAGGCCTTCGAGAACGCGTTGCGCGTGCTGCTGGCCATTGGCGGGTCAACCAACGGCATCGTCCACCTGACGGCGATCGCCGGGCGCCTGGGCATCGACATCGACCTGGCCGGACTCGATCGCATGAGTCGCGAGACCCCGGTGCTGGTGGACCTGAAGCCGTCGGGCCAGCACTACATGGAGGACTTCCACAAGGCCGGCGGCATGCTCGCGCTGCTGCGCGAGCTGCGTCCGCTGCTGCATCTGGACACGCTGACCGTCTCCGGCCGCTCGCTCGGCGAGGAACTGGACGCGGCCCCGCCGCCATTCGCGCAGGACTTGATCCGCGCCGCGGCCAGCCCGATCTATCCAGCCGGCGGCCTGGCGGTGCTGCGCGGCAACCTGGCGCCGGGCGGCGCCATCATCAAGCAATCGGCCGCCAACCCGGCGCTGATGGAGCACGAGGGGCGCGCCGTGGTGTTCGAGAACGCCGAAGACATGGCGCAGCGCATCGACGACGACGCGCTGGACGTCAAGGCCGACGATATCCTGGTGCTCAAGCGCATCGGGCCGACCGGCGCGCCGGGCATGCCGGAAGCCGGCTATATGCCGATTCCGAAGAAGCTGGCGCGGGCCGGCGTGAAAGACATGGTGCGCGTGTCGGACGGTCGCATGAGCGGCACGGCGGCCGGCACCATCGTGCTGCACGTCACGCCGGAAGCCGCCATCGGCGGGCCGCTGGCGCTGGTGCGCAGCGGTGACCGGATCCGCCTGTCGGTGGCGAACCGCGAGATTGCGCTGCTCGTCGACGACGCCGAGCTGGCCCGCCGCGCGGCGGAGCAGCCGGTGGAGCGCCCGCGCGCCGAGCGCGGCTATCGCAAGCTGTTCCTGGAGACCGTGACGCAGGCCGACCAGGGCGTGGATTTCGACTTCCTGCGTGCCACGCAGACCGTCGATATCGTGCCGAAGCAGGGCTGAGCCATGGGCGCCACTACTGCGGCGGTCACCGATATCGAGGGCGGCGACGCGATGCAGCAGGTCGTCGAGACGCTGGAGGAAGACATCGTCTTCGGCCGCCTGCACCCGCGCGAGCGCCTGACCGAAGACGCGCTGATGGCGCGCTTCGGCCTGAAGCGCCACATGGTCCGGCAGGCGCTGGCCGAGCTGGAGCTGATGGGCGTGGTGGAGCGGCGGCGCAATGCCGGCGCGTTGGTGCGCGCCTTCGATGCGCACGAAGTGGTGGAACTCTACGCCCTGCGCGAGGTGCTGGAGTGCCATGCGGCGGCGCTGATCGCCATGCCGGTGCCACCGCAGCGACTGCAGTCCCTGATCGACGTGCAGCAGCGCCACGATGCCGCCGTGGCGGCCGACGATGCGCGCGCCGTCTTCCGCATCAACCAGCAGTTCCATCGTGAACTGTTCGCGCTGTCCGACAACGGCGTGCTGCAGCAGGCCATCGGCGAATACGCGCGGCGCACCCACCCGATCCGCTTCGGCTCGCTGGCCGCAGCCGCTTACCGCGAACGCGCCCGGCAGGAGCACTGGGCCATGATCGAAGCGCTGCGCGAAGGACGGCGCGACGACCTGGTGGCGCTATGCCGGCGGCACCTGCTGCCGTCGCGCGATGCCTATTTGGCGGCGGAGAGGGCGCGCGGGCAGTAAGTTGGCATCGCACTAGCCCCGGTGAGCGTGCCGGTATTCGCCCGGCGTCATCGGCTGGACCTTGTTCCAGCAGGAACGGAAGGCCTGCACGCTCGCAAAGCCGCACTGGCCGGCGATGTCCTCGACCGGCAGCGAAGATGCCTCCAGCAGCCTGCGGGCCTTGTCCATGCGTAACGCAAGCTGGTACTGCTTGGGCGTCAGCCCGGTTTCCCTGGCAAAGATGCGCGACAAGTGCCTGACGCTGGTGGCGAAGGTCCCGGCGAAAGACGGATCCGACACACTGACAGACAAGTCCGTGGAGATGGCATCCTGCACCGCATGAACCAGCGCATTGCCGTGCGAGCGGGAGCGGAATTTCGAATCGAGCTCCGGATCGCTGCCGAAGCGCCGGAACGGCACCACATTCTCGCGCGCCACGCGGATCGCGGCCTCGTCGCCGTAAATGCCAGCCACGAGTTGCAGGGCCAGGTCGATGCCCGAGGCGACGCCCGCCGAAGTCCAGATATTGCCGTCGCTGACGAAGATGCGGTTGTCCACCACCGATGCGCCCGGATGCCGCGCGCGCAGCCTGCCGACATGGGCGTGGTGCGTGGTGCAGAGCCGCCCGTCGAGCAAGCCGGCATCGCCGAGCAGGTAGGCACCCGTGCAGACGGCGGCGATGGTAAGTCCGTCGTCCTCGCGTGCCGCCACGCCGCGCAACCAGTCCGCCGTATCGCGCCATGCGGGCGAGCGGGTCAGCGTGTCCGTCATCTTGCTGCCGATGGCCAGCACCAGGTCGCCTGGAACCAGCCGTGATGGCAACGGCCCGACCCGGCCAAGTTCGATGCCCTGGAATGCCTGCACGCTGGAATGCGGCCCGACGCAGCGCACGGCCAGCTTGCCGATGCCGAGTTCGGCAACCGTCGCAAGGATCTGCAGCGGTCCGGCCAGGTCCAGCATGTGAATCCCGGGGAGCATGAGGAAGTAGGCGGTTGGCATGGGGCGGGATCGGCCAGGAAAAGGTAGCCGAAATATTGCCACAGGCGTGGTTATATCGCACCGTTTTCGACCATACATGATTCCGGAATGGCCGAAAATTTGCCATGGATGGCGGGCCCGTTGCTGGCGGATGGCCGCCGCACGCCATAGCATGGCAATCATCACCCACCGCTCGCAGCCCGGTAACCCCCGCGCCGTGTGCTATCCGGAGACCGATTCCATGTCTTGCCATTTCCCCACGCCGGCGCTGCCGGATTCCTTCCGGAGCCGTTGACATGGCGACCGCCCCGCTGTCCCGCGCAATCACGCTGCTGCTCGTCGCCACCGGTTTTGCGGTGATGTTCGCGTCGACCGCTGTAAAAGGCGTCTACCAGGTTTACTTTGTGCAACTTGCCACGCACTTTGGCCAGGGCCGTGCGCAGTTCGCGTGGTCGGGCGGGCTTTTCATGCTGGCCACCGGCTTTATGTCGCCCGTGGTGGGCGCACTGAGCGACCGCGTCGGGCCGCTGCGCACCGCGGCGATCGGTGCGTTGGCGGCAGGCCTTGCATATGCCGGCGCGGCCTGGTGGCACCAGTCGCTGGTCTGGTTCAGCCTTGCGTTCGGCATCGTCGGCGCTTTCGGGCTGGCGGCGATGACCTTCGTGCCGATGGGCGTGCTGGTAGACCGCCTGTTCGAGGCGCGCCGGAAAGGCCTGGCCTATGCCGTGGTGACCAACGGCACGGCGATCGGCTTTATCGTGCTGTCGCCGTTCTGGATCTGGCTGCAGCCACAGGCGGCGTGGACGACGGTGTTCGGCGCGGTAGGCATGGTCTTCGCAGTCCCTGTAGCAGGCACGCTCTGGCTGCTGTCGCGCTGGGAACCGCCCGCGCCGGCGGTTGCCGCGGCGCAGGCCTCGGCCTGGGCCATCGTGCGGCGTGATCCGGTGTTCTACGTGTTGGCCGCGGGGTTCTTCGGCTGCGGCGCGACCATGGCCTTCATCGACGTGCACCTGCTGGCGCACTGGCAGGATCTTGGCGTGCCGCGCCTGGAAATGGGCTACGCGCTGAGCGCGCTCGGGGTACTGGAACTGGCCAGCGGCATTGCCTCCGGTGCGCTGGCGCTGCGCTTCGACAAGCACCGGCTGCTGGCCGGCTTCTACGCCATGCGCTGCGCGGCGATGCTGTTGCTGCTGGTGCCGCGGGCGGGCGTGCTGCCGTTTGCGCTGCTGTTCGGCAGCAGCTACCTGGGCACGGTCATCCTGACGTCGATGTTCTGCTTCGAGCGCTACGGCAGCCAGGTCAAGGGCCGGGTGTTCGGATTGCTGTTCCTGGTCCACCAGGTCGGCGCGTTCCTGTCCGTGCAGTTGGGTGCGCGCTCGTTCGAGGCCACCGGCAACTACGTGCAGACGATCGCCGCGCTGGGCGTGGTGACCGGTTTTGCGGCCGTGTGCGCGTGGCTGGGATTGCGTGGCGTTGCCGGCGTGCCGCCGGCCCTGCACGTCGCGGCAGGCGCCCGGCGCTGAGCACGGTGCGGAGATTCAGCCAATGTCGGCGATCCGTCTTCTGTTTGTCGTTGCCTGCCTGCTTCCGCTCATGCTGGCGGCCCTGCAGGCGGGCCGCCGCACGGGCATGGTGGCGGCGTGGTCCGGCATCGCATTGCTGGCCGCGCTGCTTGGCCTGGTGGACGTGTCCGCCTACGTGCAGGCGCGCGTCGACGGGGTTCTGTTCGCGGCAGCCTGTGGCGGATGACGGTGACCGACGCGCGGCAATGCAGCGGGGCGGCGTGACCGCCCCGTGCGGGCACGAGGTTCAGCCGATGATGTCGAAGTCGCCGAAATGTTCGTCGTTCAGGGTCAGGCCCAGGCCGGGGAGGTTGTCGTCCAGCTGCAGGTAGCCATTGTCCGGTGCCGGGTCGCCCTTGAAGATATAGTAGAAAAGTTCATTGCCGACTTCCACGTCATGCACCGGGAAGTACTCCGACATGGGCGAAGCGGTGGAGGCCATGGTCAGGTGGTAGTTGTGCATCTGGCCGGCATGCGGGATCACCGGTACCGACCAGGCTTCGGCCATGGCGTTGATCTTCTGCGCCGCGGTGATGCCGCCCACGCGGTTGGTGTCGTACTGGATCACGTCCACCGCGCGGCGCTCGAGCAGGTCCTTGAAGCCGTACGAGGTGAACTCGTGCTCGCCCCCGGAGATCGGGAACGGGCTCAGCTTCTTCAGCTCGGCGTATCCCTCGATATCGTCGGCGATGACCGGCTCCTCCAGCCAGCGCGGGTTGAACTCGGCCAGGCGCGGCACCATGCGGCGCGCGTATTCGAGCGTCCAGCCCATGTAGCACTCCAGCATGATGTCGACGCCGTCGCCCACCAGTTCGCGCAGCAGGCGCACCTGCTCCAGGTTCTTCTGCATGCCGGCGGGGCCGTCCTTGGGGCCGTAGCCAAAGCGCATTTTCATCGCGGTGAAGCCCTGGTCCAGATAGCGCCGGGCTTCGCCCAGGAAGGCGTCGCGATCGTCGTTGTTGTAGAGCTTGGAGGCATAGCACCAGATCTTCTCCTTGGTGCGTCCCCCCAGCAGCTTGAACACGGGTTTGCCCACCGCCTTGCCCATCAGGTCCCACAGCGCGATGTCCACTGCCGAGATCGCGGCCATGCCGATGCCCTTGCGGCCCCAGGCATGGGTGCGGCGGTACATCTTCTGCCACAGGTATTCATTGTCGAACGGGTCCTGTCCGATCACGATCGGGGCCAGGTACTGGTCGATGACCTGCTTGGCCACGCGTGGCGCCAGCGCGCAGTTGCCGATGCCGACCAGGCCGATGTCGGTCTCGACCTCTACCACCAGCCAGCCATGGAAGCGGAACGAGCCCATGGCGTCGCCGCGGTCGAACAGGATGTCCGTGGCGTTGGTGCAGAAGTGGGCCTGCGGGGGCACGGTCTTGCCCTTCCATTCGAATACCCGGGCGCGGACGTTGGTGATCTTCATGATGTGGCTCCTTTTACGGCAGAAATACGGTTGGTGTCGGGCTGGCGTGCCGGCGCCGTGACTGCGCGCGCGAGTGCGCCCTCGGCCGCGGTCTCGGCGGCCATGTCCAGGTTTGCGTCGTGGCCGCGGGCCGGCGGGTATGCCGGCGCCGCGTTCGAAGGGCGGCCCTAGGCCGACCTGTCAGGATGCGTGCTCACTGCTGCGCGGCGGCACGTCGTTGCGCACCCATCGTGCAGGCAATCCGGAACGCCTGCAGAATCGCGCCGGGATCGGCCCGGCCTTGCTGCGTGATGTCGAATGCGGTGCCGTGCGCCGGCGTGGTGATCGGCACCGGCAGGCCGCCCTGGACCGTGACGCCGCGCGAGAAGCCCATCAGCTTGATGCCTATCTGGCCCTGGTCGTGGTACATGGTGACAATGGCGTCGAACTGGCGCTGCGCCGGTCCGCCTTGCACCTTGAGGAAAATGGTGTCGGCCGGGAAGGGCCCCTGCGCCGCCACGCCGCGTGCCTGGGCATCGGCCACGGCCGGCGCGATCACGTCGATCTCCTCGCGGCCAAAGGCGCCGTTGTCGCCGTTGTGCGGATTGAGGCCGCATACCGCGATGCGCGGCGCGCGCATGCCGGCATTGCGCAGCGCCTGGTCGATCAGGTCGATCGCAGCGCCCACGCTGTCGCGCGTGATCATGCCCGGCACGTCCTTGAGCGCCACGTGCGAGGTCACGCGCGAGGTCCAAAGGCCATCCAGCACATTGAACTCGCAGAAGGCGCCGCGATGGCCAAGCTGCCCGGCAAACCAGTGCAACTCGTCGTTGTGGCCCATACCGGCGGCATGCAGCGAGCTTTTGTTGAGCGGGCCGAACACGATGGCGTCGGCGTGGCCGGACTGGGCGAGTTCCAACGCCAGCGCGAGCGTGCCCAGGCTGTAGCGGCCGCCTTCGGCGCTGGCGGCGCCGCGCGGATAGGCCGGCTTGCCTTCCAGTTCCCAGTGGTACAGGCGCGGGCCGGCGTCAGTGCCGTCGAAACCGAGGCGGCCGGTCTCGGGCAGTGCAAGGTCGACGCTGGCCAGCCGCAGGGCGTGGCGCCATTCGTCGCGATCGGCAATCAGCAGGATCTGCGCCTGCGCTGCGTTCGGGTCGGCCAGCAGCCGGGCAACCAGTTCAGGGCCGATGCCGGCGGGATCGCCGAGCACCATGGCGAGGCGGGGGCGTTGAGTCATGGCGGATGCGGTGAATGCGGGTTCAGTCGAGCTTGACGCCTAGTTCGGCGATCAGCTTGCCGTAGCGGGCATATTCGCTGCGCGAGAACGCGTCGAACTGGCTGGCATTGAGCGTGCCGGGCACCGCGCCGACATCATTCAGGCGGCGCACGGTGTCGGGGTCCTTCAGCACGGTGGCGAGCGCGGCGCTGATCTTCTGCAGCGTGGCGGCAGGCGTGCCAGCCGGCGCATAGACCCCATACCAGGCATTCATCTGGATGCCTGACACACCGGCTTCGGCCAGCGTGGGCACGTTTGGCAGCAGGGGCGAGCGCTGGTCCGCGGTCACTGCGAGCGCGCGCAATTTGCCGGACTTGATATGGCTGATCACCGAAGGCATGGTCTCGAAGCTCATGTCGACCTGGCCGCCCATCAGGTCAACCAGCGCGCTGCTGCTGCTCTTGTACGGCACATGCAGCAGCTGCGCATGGATCTGGCGGGCAAACGCCGCGCCGGCAAGATGCTGGGTGCTGCCGACGCCGGAGGAGCTGTAGCGGAACTTGTCCGGACTGGCCTGGATCTGGGCCACCAGCGCCTTTACGTCGCGAGCCGGCACCTGGTTGTTGACCACCAGCACATTGGGCACGGAGGACACCAGCGCGACCGGAGCCAGGTCCTTGAGCGGATCGAACTGGAGCTTGAGCAGGTGCGGCGCGATCGCCTGCGAGGTGACCACGCCCATCAGCAGCGTATTGCCGTCCGGCGCCGCCTTGGCGGTGATGTCGGCGGCAATGGTGTTGGAGGCGCCGGGCCGGTTGTCGACCAGCACGGGCTGCTTGAGGATGGCGGCCAGCTTGTCGGACACGATGCGTGCCATCACGTCGGTGCCGCCGCCCGGTGCCGCCCCGACCATCAGGCGCACGGGCCGGGAATCCTGTGCCTGGACTGCGCCCACGGCGGCGGTCAGGCCGATCAGTCCGGCGCAGGCGCCGGAGATCCATCGTTTCATGCTTGTCTCCATCCTGGTTGTCAGTCTTTGCTGCCTGGCCAAAATATACGGACAGCAGTGCTAATCAACTACTGAGCATTTTTGAATGGGTGATCACCTGTGGGAATACCTCTGCGCATTGCCGGCGGATTTCAGCAGGCCGATCAGTTCCCGTGCCGCCGCCGACAGCGTGCCGCCGCGCCGGGTGACGATGCCGAAGGTCTGGTGGCGCGACTGCAGCCGCACCGGCAGGATGCGCAGCATCTTCTTGTGGGCAAACAGCTCCGCCACGCTGGTGGGCAGCAACGACACCAGCCGTTCGCCGCGCTGGAGCAGGGAGACCGTCACGAACGTGGACGAGGTCGAGATCACGTTGGCGGGCAGGCTCAGGCCAGCCAGATCAAATTCGCGCTGCAGCAGTTCGTGCATCGGCATCTGTCCCGGGTAAACGATCCAGCGGTAGCCGGCCAGGTCGGCCAGTGCCAGGGTCTTCGCGCGAGGCGCCGGGCGGCCATGGCCCACTACCACCGACACCGGCTCTTCGCCTATGGGCTGGTAGTGGTAGCGGTCGGGCTGCCCGCTCACCAGCGCCCGGCCCAGCACCAGGTCCAGGCGGCCGTCGTCCAGCAGGTCGAGCAGGCGCACGCTGGTGTCCTCGACGAGGTGCAGCGCAAGCCTGGGCTGGGCGGCCTGCATGGCTTCTAGCGCCGGCACCAGTACGTCCGGCACCGCGCCCATGATGGTGCCCACCGCCAGATGGCCGCCCTGGCCGGAACGGATCTCGGCCATGTCCTGGCACAGGGCGCCCAGGTCGGTGACCATCAGCCGCGCATAGCGGATCACGCAATGGCCGAACGGGTTCGGGCGCATGCCACTGCGCGAACGTTCGAACAGCGGCGCATCCAGCATGCCTTCCAGTTCCTGCAGCGCCTTGCTGGCCGCGGACTGGGTCGTGGCCATGGCGGCGGCGGCCTGGTGCAGGCTCTTGTGTTCGTCCAGAGCGATCAGCAACTGGAGCTGCTTCATGCGCAGCCGTGACATCAGAACGTCGAGCGTGGTCTTCATGGGGCAGGGCGGGCGTGAAGGACGGGAGTGAAGGAAAGCGAGGGCGAGTCGAAAAAGCGATCACATAATGGAAACGATTCAATATACATCGCGGCCAGCCGCGCCGTATATTGGGCGCCTGCCGGCAGTTGCCGGCTCCCCTCAAGAAGGAGACCACATGAGCACGTCCGCCGCACGGCCGGCCCATCGCGGGGTATTCCCGGTGGTGCCCACCATCTTCGACGCGCACGGCGCGCTGGACCTTGACGGCCAGCGCCGCTGCATCGACTTCATGATCGATGCCGGTTCGCACGGCCTCTGCATCCTGGCCAATTTTTCCGAGCAGTTCGTGCTCGGCGACGACGAGCGCGGCCTGCTGATGAAGACCGCGCTGGAGCATGTGGACGGCCGCGTGCCGGTGATCGTCACCACCACGCATTTCAGCTCGCGCATCTGCGCCGAGCGCAGCCGGGCCGCGCAGGACGCCGGTGCCGCCATGGTGATGGTGATGCCGCCCTATCATGGCGCCACGATCCGCGTGCCGGAGCGCGGCATCTACGAGTTCTTCGGCGCGGTGTCGGACGCCATCGACATTCCCATCATGATCCAGGACGCGCCGGTCAGCGGCACCACGTTGTCGGCGCCGTTCCTGGCACGCATGGCCAGGGAGATTGCCAACGTCTCCTATTTCAAGATCGAGGTGCCGCAGGCCGCGGCGAAGCTGCGCGAACTGATCGAGCTGGGCGGCGACGCCATCGTCGGCCCGTGGGACGGCGAAGAGGCCATCACGCTGATGGCCGACCTGGAGGCGGGCGCCACCGGCGCCATGACCGGCGCCGGCTTTCCGGACGGCATCCGCCGCATCATGGACGCCTGGCAGGCCGGTGATGCCGAACTGGCGGCGCAGCACTACCAGCAATGGCTGCCGCTGATCAACCATGAGAACCGCCAGGGCTGGCTGGCCACGGCAAAGACGCTGATGCAGGCGGGCGGCGTGATTGCCTCGGATACGGTGCGGCACCCGTTGCAGCCGATGCATCCCGCCACGCGCGAAGGGCTCCTCAGGATCGCGCGCCGGCTGGACCCGCTGGTGCTGCGCTGGGGGCGCTGAAGGCGCGCGCGGGACTAGGGCAGGACTAGAGCAGGACTAGAGCGCGGAGGCAGCCCGCAAGGCATCGATGATGACGCTCATCGAGGCCGTGACGGAGCGGCCCCGCCGCGTCACGATGCCGTATGGCCCGAGCTTGCGCGGCAGCGGCAGCGGCAGCACGGCCAGGGCCTCCAGGCTGCGGTAATACGCCGCGACCGATTCCGGCAGCACCGCGATCAGTTGGCTGTCCGCCAGCAGCGACGTGGTCATCAGCACGGCGGCGGTCTCGATGGTGGAGGGCGGCGGCGCTACGCCCGCGTCCTCGAAGGAGCGGTCGAGCAGGGCCCGCATGGGGCTGGGGCGCGGCTGCATGATCCATGGATACCTGGTCAGCTCGGCGAAGGAAGGGCGTCGCCGCCGGACCAGCGGATGCTGCGGTCCGACCACGATCGCCAGTCCTTCCTCGCCCAACTGCTCGAAGTCGAGTCCGCTGCTGTCCCAGCCTTCGGGTACGCGGCCCAGCACGATGTCCAGCTGGTCGCGTTCCAGCAACTGCACCAGCAGGTCGCTGGTGTCGACCTGCACAAGCACTTCGAGCTGCGGATGGTCGCGGTTGAGGCCGCGGATCACTTCCGCCAGCAGGCCCGGCGCCGGCGCCATGACCGCCCCCACGCGCACGCGGCCGATCTTGCCGGATTCCAGTGCCACCAGCTCGTCGCGCAGGCCGGCCATGTCGGCGAACACCAGCTTGGCATAGCGTGTCGCCGCGCCGCCGAAGCGCGTCGGCCGCAGCCCGCGCGCATGGCGCTCGAACAGCGACACGCCCAACAGGTCTTCCATGTCCTGCAGCATCTTGCTCACCGCCGGTTGCGTCAGTGTCAATGCCTCGGCGGCCTGGCGCAGCGAGCCGCGTTCCTCGATGGCCAGCAGCAGGCGCAGGTGCTGCATTTTCAGGCGGCCGTGCAGGGTGGTGACGGAAGGGATCATCGGGAAGATAGCGGGCGTGGCGACTGCGGGGGCGGGGCGGGCGATCCGCGATTGTTTATCGCCGGCCGGAACAGCGTCAACTGTTGACCATGCGCCCGCTTTCTGCGCAGCGCCCGGAACCGGGCATCAACCAGGATCGCCCGGTTCCCCGCTGCCGGGGCTGTCCACCGGACCGGGCGCCGGCCGCGCGGATGGCGCCGCCGGCTTCTCGCGCAGCGAGTTCCACCGGGCCCGCCGCGTTCCTCCCGCGCTCAGGGGCGGGCGCACGAGGTTGGCCTGCCACGCGTGCTGCATGATCTGTTCGATCTGGTTGAACGCCTGCTTGGAAATCACGGCTTCCTCACGCATGGACGCCAGCGAGTGCTCGCCCTTGCGCAGCGCAAACAGCATTAGCAGGCGCCGCTCCAGCGCCACCGTGTAGTCGCCGAACTGCTCGCGCATCTGCGCGAGGCCTTCGCCGGCGGAGTGGAAGCGCTCTTCGAGCACGCCGTCCAGCACCGTAGTCATGCGCGCGCCGAACACCGGCGTGAGCAGCGAGCGGTTGTAGCGGCGCAGGCGGTCCAGCACGGTCTGCCGGCAGATCAGCAGCTCGAAGCGGTCGGCCAGCGCGCGCGCGAGCGGCCGGTCCAGGCCCAGCCATTTATGCAGGAAGAGCGCGATCCGGTAGCCCAGGTGGTACTGCAGGATGGCCCGCGCCGCGCGGTTGTAGCCGATGCGGCCTTGCTCGCGCGCGGCGTCGATCATGTGCGAGGTGTTGCGCATCATGGCGTCGAGGTTGGCCACCGAGATCACGCCATCGCCGTATTCGGGAATCAGCTCGCGTTCGCGCGTGGCCAGCGTGACCAGGCCGATGGTCAGGCGGTCGCGCTCGGACAGCGCGCTGTCGAAGTCGAACTCGGGCGAGCCCAGTTCGATGCCGCGCCGGTAGTGCTGCGCGACTTCGCGCGCGGCGGCCGGCGGCAGGTCGAAGGTGTCGGCCACGCGGCCCAGCATGGCCTCGACCTCCTCGGTCGACAGGCGGATGGCCTGCTGCTGCAGCGCGCGTTCCTGCGGCGACAGCTGGTTGAGGCCGAGCCGGTGGATCAGCCAGCGCAGCGTGGTGCCGTTCAGCAGCAGGCTGACCAGCACGAAGCCCGTGGCCAGGATGGCGACGAAGTGGCGCACCGGATGCGGCAGCGCGGTGTTCTCGGCGATGCCCAGCGCCAGCACCAGCGTGACCGCGCCGCGCAGGCCGCCCCATGCGATCGCCAGCTTGAACGGGCCACTGATCGGCGCGCTCAGCCGCAGCCATGACAGCACCGGCAGCAGGCCGAACAGGGTCAGCAGCCGCGCCGCCAGCGCGGCCACCACCAGCACCGCCAGAAGCCACCCGTGCTGGATCGTGACACCAGCGAGCAGCGAGGGCACGCGCACGGCGGCGAGCAGGAAGACCACGGCGCCCGCGATGCCCGCGAACTGTTCCCAGATCATGCGCAGGTGACGCCAGTTGGCCGGCGTCAGGCGCGTCGGGCCGAGCGCGCTGACCATCAGGCCGGCACAGACCACGGCCACCACGCCGGACACGCCGAGCAGCTGCTCGGCCAGCAGGTACAGCGGGTAGGGCAGCGCCAGCGTCAGCGCGCTTTCGGCCATGGCCAGCCCCGCCAGGCGCGGCAGCAGCTCGGCCACCAGCCGGCCGGCCAGCGTGCCGCACAGCACGCCGCCGACGAACGACCACGCCAGCTCGCGCACGCCGGCGCCGAGCGTGGCCTGCGCGCCGTGGCCCGTGAGCATGGCAACGAGCACGCCGACGATGGCGATGGCCGCGGCGTCGTTCAGCAGGCTCTCGCCCTCGACCAGCCGGATCAGGCGGGCCGGCGCGCCCACGTCACGGAAGATCGCAATGACGGCCGCGGGGTCGGTGGTGGCGACCACGGCCCCGAGCAGCAGGCACGCCGCCAGCGGCATGCCGCTCGCGGCCGCGGTGGCCAGGCCGATCACGCCGGTGGCGACGATCACGGCGACCACGGCCAGCAGCAGGATCGGCGCCGCGTCGGGCAGCATGCTGCGCACGTCGGCGGTCAGCGCGGCATGGAATAGCAGCGGCGGCAGGAAGATCCACAGGTAGGCCTCCGGCGGCAGTTCCGGGTCGATCAGCGGATGCAGGAAGTGCCGCGCGAATTCCGGATGCGCGGCATCGATGGCCACATACCCCGCGCCAATGGCGATGCCGATGGCCGACAGCAGCGTCGATTCCGGCAGCACGAGGCGCGCGGCGGCGACCTGCACTACGGCCACGATCGCCAGCAGGACGCCGGCCAGCACCAGGACGTCGACGAGCAGGCTCATGCATTCACCTCGGCACTGGCCGCTTCCGGCTGGCTGCGCAAGTGGGAGAGGTGCGCGCGCACGGCATCCGCAAGTTCCGCCGCGGCGGGCGACAGGCTGCGGTTGCGCGGTGTCACCAGCCCGATCGACCGCTCCGTCACTGGCCCAGTTAGCAGCCGCTCGACAATGCCAGGCTGCCGCACCGTGCCGGCGGCGATTTCAGGCAGCGCCGCCACGCCGAACCCGCATTCGACCATGGCGGCGATCGTGGCCAGGTGCTCGGCCTCGAACACCGGCTGGAAGCGGATGCGGTTCTGCAGGAAGGCCCACTCGGTGTACTGCCGCACGCTGCTCGGGTGCGTCATCGACACATGCGGCGCGCTGGCGGTGTCGGCCCAGCGCAGCGGCCCCGTGCCGCGTGCCAGCGGATGCGCGGACGGGATCAGCAGCACGAAGCGATCGGACAGCAGGGGCTCGTAGTGCAGGTCGGCCTGCTGCGGATCGGCCGCGGTCAGCGCGAAGTCGACATCGCCCGAACGCACCATGTCGAAGGCGGGTCCGGACAGGGTGTCGAACACCTTCAGCGCCACTTCGGGGCGGGCGCGGTGGTAGTCCATCAGCACGCGCGGCAGCATGCGCGCCGCCAGCGAGGGCAGCGCCGCCACGGCCACCTGGCCGCGTTCGGCGCTGGCAATGCCCGTGACCGCGTCGATCGCGCCCCGGAAGGCCGCCTGCAGCAGCGCGGCCTGCTGCATGAAGACCTGGCCGGCGGCGGTCAGCCGCACCGTGCGCGTGGTGCGGTCGAACAGGCGCACGCCGAGCGATTCCTCGATCCGCAGGATCTGGGTCGACAGCGCCGATTGCGACAGGTGCAGCTGCGTGGCCGCTTGCCGGAAATTGAGCGTGCGGCCAAGCACCAGCTGGTCTCGATGTCACGCATCGACAGGTTGATCTTCATGGGCCGGGTCGGTGGATTGATCTCTAAAACAGATCATTTTATCCATAGAATCAACTTCATCAATCAAAGCGGCTTCTCTACACTGCTGCCATTCCCCATTACGGCGGTGGCCAGCGTGCCTGCCGCCTTCGCCATGCCAAACGACGCAATGCACAATCCTGCCCCCTCCGTCCCGCCTGGCCGCCCTGGCGCCGCCCATGCCGTGGTAGTCGGCGGCGGCACCATGGGGGCCGATGTCGCCGTGGTCCTGACCCGGGCGATGTGCCGTACCACCGTGATCGAGCCCGATCCCGACCGCGCCGGCGCGCTGCCGGGCCGCGTCGCCGCCAACCTGGCGGCGATCGGCCGCGCCGAAGGCGCCGAGCGGCTTGCGGTGGTGCCGGACCTGGACGCGGTGGACTGGCCGTCGGTGGATATGGTCATCGAATGCATCCCCGAGCGCCTCGAACTCAAGCAGGCGCTGTTCGCGGACCTGTGCGTCCGCGCGCGCCCCGATGCGGTGCTGACCAGCAACAGTTCCAGTTTCCCGATCAGCGCCATCGCCGAGGGTTTGTCCGGGCGCGAGCGGATGCTGGGCCTGCATTTCTTCATGCCGGCGCACCTGGTGCCGCTGGTGGAAGTGGTCATGGGCATGGGCAGCGACGAAGCCTGCGCCGATGCGCTGATCGCCTTCATGCGCCGCTGCGGCATGGTGCCGGTCAAGGTGCGCCAGGACCTGCCCGGCTTCCTGGCCAACCGGCTGCAGCACGCGCTGTCGCGCGAAGCGTTCAGCCTGATCGACCGCGGCATTGCGTCGGCCGAGGACGTGGATGCCGCGGTGCGCTTCGGCTTTGGCTTCCGCTTCCTGGCCGCGGGGCCGGTGCTGCAGCGCGACCATGCCGGCATCGATGTGCATGCCGCCGCCGGGGCTACCATGTACCGGACGTTCTGCAATGACGACCATCCCGCGCGCTGCCTGAGCGAGCGCGCCGCCGACGGCCGCCATGGCATGAAGCGCGGCGAAGGCTTCTACGCATGGACGCCCGAGACCATTGCCGCCGAACGCGCCCGCTATGACCGGCTGCTGCGCGCCGGCCTTGACCTGATTGCCCCCGAACTGCCCGAGATCCAGCCATGACGCAAGCCACCCAAGCCACCCAGGCCCCCATCCAGCAGCCGCTGGCCAGTTCGCCGCTGATCATCACCGTGGCGCCAAACGGCGCCTACAAGCGCGCCGCCGACCATGCCGCGGTGCCTTTGACCGCCGCCGCGCTGGCCGCCGACGCGAAGGCGTGCCTGGACGCCGGCGCGGCCATGATGCACATGCACGTGCGTGACGCAGAAGGGCGCCATTCGCTCGATGCGCAGACTTATCGCGAGGCGCTGGCCACGGTCAGGCAGGCCGTGGGTAATGACCTACTGGTGCAGGTCACCAGCGAGGCCGCCGGCGTGTACAAGGCCGCGCAGCAGATGGCGATGGTGCGCGAGCTGCGTCCCGAAGCGGTATCCGTGGGCCTGCGCGAAATCGCCGTTCCGGACGTGAGCGAGACCGAGCTGGCCGACTTCATCGGCTGGCTCGCGCGCGAGCGCATCATGACGCAGGTGATCCTGTATGACGCGGCGGATGTGCAGCGCTGGCAAGCCATGCGCGAACGCGGCATGGTGCCCCCTGGCGCGTGGTCGGTGCTGTATGTCCTGGGGCGCTATTCGGCGGGACAGGTTTCGTCGCCGCGCGACCTGCTGCCGTTCCTGCAGGTTGCCGACGGAACCCTGCCGTGGTCCATCTGCGCGTTCGGCCGCGAGGAAAATGCGTGCGTGACCGCCGCGGCAGCGTTTGGCGGCCATGTCCGCGTGGGCTTTGAAAACAACCTGTACCTGCGTGACGGCAGCCTGGCGCCGGGCAATGCCGCGCTGGTCGAACAGGCCGCCCAGGGCGGGCTGATGCTGGGCCGCCCGCTCGCCACGGCCTCGGACGCCCGCCGCATCTATGGCGAGGTGCGCTGAGCGCTGACGGCTCAGGCGCCGTCGGAAAAGGAATCGGGCGTGCGCGGACCGCTGCGCCCGCCGTCGGTGAACGGATCGGGGGTGCGCGGGTTGCTGCGCGCGCCATCGGTGAAGACATCGCGCGGGCCGTGGATGCTGCGTGCGCCGTCGAGGAAAGGGTCGGGTGCGCGCGTATTGGCGCTCGCGGTCGTGGCCACGCTGGCAAGCGTGGCGGCCATTGCCGTGGCCATCAGGGTATGTTTGAGCAGTCGCATGGTTTATCTCCTTAGCCGGCCGGTCAGGGCTTGACCAGCCATGCGGCCAGTCTAGGCAGGCGTGCCGCACAGCAGCATGACTGCGCCATGACAATGGTGTCATGGGCCCGCGCCGGCGGGGCGCAGGCCGCGTTTCGCGGGACGCTTCGCCAAACACGGTAAAATCCCCGGAATCACACCGGCGCCGCCTGGCGCCGGTCTTCCATTGCACCGCCGGAATCGGAGACATTGCGGCGGGCTTCTCACACTACTCATGCCTGAGTCTGAATCAGCCAAGCTTGCCGCGATCACGTGGATTCGCGAGCAAATGGACAACTACGCCCTCACGCTTGACGACCTGATGGCCGCCGGATGCTTTGACGGAGTGCCATCGGCCGGAGAGGTCGCGGCCGCGGATCCCGAGGCAACGCATCAACAAGCGCCCATCGACCCTGCTGCGGTGCAACCGCCGCCAAAGAAGGCCACTCTGCTTTACCGCAATGCAATGGGACAGAGCTGGGACGGTACCGGGGAGTATCCGGACTGGCTTCAACGCGCGGTGAACGCGGGCCAGTCGATCGATTTCTACCGCGTCGAGTGAGCCACGTGCCGTCCTGGCAGGCGCGCGGGACGTGTCAGGGCAGGGCGGGGAAACCGCTGAAAGGGCCGGCGAACGCGGCCGTGGACGCCATCGCGGCAGCATGCCCATAGTGGGCAAGTGCCGTGATCGGCAATTCTGTCAGCGCGCCCAGGGTACTACATCCTTGGCGCGCGACGCAGCGGCTGTGCGGGCCGCTGCTCTCGCCCTGGACGGGCTTCTCTTTCTCGGCGTTGCCGTCGCGGTCGTGCAGTTGCAGGGGCGCGCCGTCACTGTCCGGGGCGCTCATGACGCGAACGGCGCCATCCGCGCAATGCGGTGCCGGAACGAGTGCCGCTTCGGCGCTCGCCTTGGCCGCCGCATGACGCTCCGCCAGCGACAAGCCAGCGGCCTGCACCACGGCACAGGCTGGCGTCTCGGATGTCGCGTGCCTTGCACCGGGCAGGGCCGCCAGCGGAAGACACAGCAGGAAAAAGCGGAGAGTGAGGCGTTTCATCGAGGGAGCGTGGAACCAATAGGTGCGTTCGGTGTCGATGGCCATTTTACCGGGCCCGCTGACGCGGATGCGTCACCTGCAGATGACATTTTTGACATCTTGCGCCGCGCACGGCCGGACTCGGCTAGCGTTATGCCTGCGGCGCAATGTTGCCCGCCGAAAGGACCCGCATGCGTATCCTGATTGTCGAAGACGAGCCCAAGGCGGGCGATTACCTGCAAAAGGGGCTGACCGAATCCGGCTTTGTGGTTGACCTCGCGCGGGACGGCATCGACGGCCTGACGCACGCGCGCGAGCAGCCCTATGACCTGATCGTGCTCGATGTGATGCTGCCCGGCCTGGACGGCTGGAGCGTGCTGCGCGAGCTGCGCCGCGAACGCGATACGCCGGTGCTGTTCCTGACCGCGCGCGACGAGCTGCAGGACCGCCTCAAGGGCCTGGAACTCGGCGCCGACGACTACATGGTCAAGCCATTCGCGTTCGCCGAACTGGTCATGCGCATCCGCACCATCCTGCGCCGCGGGCCGCTGCGCGAAAGCGAATTCATCGAGCTGGCCGACCTGCAGATCGACGCGATCCGCCGCCGCGTCACGCGCGCGGGGCAGAAGATCGACCTCACGTCGAAGGAATTCGCGCTGCTCTACCTGCTGGCGCGGCGCCGCGGCGAGGTGCTGTCGCGCTCGCTGATCGCCTCGCAGGTGTGGGACGTGAACTTCGACAGCAATACCAATGTCGTGGATGTCTCGATCCGCCGGCTGCGCGCCAAGGTGGACGACCCGTTCGAGCGCAAGCTGATCCACACGCGGCGCGGCATGGGCTATGTGCTCGACGAAGGCGAGCCGCGCCTGGGCGACGCGTGAAGCGCCTGACGTCCTCCCTCACGGCGCGGCTGACGCTGGCGTATGGCCTGGCCACGGCGGCGATCCTTGCAGGCGTCGCGGCCTACCTGTCGGGCGCGCTGTCGGCGCAGTTGCAGGGGCGTGACGAAAGCGAGCTGGTCGGCGAAGTGCTGCTGGTGCGCCACCTGCTGCGCGAGGTGAGCAATGAAGACGAGGTCCGCGCCGATACGCACCGGTTCGCCGATATCGCCATGGGGCATGAGGGTTTGATCCTGGTGGTGCGCACGCCGCGAGGCGAGCCGCTGGTCACGCTCAATCCGCGCAACGAGGCCATTCCGGCGCTACCGGTGCTGCCCGTCACCACGCAGCCGCAGAAGTCCATGCTGCAGCCCTGGCAGCCGAAGAGCGGGGCGGCGTCGTCAGCCATCGCGGCGCTCGGCCAGCTTGGCGATACCGGCCGTTCGGTGGAGATCGTGGTGCTGCGCGATGCCGGCTATCGCGTGGCGCTGATGCGCGAATACCGCCACCGCTTGCTCGCGGCAACGCTGTGCGGCGCGGCCGTGGCGGCGGCGCTGGGCTTCGTGCTGGCGCGGCGCGGATTGCGGCCGCTGCGTCGCATGGCGGCCGATGCGGCCGCGGTGACGACAAGCCGCCTGGCCACGCGCCTGGACGTCGGCAGCGCGCCGGCCGAACTGCGCGAACTTGCCGGCGAACTCAACGGCATGCTGGCACGCCTGCAGGACAGCTTTTCGCGGCTGTCCGCGTTCTCCGCGGACCTGGCGCATGACTTCCGCACGCCGATCAGCAACCTGGTCGGACAGACCGAAGTCACGCTGGCGCAGAGCCGCAGCGTGGCCGAGTACGAGGCCTTGCTCGAATCCAACCTGGAAGAATACGAGCGCCTGTCGCGCATGATCGAGAACATGTTGTTCCTGGCGCGTGCCGACCACGCTCAGGTCGCCATGGGCGTGCGCGCACTGGATGCGCGCGCGGAAATCGACAAGGTCGCCGAATACTTCGAGGCGGTCGCGGCGGACCGCAACGTGAGGGTGTCGGTGAATGGCGCCGCCAGCATTCACGCGGACCAGACGCTGTTGCGCCGCGCGGTCACGAACCTGCTCGACAATGCCTTGCGCCATGCTCCTGCAGGCAGCACGGTACGCGTAGAGGTTTCGCGTCGCGCGGGCGAAGAGGGCGGCGCCACCTCCATCCGCGTGGTCAATGCGGGGCCGGCAATCGCTCCCGAGGTGTTGCCGCATATATTCGGCCGCTTCTTCCGCGCCGATCCGTCGCGCCGCAATTCGGCGGCTTCCACCGGGCTCGGCCTGGCCATCGTCGATTCGATCATGCGCTTGCATGGTGGCCGCGCGCTGGTCAGCAGCACGGATGGCGAGACCGTGTTCGCGCTGCTGTTCCCGGCAGGGAACGAGCCCCGGCCACACGTGGCGGGTTGACACCATCGCGGCTTGTGTTGCCTCAGGCCTGCCTCACCACCTCTGCCACGCTAGCCACCAGCGCCGCGATCTTTTCATCCTCGCCGGACTCCCTTCGCCACATTACGCCCACGGGCGGCAGGTCCCAGCTTAGCGGGTGCGGCAGCGTCGTTGCGCCTTCAGCCTCAATCAGCTCGGCGGCGACGCCTCTTGGCACGATGGTGATGGCGCCCAGATGGCTGCGCAGCACGGTGGCCATGGTCTTGATCGAGTAGGTTTCGACGATCGGCGTAGGCTGCGCCACGCCAGCCACCGCGAACATGGTGTTGATGGTGCGGCGGATCGGCGTATTGGGCGGCGGCAGCAGCCAGTCGCGTTCGGCCAGGCGGCCCCAGTCCAGTGCGCTGCGCGCCAGGCGGGCCGCCGCCGGGCTTGGCACCACCAGCACCGGCTCTTCGCGGTAAAGCGGACGCTGCGCGATATCCTCGCCTGGCACATAGAACGTGCGCGCGATCACGCAGTCGAGTTCATGGGCGCGCAACGCGGCCACCAGTTCGTCCGTAGTGCCCTCGCGCACCAGGACCGAGATGCGGGGCGAGCGCGCCAGCCCGAAGGTGCAGGCGGCGTCGAGCACCGGCCGCGCGATGTACGGAATCACCCCAAGGCGCAGCCGCCCCGACAAGCCGGCCTCGATCACGGCAAGCTCGCGGCCTAGCGCATCCGCGTCGGCCAGCGCCAGCCGGGCGTGCGCCAGTACGCTGAGGCCGGTCGGCGTCGGCGCCAGCCCCTGGCGCGTGCGCGTGAACAGCGGCACCGCGAAGATGTCCTCGATCTCGCGCAGCATCTTGGTGACGGCCGGTTGCGACAGGTTCATCTCGGCGGCGACGCGCGAGACCGAGCGCTGCCTTTCCAGCGCCAGCAACAGCGGCATGTGCCGCAGGCGCAGCCGCGAAATGACGCGATGGACCAGGTTGTCGGAAGCGAGGGACATGGTGAGCGGCGGCGGGGTAGTCGTATAACCGATCGGTAATGCAATGATAACCAAAGACGTCATTGCGGTTATTTCATGATCCTATACTGGCCGGAATCCCTGGAGCCCCTGGAACCCATTTCATGTTCACTACCCGTCCGGAAATCGTCGGCACCTTTGGCGTGGCGGCATCGACCCACTGGCTGGCCACGCAGACCGCCATGGGCGTGCTGGAGCGTGGCGGCAATGCCTTCGACGCGGCTGCGGCGGCCGGCTTCGTCCTGCAAGTAGTGGAGCCGCACCTTAACGGGCCTGGCGGCGAAGTGCCGATCCTGTACTGGAGCGAGCGCGAGCGCCGCGTGCGCTCGGTCTGCGGGCAGGGCGCCGCGCCGGCGCTGGCGGATCCGGCGCAACTGCGCGCCATGGGACTCGAACTGATGCCCGGCATCGGCCTGATGCCCGCGACGGTGCCGGGCGCGTTCGGCGCCTGGCTGACCATGCTGCGCGACCACGGCACGTGGTCGCTGGCCGACGTGCTGGCGCCGGCCATCGGCTACGCGCGCGATGGATTTCCGCTGGTGCCGCGCATCTCGCGCGCGATCCTTGCCGTGCAGGCGCTGTTTCGCGACGAATGGCACAGTTCGGCTGAAACCTGGCTGCCCGGCGGCAAGGTGCCGCGCCCCGGCAGCCTGCATACGCTGCCCGCGCTGGCAGCGACCTACACGCGCATCGTCGACGAAGCGCAGCAGCGCAGTGACACGCGCGAAGGCCAGATCGACGCGGCCATGGACTGCTGGTACCGCGGCTTCGTGGCCCGCGAGATCGACAGCTATTGCCGCAACACGCACGTGCGTGACACCACCGGCGACAAGCACACGGGCCTGCTCCGGTACGACGACATGGCCGCATGGCAGCCTGACGTGGAAGCGCCCGTCACACTGGACTTTGGCCGCTATACCGTTGCCAAGTGCGATATCTGGAGCCAGGGGCCGGTGTTGCTGCAGCAGCTTGGCATGCTGCGGCAAGCGGACCTCGCACAGTACGCCCCGGACTCGGCGGAGTTCGTCCACCGGATCGCCGAAGCCTGCAAACTGGCCATGGCGGACCGGCTCGCGTGGTATGGCGATCCGCGCTTCGCGGCCAGCCCGCTTGTCGCGCTGCTGGACGGCGGCTACCTGGCCGGCCGCGCGCAGCGCATCGGCGAGCAAGCCTCGCGCTCGATCGACCCTGGCATGCCGGGCGGCATGGCCCCGCGCCTGCCCGACCTGGAAGCCGCGGTGCGCACGCTGCAGCGCGCCGACGTGCGCTTTGGCGTGGGCGAGCCGACCTTTGCCGAGCTGCCGCCGGTATCCGAGTGGGCCGAGCGCGAACTGTTCGTCGGCGACACCTGCCATGTGGACGTGATCGACCGGCACGGCAATATGGTGGCCGCCACGCCGTCCGGCGGCTGGCTGTCATCGAGCCCGACCATTCCAGCGCTGGGCTTCGCGCTCAACACGCGCCTGCAGATGACCTGGCTCGAACCGGGCCTGCCAAACTCGCTCGCGCCGGGCAAGCGGCCGTGCACGACGCTGTCGCCTTCGCTCGCGCTGCGCGACGGCGAGCCGTACATGGTATTCGGCACACCCGGCGGCGACCAGCAGGACCAGTGGTCGCTCGCGTTCTTCCTGCGCCACGCGGTGCATGGCATGAACCTGCAAGAGGCCATCGATGCGCCCGGCTGGCATATCGACCATTTCCCGGGCTCGTTCTGGCCGCGCCAGACCGTGCTCAACCGGATCACCGTGGAATCCCGTTTCCCCGAAGCCACGCTGGCCGCACTGCGCGACCGCGGCCACGAGGTGCGCGTGGGCGATCCGTGGTCCGAAGGGCGCATGTCCGCCTGCACGCGCGAACGCGACGCGCAGGGCCGCCTGGTGCTGCGCGCCGGCGCCAACGCGCGCGGCATGCAGGGCTATGCCGTCGGACGCTGAATCCGGCCATCCATCAACAGAAGAGGGCGCGTGCAGCGGCATGCTGGATCGCGCGAGACCGAGGAGAGAAAGACCATGACATCCATCCTGAAACGACTGCTGGGCGGCGTTGCCGCGCTGGCGTTTTGCGTCGCCGCGCAGGCCGCGGATGCCTACCCGCAGAAGCCGATCACGCTGATCGTGCCGTGGGCGGCGGGCGGTTCCACGGACATCCTCGCGCGCGTGCTGTCGGAGCACCTGACGCGCTCGCTAGGGCAGCCGGTGATCGTCGACAACAAGCCCGGCGCGTCGGGCAATATTGGCTCGGCCATGGTCGCGCGTGCCAAGCCCGATGGCTATACGCTGCTGGTCGGCTCGATGAGCACGCATGCCATGAACCCGGCGCTGATGCCCAACATGCCGTTCCGCGGCGTCGAGGATTTCACGCCGCTGGGGCTGCTTGCCTACGTCACCAACACGATGGTGGTGCATCCGTCAGTGCCCGCGCAAAACCTGAAAGAGCTGATTGCCTACGCCAAGGCCAACCCCGGCAAGCTGGCCTATGCGAGCGCCGGCCCTGGCTCCACCAATCACCTGAGCGCGGTGCTGTTCGAGCGGATGGCCGGCGTGCAGATGCTGCACGTGCCTTACAAGGGCGGTGCGCCTGCGGTGGTCGATACCGTCGCCGGCCAGACGCAGGTGCTGTTCTCCGCTGGCACGCAGACGCTGCCGCACGTGAAGGCCGGCAAGCTGCGCCTGCTGGCCGTGACCGAAGCGAAGCGCTCGCCGCTGTTGCCGAATACACCGACCGTGGCGGAGACCGTGCCCGGCTATGAACTGGCCGTCTGGTATGGCGCCTTCGGTCCGAGGGGCATGCCTGCCGACCTGGTCGCGCGGCTGAACCGCGAAATCAATACGGTCATGGCGCTGCCCGAGGTCAAGAAGCAGATGAACGCGATTGGCGTGGAGACTGCCACGTCGACCCCGCAGCAGTTCGGCACCATCCTGCGCAACGATGCGGACCGCTACGGCAAGCTCATCCGCGAACTCGGCATCCATGGGGAATGACGTGAGTGCCGCCCTGGATCACGCCGCGGACCTGCTGGTCTGCGCCAATGGCCTGTGCGATGCGCTGCAGCGCGCTGCCAGCCCGGCGGAAACGCTGGATGCAGTCGGCCAGGCGACGCTGCGGCTGCTCGGCCCGGGCCTGCTGACCATCAACGCGTGGCATGCGGGAACGGCGGAGATCGAGCGGATCTGGTCATCGGATCCCGCAGCCTATCCGCCGGGCGGGAAGAAGTCGAAGCCCGACAGCCCATGGCGCAGGCAATTGCTCGAAGCCGGGCAAGTCTTCGTCGGCGAGGGCGACGCGGCGCTGGCGGCCGTGTTCGACGATATCGCGCTGATCCGCTCGCTGGGATGCACGGCCGTCGTCAACGTGCCGCTGTGCAAGGCCGGGCAGGTTTTCGGCACGTTCAACTACCTGGCCGACCGTGCCGCCTGGGACGCCCGCGAAATCGCTGCGCTGCGCGTGCTCGCGAATCTTGCGGCGCCCGCGGTTCACGCCACCCTCTGATCGGTCCGTCCCATGCTGATCTAATTGACCGGATCCCGCACCAGCACACTGCGCACGCCTTCGCCGGCCCCCATCTGCTCATCGCGACGATGCGCAAGCCGGTACAGCACCGGCAGCACCAGGAGCGTCAGCGCCGTCGACGACACGATCCCGCCGATCACCACTGTCGCCAGCGGGCGCTGCACCTCGGCGCCGGTGCCCGTGGCAATGGCCATCGGGATGAAGCCGAGCGAGGCCACCAGCGCCGTCATCAGCACCGGCCGCAGCCGGCTCAGCGCGCCCGAATGCACGGCCTCGTCGAGCGCCAATCCTTCCTCGCGCAGGCTGCGAATAAAGGAAAGCATGACCAGCCCGTTCAGCACCGCCACGCCGGACAGCGCGATGAAGCCGACCGCCGCCGAGATCGACAGCGGAATGCCGCGCAGCCACAGCGCCAGGATGCCGCCCGTCAGTGCGAACGGAATGCCGGTGAACACCAGCAGGCCGTCCTTCAGGTTGCCGAACATCGCGAACAGCAGCACGAACACCATCAGCAGCGCCAGCGGCACGACAATCTGCAGGCGGTGGGTGGCCGACTGCAACTGCTCGAACGTGCCGCCCCAGGCGATCCAGTATCCCGTGGGAATCGTCACGCGCTCGGCAATTGCGGCCTGGGCATTCGGCACGAAGCTGCCGACATCGCGTCCGCGCACATTGGCGCTGATGACGATGCGGCGCTTGCCGTTCTCGCGCGAGACCTGGTTCGGGCCGGGCGCGATGTCGAACGTGGCGATCTCCCCCAGCGGGATATAGCTGGTGCGGGGCGCGGTGTCTGACGAGTTCATGCGCACGCCGTTGCCGGAGACGGGCCGCGTGTCGGGCGGCAGCGGAATCGGCAGGCGGCGCAGGGCGTCGACATCGGCGCGCACATCTTCGGGCAGGCGCACGGCAATGCGGAAGCGCCGATCGCCCTCGAACAGCGTGCCGGCATCGCGCCCGCCAATGGCGATGGCGACGGTGTCCTGCACATCGGTCATGTTCAGCCCGTAGCGCGCCGAGCGTGCGCGGTCGATCGCGACGGTCAGCACGGGCAGGCCGGTGGTCTGCTCGACCTTGACCTCGGCGGCGCCCGGAACCGATTGCAGGGCGGAGGCGATCTTCTGCGCCGTGGCTTCCAGCACCGCGTTGTCGTCGCCGAACAGCTTGACCGCGACATCGCTGCGCACGCCCGAGATCAGTTCGTTGAAGCGCAGCTGGATTGGCTGCGAGAACTCGTAGCGGTTGCCGGGGATGGTCTCCAGTTCCGACTGCATCTGCGCCAGCAACTGGCCGCGCGTCTTGCGCGGATCCGGCCATTCGCTGCGCGGGCGCAGCATGATGTACGCGTCCGATGCGTTGGGCGGCATCGGGTCGGCGGCGATCTCGGCGGTGCCCGTGCGAGAGAACACGCGTTCGACCTCCGGGAATTTCTCCTTCAGGCGTGCCTCGACCTGCTGCTGCATCGCCACTGACTGGCTCAGGCTGGTGCCGGGGATGCGCAGCGCCTGCACGGCGATGTCGCCTTCGTTCAGGTTCGGGATGAACTCGCTGCCAAGCCGCGTCGCGACCAGCCCGCTCAGCACCACGGCAACCGCGGCAAAGGTCAACACCACCGGCGTATTGGCGAGGGCGCGGCTCAGCGCGGGCGCATAGAGATTGCGCGCCCACTGCATCACGCGATTCTCCTTTTCCGCAACGCGCGCGCCGATGAACAGCGCGACGGCTGCGGGCACGAAGGTCACTGACAGCAACATGGCGCCGGCCAGCGCCAGCACCACCGTGATCGCCATCGGGTGGAACATCTTCCCTTCGACGCCGGACAGCGCAAAGATCGGCACGTAGACGATCATGATGATCAGCTGGCCGAACACGAGCGGGCGGCGGGCTTCCCGGGCCGCGGCAAACACCTCGTGCAG
Organism: Cupriavidus sp. 22TCCZM04-2; assembly: GCF_057798895.1. Classification (NCBI taxonomy): domain Bacteria; kingdom Pseudomonadati; phylum Pseudomonadota; class Betaproteobacteria; order Burkholderiales; family Burkholderiaceae; genus Cupriavidus; species Cupriavidus sp. 22TCCZM04-2. The sequence continues at coordinate 141,123 of NZ_JBYOJS010000017.1, forward strand.
GCGTTCGCTGCGCGTAAGCGGGCGGCCGTGGTGCTGCTGCGCATGCGCCAGGCGCCGCACGCAGTTCTCGACGATGACCACCGCGCCATCGACGATGATGCCGAAGTCCAGCGCGCCCAGGCTCATCAGGTTCGCGCTGATGCGGTAGGTGGCCATGCCGGTGAAGGTGAACAGCATCGACAGCGGAATCACCAGCGCGGTAATCACCGCCGCGCGGATATTGCCGAGGAACAGGAACAGCACCGCCACCACCAGCGCAGCGCCTTCCAGCAGGTTCTTCTTCACGGTGGCAATGGCCTTGTCGACCAGCACCGTGCGGTCGTACACCGTCACCGCGCGCACGCCGTCGGGCAACGAGCGGTTGATCTCGGCCATGCGCGTGTCCACCGCGCGCGAGACCGCGCGGCTGTTCTCGCCGATCAGCATGAATACGGTGCCCAGCACCACTTCGCGGCCGTTGTCGGTCGCGGCGCCGGTGCGCAGTTCGCGCCCCAGGCCGACCTCGGCCAGGTCGCGGATGCGGATGGGCTGGCCCTGCGCGGTGCCGACGATCACGTCGCGGATACCGTCCATGGACACGACCTGGCCCGGTGCGCGCACCAGGTACTGCTCGCCGCGCCGTTCGATGTAGCCAGCGCCCACGTTGCTGTTGTTCTTCTCCAGCGCCAGCACCACGTCCTGCAGGCTCAGGCCGTACGACGCCATGCGTTCCGGGCTCGGCGCCACCAGGTACTCGCGCGCGAAGCCGCCGATGGTATTGATTTCCGTCACCCCGGTGACGGTGCGCAACTGCGGCTTGATGATCCAGTCCTGGATCTCGCGCAGGTCGGTCGGCGTGTAGCGCGTGCCGTCGGGCTTGCGCGCGTTGTCGTCGGCTTCGACGGTCCACAGGTAGATCTCGCCAAGACCCGTGGAAATCGGCCCGAGCTGGGGCGTGGTCCCGCCGGGCAGCTTCTCGCGCGCTTCCTGCAAGCGCTGGTTGACCAGCTGGCGTGCGAAGTAGAGGTCGGTGCCGTCCTGGAAAATCACGGTGACTTGCGACAGTCCGTAGCGCGACAGCGAGCGGGTCTGCTCCAGCCCGGGCAGGCCCGCCATGGCGGTCTCGACCGGGTAAGTGACGCGCTGCTCGGTTTCCAGCGGCGAGTAGCCGGGCGCCTCGGTGTTGATCTGCACCTGCACGTTGGTAATGTCGGGCACGGCGTCGATCGGCAGGCGGCTGTAGCTGTACAGGCCCAGCAGCGCCATGCCGAGCACGCCCAGCAGGACCAGCCAGCGCTGTTCGATGGCAAAGCGGATGATGCGTTCAAACATGTTCAGCTCCTGCCGGTCAGTGGGCGTGTTCGGCGCCGGCCTTGCCCTGCTCGGCCTTCAGCACGAAGCTGTTGCGCGCCACGTAGCGGGCGCCGGGCAGCAGGCCCTGCACGATCTCGATGCGCTTGCCGTCGCTGCGCCCCGTGGTGACCTGGCGCGCTTCAAAGCCGCCGGGAACCTCGACATAGACCATCGGCTGGCGGCCTTCGGTCTGCACGGCTTCGCTTTCCACCACCACCGGAACTTCCGTCTCTTGTCCGGCCACGCTGACGGTGACGAACAGGCCGGGGCGCCATGCCATGTCGGGGTTCGACAGTGTCACGCGCGCGGTCGCGGTGCGCGTCTGCTGGCCGAGCAGCGAGCCCACGTAGGACACGGTGCCGGCGGCGGTGCCGTCAAACGCGGTGGAAGCGATGCTGACCTTTTCGCCGAGGCGTACCTGGCTCAGGTCCTTGGGCGCGATCACGAACTCCGCCCAGACCGTGGCCAGGTCGGAGATCGTGAAGACGATGGTATCCGCCGCGACCGCTTCGCCAAGCGCCAGGTGCTTCTCGACGACGATGCCGTCGAAAGGCGCGCGCAACTCGAACTGGTTGAGCCCGGCCGCCGTCGGCCGCGCGCCGATGGCGGTGAGCTTCTGCGTGGCGTTGTGCACGGCGATCTCGGCTTCCTGCAATGCGGTGCGCGCGGCCAGGAAGTCCTGTTCGGCGGAGATCTTCTCTTCCCACAAGCGCTTTTCGCGCGCATAGGTGGTGCGGGCCAGTTCCAGCCGCTTCTGCGCGGCCAGCAGTTCGCTGCGCTGGTCGGAAAGCTGCGTGCTGGCCAGCACGGCCAGCAGGTCTCCCTTCTTTACGCGCTGGCCCAACACGGCGGGCACGGCTTCGGCAACCCCGGCCACGCGCGGCACGACGTGGGCGGTGCGGTCTTCGTTGAAGCGGATCTCGCCGGGAAACTGGACCGCGGCCTGCACGCGGCCGGGGCCGGCGGCGCGCAGTTCCAGCCCGGCATTGCGGATTTGTTCGGGCGTCATCGTGATACGGTCGGCGTCGTGGACGGCGGTGGCGGGCGCGGAGGCAGCGTCTTTGCCGACCTCCTTGCCCTTCGGTTTTGTTGCCTGCTCGCTGTGGTCGTGGCCGGCTTCATCGTGGCCGTCGCCGGTGCCGCGTCCGGTGAACAGCAGTGCGGCGCCGGCCAGCACGCCGGCCCCGATGATCGCGGCGATCGCGTTGCGTTGAGTCTTGGTGATTGCCATGGAGGAATCCTTGGTGGGCCGCTCAGCGGCCGAGCATGCGGTCGATAGCGGTGGCGGCCTGGTAGGTGGCGGCCACGGCGCCGAGATAGCGCACGCGTGCCTGCAGCAGCGTGCGCTGGGCGTCCAGCACTTCGAGATAGGCGAACTTGCCCGCTTCGAATCCTTGCGCCGCCGCCTGGTAGGCGCGCTGCGCGGCCGGCAGCACGGTCTGGCGCAGGGTCAGCGCGCTGTTGCGCGACAACGCCAGCTGGCTGGATGCCTGGCGCAAGTCGCTGGCCAGCCGCACGCGCGTGGCGCGGCTTTCGTCGGCGGCCTTGTCGGCCTGGCGGATGGCGGTGTACAGGTTGCCCTGGTTGCGGTCGAACAGCGGCAGCGGCAGCGAGACGCCGAGCACGGGGTAGTAACCGCGATCCGATGCATTCTCGCGCTTGGCGCCAACGCTCAAGGTCACGTCGGGATACCGCCGACTGCGCTCGACGTTGACGATCGCCTGGCGCCGCGCCATCTCGCTCCGGCTGGCGCGCATTTCGGGCGCGGCATCGAGTGTTTCGTCGAGGGCGTTGGGCAACGGCCGCGATGGCAGGGCTTCCAGGTCGCCGCTTGCCGAAGAGAATGCCGGCGCCTGGCTGCCCCACTGCGCCGCCAGTTGCTGGCGCGAGGTTTCCAGCGTGGCGCGGGCCTCGGCCAGCTCCAGTTCGGCATTGGCCTGCTCGACTTCCGCACGCGTCTGCTCCACGGGCGAGACCTTGCCCGCGGCCACGCGCCGCGCCGCGGCCTGCATCCCGCGCGTGGCAATGCCCAGCGAGCTTTCGGCCAGGCCGACTCGCTCCTGCGCCACCAGTACCTGGAAGAAGGCGCCGATCACCGCGGCGCGCAGACCGGCCTCGGCGCTGCTCAGTTGCGCGGTGGCCAGTTCGCGGGCCTTCTGCGCGGCGTCGATGCGGGCCGAGCGCTTGCCGCCCAGCTCGATCGGCAGGCTCACCTGCGCGGTGGTGGTGCGCGACGCGCTGCGCGTGTCTTCCATTTCGTAGCCGATGACCGGGTTCGGAATGGTGCGCGCCTGCGTGATGGCGCCTTCGGTGGCGTCGAGTTCCCGGCGGGCGGCGGAAAGGGCAGAGTTGCGGGCCGTGGCCAGTGCGAGGGCGGCGTCCAGCGTCAGGATGCCCTGCGGTTCGGTCGTGTCGGGCGGTTCTGCGGTGCGCTGCAAGCGCGGTGCAGGCGGCATGGCCGCATCGGCGGCGGCATGCGCAAGCGGGGCGAGCAGTGCGGCTGCCAGTCCCAGCGGTATCACTACGTGTTTCATCGGGTATCACCAGATCGAAGCCAGGGAACACCGGCGCGATACCGTCACGCGCGCGAATGCGCACGCTGACGGCGGTCACGCCGCGAGATCCGTCGATCCGGGATGCCGGCCCTGCGCGGTCAGCGCGGGCGCGGCAAAGGCAGAGGATGGGCCATGGCCCCGAACCGGCGGATTACGCCAGTTGCAGCCACTGGGGCCGATTCGGTTCGCGCGCGGGTACCGACCCGTAGTTCACGGGCAACACGCGGTAGCGAACGGTAATGAAGTGGTAGGACACAGGCTGTGTCGCAGCCGGCACCATGACGTGCGAGCCGGCGAAATGGCATATCGCACAATCGGCATCCGGCAGTTTGGTGCTGCTCTTGCCGTGGGCGCCGGCCTCATGCTCATGCGCGTGATGGCCGAAATGCCAGCCCGGGGCGGCGCCGGTCTCCTGCTGCCGCAGCTGCTCGCGCCCGTGCTCGCAGAATGCGGCCGCGCTCGCCCAGGTGAACTGGAGCGGCAGCAAAATAGCGAACAGGAGGATCAGCAGACGGCGCATGGCCGCGATTATAGCGGCGCACAGCAGCCCTCTGGCAAGCGCAGGCTGGGTCACCCTGACGCGAACGGGCCGCGTCGGCGTCATGCTTGACTCTGTAGCCGCTACAGGGTCTTCAATGACATCAGGTCAAACCAGCCGGAAAGAAGAAATGGCTCGCACGACACCTGAAGACGCCTTGCCACACGAACACACGCGCAACAAAACGGACGCTGGCCATGGTCACGCGCATGAGCATCACGACCATGATCATGACCACCAGCACGAGCATGGTCATCACGAGCACGCGCCGCAACCGGCCGCGTGCTGCGGTGGCGGCTGCGGCACGGCGATCAGCGTCGCGCCCGTGGCGCCCGCGGCGATTCCGTCCGGCGCGCGCTCGGCCAGCTACCGGATCGACGCGATGGACTGCCCGACCGAGGAAACGCTGATCCGCAACAAGCTCGGCGGCATGGACGGCGTGGCGGCGCTCGATTTCAACCTGATGCAGCGCGTCCTGACCGTGCATCACACGCTGGCCTCGGCCGATCCTGTCGTAAAGGCGATCGCGAGTCTCGGCATGAAGGCGGAGCCGCTTGTCTCGGAGCAGTCTGCGCCGTTGCCCCTCGCGGAGCACAAGCCTTGGTGGCCGCTGGCGCTCGCCGGCGTGGCCGCAGTCGGGGCCGAGGCCACCGAATGGCTGGGGCTGTGGGATCCGTGGCTGCCGGCGCTGCTGGCCATCGCGGCCGTGGCCTTGGGCGGGCTGACCACCTACCGCAAGGGCTGGATCGCGCTGCGCAATGCCAACCTGAATATCAACGCGCTGATGAGCATTGCCGTGACCGGCGCGCTGGTCCTGCGCGAATGGCCGGAAGCGGCGATGGTCATGGTGCTGTTCGCGCTGGCCGAACGCATCGAGGCCGCTTCGCTGGACCGGGCGCGCAATGCCATCCGCGGCCTGATGGCGATGGCGCCCGAGCAGGCCACCGTGCTGCAGGCGGATGGCAGCTGGGCTGCCGTGCCGGCGGCCGGCGTGGTCGTAGGGGCGCTGGTAAGGCTGCGCCCCGGCGAACGCGTCGCGCTGGACGGGCGCGTGGTGCGCGGCCAGTCCGCGCTGGACCAGGCGCCGATCACCGGCGAGAGCGTGCCGGTCGACAAGGCCGCCGGCGACGCGCTGTTCGCGGGCTCCATCAACCAGTCCGGCGAGATCGAATACGAAGTCACCGCGCCCGCCGACGATTCCACGCTGGCCCGCATCATCCACGCCGTGGAAGCCGCGCAGGCCAGCCGCGCGCCGACGCAGCGCTTTGTCGACCAGTTCGCGCGCCTCTACACGCCGACGGTGTTCGCCATCGCGCTGGCCGTGGCGGTGGTGCCGCCGCTGGCCATGGGCGGGCCGTGGGTGGAGTGGATCTACAAGGCGCTGGTGCTGCTGGTGATTGCCTGCCCGTGCGCGCTCGTGATCTCCACGCCCGTGACCATCGTCAGCGGCCTGGCGGCCGCGGCGCGGCGCGGCATCCTGATCAAGGGCGGGGTCTACCTGGAGCAGGGCAAGGACCTGTCATGGGTGGCGCTCGACAAGACCGGCACCATCACGCACGGCAAGCCCGTGCAGACGGACCAGGCAATGCTTGTCGATGACGCGCCCGCCGCGCGCCCAATTGCCGCGAGCCTGGCCGCGAGGTCCGACCATCCCGTGTCGAAGGCCGTTGCTGCTGCGGCGCAGGCGGATGGCGTCGGCTTGCTGGATGTGACGGAATTCGTGGCGCTGGCCGGACGTGGCACGCGCGGCCGTATCGATGGCGATGACTACTGCCTGGGCAACCACCGGCTGATCCACGACATGGGCGCGTGCTCGCCCGAACTGGAGGACCGGCTTGAAGCCCTGGAACGCGAGGGCAAGACCGTGGTGCTGCTGGCGCGCCTTGGCAAGGACGGCGCGGCAGTGGCGCAGGCCATGTTCGCGGTGGCCGACACCGTGCGCGACACCAGCCGCCAGGCCATCGCCGAGCTGCACGCGCTGGGCGTGAAGACTATCATGCTGTCCGGCGACAACCCGCATACCGCGCAGGCCATCGGTATCCAGGTCGGCATCGACGAGGCGCGCGGGAATCAGTTGCCGCAAGACAAGGCGGACGCCATCGCCACGCTGGCGGCTGACACGCATGCGGCACGCGGCAAGGTCGGCATGGTGGGTGACGGCATCAACGACGCGCCGGCCCTTGCGCGGGCCGATATCGGCTTCGCCATGGGCGCCGCCGGCACCGATACCGCGATCGAAACTGCCGACGTCGCGCTGATGGATGACGACCTGCGCAAGATCCCCGCGTTCGTACGGCTGTCGCGGCGCACGTCGCGCATCCTGTGGCAGAACATCACGCTGGCGCTGGGCATCAAGGTGGTGTTCCTTGCGCTGACGGTGGCGGGGATGGGAACGATGTGGATGGCGGTGTTCGCCGATATGGGGGCGAGCCTGCTGGTGGTGTTCAACGGGCTGCGATTGGCGCGGCGGTAGAAGGCTTCGGCGCCACAGAGGGAATGGTCAGGCCTGGCCGTCTGCTCCCCTCTCCCATGCAATGGGACAGGGGCCGGGGGAGAAGGCGGGAGCTTCCACGAAGTCCCTGCCCGGAATTTCAGGGCTGAATAATCAGCTCGCCGCTGCGTCCTTCAATCTCCCCCCACGTCACCGGCAACGCCGGCAGGGTATCGCGGTCGATGTGCCGGTAATACGCAGCCATCGACACCAGCTCATGCCCCTGCGCCCTCCAGCCTTGCAGCAGCCGACGGAACACCGGCGCCAGCTTGCCGCCTTCCAGCTCCGTATGCAGCGTGAAGACATGGTCGCGCATGCCGCCCGCGCCTTCCGTCAAACGCAGCACGGCCTCATGGACGTTGTCCTCGGTCAGGCCATCGACGCCGATCATTTCATCGAGCGTCGGCAGCGTGGTCGGCATCTGCACATGGCGGCAGGCGACCCCGCCGATGGTCGGGATGTATGGCGCCGTGCCGCGCCCGTCCGATGCATAGGCCATGCCCCAGTCGTCGATCTGCCGGAACGCCTCGTCGTTCATCTGCCAGCCGGCGGCGCCGTGCGTGGGCGGCGCTTCGCCGAAGATGTCGGCATAGCGGTCGAACGCGTTCTGCATCTGGCGACGGGTCCAGGCCGGGTCGCGCTCGCGCACGTTGTCCTGCCAGTAGACGTGGTCCCAGGTATGAATGCCGCATTCGTGGCCGGCCGTGCGCGCCGCGCGCATTTCGGCGGCCGCCTTGCGGCCGATGTCCGGTCCCGGCAGCAGCACGCCGTACATCAGCGTGCGCAGGCCGTAGTTGGACACCACCGAGGTGCGCGACACCTTCTTCAGGAACCCCGGCCGGAATACGCGGCGCAGCGCCCAGCCGGTGTGGTCCGGGCCCAGGCTGTACAGGAAGGTGGCCTGTGCCTGCACCGCATCGAGCATGGACAGCAGCGCCGGCACGCCTTCGCGCGTGCCGCGCAGCGTGTCGACGTCAACCTTGAGGGCGATTCTGGCCATGGGTCCCGGCTCAGTTGGCGCCGTCGACGAGGGTGCGCGCTTCCACGACCTTGTCGCGGTACGCTTCGAAGATCCGGCGCAGCGCCTGCTCCATCGTCACCTCGGGTTTCCAGCCCAGTTCCTGCATGGTGTTGTCGATCTTCGGCACGCGGTGCTGCACGTCCTGGTAGCCCTTGCCGTAGAAGTCACCCGACGAGGTCTCGACGATCTGCGTCTTGCGCGCCTCTTCGGCGTACTCGGGGTAGTCGGCGGCCATCTTCAGCATCATCTCGGCCAGCTCGCGCACCGAGTGGATGTTGGACGGATTGCCGATGTTGAAGATCTTGCCGCTGGCGACGCCGTCCTTGTTCTCGATGATGTGCATCAGCGCCGAAATACCGTCGGAGATATCGGCAAACGCGCGCTGCTGCGCACCGCCGTCAACGAGCTTGATCGGCTCGCCGCGCACGATATGGCCCAGGAACTGCGTGACCACGCGCGAGGAGCCTTCCTTCGATTCGAAGATCGAATCGAGCCCGGCGCCGATCCAGTTGAACGGGCGGAACAGCGTGTAGTTCAGGCCCTGCTCCATGCCATAGGCGTGGATGACGCGGTCCATCAGCTGCTTGGAGCAGGCGTAGATCCAGCGCGGCTTGTTGATCGGGCCGTAGATCAGCGGCGAGGCTTCCGGATCGAACTCCTCGTCCGCGCACATGCCGTAGACCTCGGAGGTCGACGGGAACACCAGGTGCTTGCCGTACTTGACGGCGCTGCGCACGATCGGCAGGTTGGCTTCGAAGTCGAGCTCGAACACGCGCAGCGGGTTGCGCACGTAGGTGGCCGGCGTGGCGATGGCCACCAGCGGCAGGATCACGTCGCACTTGCGGATGTTGTACTCGATCCACTCCTTGTTGATGGTGATGTCACCCTCGAAGAAGTGCATGCGCGGATGGTTGACCAGGTCGCCCAGGCGGTCGGACGACATGTCCATGCCGTAGACCTCCCACGACGTGGTTTCCAGGATGCGGCGCGTCAGGTGGTGGCCGATGAAGCCGTTGACGCCAAG
>NZ_JBYOJS010000018.1:0-9009 GCF_057798895.1 Cupriavidus sp. 22TCCZM04-2
CCCCCCGCGGCATTTCAGGGCTGCGACAGCACGAACTCGTGGCTGCTGGTATCGACGCGCGAAACCCGATATTCGATGCGCTCGTCGTGATACGACGAGGCCACCCTCAGGATCTTCAGCAGCGAAGTGCCGACCGGCACGCCGAGCAAAGCCTCGTCGTCTTCATCCGCCAGCGCGGAACGCATGCGTTCCTCGGTGCGGATGATGTTGATGCCGAAGGCATCCTGGTAGAAGTTGTAGAGCGTGTTCGGCCGCTCGCGCAGCTGCTTTTCCGTCAGCGTCCTGAACCGTTCTTCCGGCACCGTGATGGCGTCGATCATGACGGGCTCGCCTTCGAGCGACAGCACGTTGGTGAAGCGGAACACGGCTGCGCCGACTGCCAGCCCGAGCGCGGTGGCCTCTTCCTTGTCCGCCTTGGCCCGGCGGAACCTGGCGAGCTGGACGGTGGGAAATTCGCGATGCCCGTCCTGCCGGACGATGCGGAAGAAGCGGAAGAAATGGTCTTCCTGCCGATGCGTGGCCACGAAGGTCCCGCGGCCCTGGTGGCGGATCATGATGTTCTCGGCCACCAGTTCGTCGATCGCCTTGCGCAGCGTGCCGATCGACACGCCGAAGCGCTCGATCAGCTTGCGTTCGGACGGAATGACCTCGCCCGGCTTCCACTCGCCTTCCGCCAGTGCGGCGAGTATTGCCTGCTTCACATCCTTGTACAGGACACCGCCGATGGCGCTGCCTGCGTCAAATCTCGCGCCCACGTTAGGATCCCCTGAGATAAGCGTGCCGGGCGGCCCGGACGGCCGCGCCATGCAATTCCGATAGAACAAGGCCGGATGATATCAAGCCGCTGCCCGGCGCCGCCGCCCGCGCCTATTCGACCCGGATCTGCTTCTCCTCGATCAGCTTCGCCCAGCGCGTGACCTCGGTATTGAAGTACTCGTTGAACGGCGGGCTCTGCGGCGCCGGCGTGAAGCCCGCGGCCACGATGCGCTCACGCATGGCGTCGGTCTGCAGCAGGCGCCCGACCGAAGTGGCGACCTTCTCGACGATAGGCCGCGGGGTGCCCGCCGGCATCATCAGCCCTGTCCAGTTCTCGACGATGAGTTCCGGGAACCCGGCTTCGGCCACGGTCGGGACATCGGGCAGTTGCGGATGCCGCTCGCGCGTCGTGACCGCCAGCGCGCGCAGCTTGCCGCCCTTCACATAGGCGATGGATTCCGGGAAATTGGAAAACACCACGTCGAGCTGGCCACCGATAAGGTCGGTCATCGACGGCGCGCCGCCCTTGTACGGAACATGGGTAAAACTGGAGCGGGTCTGGCTTTCGAACAAGGCCAGCGTCAGGTGCGGCGGCGTGCCGTTGCCGCTTGAACCGGCATTGAGCCTGGCCTTCTGCGCGGCGGCGGCAAGGTCCTTCATGGACTTGACCGGCGAATTCGCCGGCACCACCACCAGCATCGGCGACGACGCAATGCGCACCACCGGCACAAGGTCCTTCTGCATGCTGAACGGCAGCTTCGGGAACAGGGTCGCGTTGGAAGCATGCGTCAGCGTGACAGCCAGCCAGGTGTAGCCATCCGCCGGCGACTTGGCGACCTGGTCGGCGCCGATATTGGCATTGCCGCCGGGCTTGTTGTCGACCACGATCGGCTTCTTCCACTCCTCCGACAACTGCTGGCCAACCAGCCGCGCCATGATGTCCGTCAGCCCGCCGGCCGAGAACGGCACCACATAGCGAATTGGCTTGTTCGGATAGTCATTGGCGGATGGGACCGGAACGCTTCCCTGTGCCGCCGCTGGCGAGGGCGCCAGCCACGCGAACGTCGATACTGCGGACAACGCTACAAGCGCGCGGGCAGCCAGCCTGAACGCCGGGCGAATCGAGCCTCGATGCATGGTGTGTCTCCGTTTGGGGTCGCCGGCCCGCTTCCTGGCGGGTCCGTTGTCGATGGGGAATGGCCTACGCTTTCACCTCCTCGCCGGCGAGCGACAGCAGTTCGGCAAGCTGTGCTTCCGGTATTTCAATGCCATGTTCCTGCGCTTCCGACTGCAGCGTGTAACGCCGCGCGCCGGGTAACCGCGTGCCCTCATCACCCAGCATCGCGTGCAGCAGCGCCTCGACCCGTTCCCCATAGACATCCGAGCCGGCGAAAGCGCCCGGATCAAGCACGAGGAACAGTTGCCCGATGCGCGGCCGGTTGCCGGCATCGGTGAAGAACGAATCCGCTTCCGCGCCAAACTGCGCGCCGGCGAGCGTAGTCACCAGCAGCTCCACCATCAGCGCCAGCATGGCGCCCTTGACGCCGCCCGCAGGCAGCATCGAGCCGCGCAGCGCCGCCTGCGCATCGGTGGTCGGCTGCCCCTCTTCGTCGAGCGCCCAGCCGAGCGGAATCGGCTTGCCCTGCTTGGCCGCGACCATGATCTTGCCGCGCGCGACTTCGGACAGCGACAGGTCGATCAGGACCGGCTGCCGGCCCGGCCGCGGAAACGCTGCCGCAATCGGATTGGTGCCGAACAGCGCTCGCTTGCCACCCCAGGCCGGCATCGCCGCCGGCGAATTGCCCATGGCGATGCCCACCATGCCGGCGCGGGCCACGGTATCGAGCGGCAACCCGGCGGCGCCGAAGTGATGGCTGTTGGCGACGGCGGCGACGCCCACGCCGGTGTCGCGCGCGCGGCGCATGGCCTCGGCGATCGCCAGCTCGCAGGCCGGAAAGGCAAACCCGCTCCCGGCATCGACCAGCGCCGCGCTGGCACGGACACTGCGCACCACTGGCACCGCCTGCCCGTCGACACGGTCATGGCGCAGATGCCCGACGTACATCGGCACGCGCGAAACGCCGTGCGAGGCCAGGCCCATGGCATCGGCCCGCACCAGCGCCGCCGCCGTCGCCTGCGCCTGCAAGGCGCTCGCTCCAGCCCGGCGCAAGGCGGCCCGCGCCAGCGCTTCCAGCTGCCCCATCGGGACTCGGCTCATGACAGGGTCTCCAGCGTTTGCCGCACCTGCGCGGCGATCATCATCGACACGCGCGCATTGGCCTCGCGCGTGACGCCGCCGATATGCGGGGTCAGCACCAGGTTGCGCACGCCCGCCAGCACGCTTTGCGCGGGCAGCGGCTCGGCTTCGAACACGTCGAGCGCGGCACCGCCCAGGTGTCCGTCGCGCAGCGCGCGGGCCAGTGCGGCCTCGTCCACGACACCGCCGCGCGCCGTGTTGATAAGCACCGCCCCGGGCTTCATGGCGGCAATGCGCTGCGCATTCATCAGGTGCCGCGTTGCGGCCACCAGCGGGACATGCAGGCTCACGGCATCGGAGCGCGCCAGCAGCACATCCAGTGCAACGCCTTCCACGCCGGTAGCGGACCAGGCCGGATCGTCAGCGGACAGCATCGGATCATGCGCCACCACCTGCATGCCGAACGCCTGCGCGAGCGCGGCGGCCTGCCGGCCGATATCGCCGAAGCCGACCAGGCCCAGCGTCTTGCCCAATGCTTCGCGCCCATCCGACAGGCGCGCACGGGGCCAGCTGCCATCGGCCAGTTCCGCGCTGCTGGCATAGGCGCCGCGCAGCAGCATCGCGGCCGTGGTCACGACGTATTCGGCCACGGAGCGCGCGTTGGCGCCCGAGGCCGGAATCACGCGGATGCCGCGGTCGCGGCACGCCGCGACATCGATATTGTCGAGCCCCACGCCGAGCCGCCCGACCACGCGCAGCGCGGGCGCGCGCTCGAGCAGCGCCGCGTCGACCTGGGTGCGGTTGCGCACGATCAGCGCATCGGCCCCGGACAGCGCGTCGAGCAAGGCGCCGCGCTGGTCCACCCAGCCCGGCTCGTAGCGCACGTCGAAGCCGGGCGTGAGCGCCTGCACCGCGGCCGGGTCCATGAACTCGCTGATGCAGATGCGCCTCATCATGCGGACTCGTGGATGCGGGTCAGCACGAACTCGCGGTGGCCGAGCGCCTCGGCTGCCGTCCAGCGGCCATTGACGGTTGCCAGCATGCATTCGAGCAGCTTGTCGCCGGTCTGGTCCAGCGTCTGCTCGCGCTGCAGCAGGCCGGAGCAGTCGACGTCCATGTGCTCGCTCATCAGCCGCACCGTGCGCGGGTTCGCGCAGAGCTTGATTACCGGGACAATCGGGTTGCCGATCACGTTGCCCTGGCCCGTCGGGAAGAAATGGACGACGTATCCCGCGGCGGCGCACAGCGTCACCATCTCGGCCGCCGCGGACGACGAATCCATAAACCACAGGCCCGGATGGGTCGGCTCCTCGGCCTTGTCGAGCACGCCGTCGACCGTGCATTTCTTGCCGATCTTCTGGATATTGCCGAGCGCCTTCTCTTCGATGGTGGTCAGGCCGCCGGCGATATTGCCCTTGGTCGGCTGGGACTCGGACAGGTCCGAGGTCTTCCAGCGGTCGATCATGCCCTGGTAGCGCTCGAACATCGCCATGAACTGGTGGCGCACGTCGTCATTGGCGCAGCGCGCCGCGACGATATGTTCGCCGCCGGTCAGCTCCGAGGTCTCGCCGAACACCAGCGTGGTGCCCAGCGGATGCAGCTTGTCGAACGCATTGCCCACGGTCGGATTGGCGCCGCAGCCGGACGTGGTATCCGACTCGCCGCACTTGGTCGACACCCACAGGTCGCCGATCGGGCATTCCACGCGATGCAGCGCGGTGGCGTACTGCACAAACTCCTTCGCTGCCTTGGAAGCACGCATGATGGTGTCGTGGTCGCCGTGCCCCTCGATGCCGAAGCCAACCACCGGCTTGCCGGTCTTGGCGATGCCATCAACCACGCGCTTGGTCCAGCCGTCCTCGATGCCGATCACCACCACCGCGGCGACGTTCGGGTTGCTGCCCGCGCCGATCAGCGTGCGGAAGTGCAGGTCCAGGTCCGGCCCGAATTGCAGTCGGCCGTACGGGTGCGGAATCGCCATGGTGCCCTTGATTGCGACGGCCACGGCCTCGGCGGCGGCATTGGAGAGGTCATCCAGCGGCAGGATGATGACGTGGTTGCGCACACCCACGCGACCATTGTCGCGGCGGTAGCCCCAGAAGGTGGTGTTTTGGTCGATCACGGACATGGCATGGCCCTCGGATTTGGAATGGATAGTGGTGGATGCGGGACGGCGGCGCGGCGGCTTACCAGCGCTTGGTCTTGATGTTATGGACGTGGGCGTGCTCGCCGGCCTTGATCGGGGCCACCACCTTGCCGATGTCGACGCCGTACTTGAAGACGGTGTCGTTGGGAGCCATGTCGCACAACGCCACCTTGTGGCCGATGGGAATCGGCTGGAGCGCCGTCACCGTGACGACCTTGTCCTCATCCATGATCCACGCATTCAGCCGGGTACCCGCCTGGATGCCTTCCACCACAGCCACCGCGACGGTGTCCTTGGCGTCATGCAGCACGACATGAATCATTTTGTTGTCTCCTGGGTTGTGGGGTGGTTTGTGGGATTCATCTTAGGAGAGGCTCTCGTCCATGTCAACTAGCTCATATATATGAGTTGGATGAATAAGGAGTTTGCCGACAGTGTTGGAGGCGCGTGTGTCCGCAAAGTGGTTCGCGCTGCATTCAGCAGCCAGCAAATGATCAAGAAAAGGACAGCGGCAAGTCCCGGCCGCCGACACCGCCGCCGTTCTTGCCGGATACTGTCGTGACTACGGTCCAGCTTTGCCGAACCGATCTCCGTCCTGCAAGGCTTCACGAACGCAGCCGGAAAAATACATCACAACATGATATATATTCAACCATGAAGGAACGCGTCGGCGCTGTGGCGGGGGGGCATGCAGGCTGACGGCCATCAAGGGGAACGGCGATGCCATTGTTTTCACGCATCCTGCTTTGCTATGACGGATCACGCGATGGCCGGCGGGCGCTTCGCTACGGCGCCGATCTGGCGCGGCAGCTTGGCGCGGAGGCCCACCTGCTGGCGGTGCTCGAGCACGCTTACTGGATCCAGGGGTTCGATGCCTTGGCAGGCGACGCGCAGATGGTCGAGGAACAATCCGCCCGGAGAATCCTGCGCGAAGGTGTCGACCGGCTGCGGGCATGCGGCATCGAGACCACCGGGCATTTTGCGACCGGCATCCCGATCGACCAGATCGCCCGCATGGCCAATACCTTGCACGTCGACCTGATCGTGGTGGGGCACAGCCGCTGCGGCGCGCTCAAGCGATGGTGGGCCGGCAATGGCAACGGCCTGCTGCTGGACAAGGTTTCCTGCAGCGTGCTGGTGGCGATCGACCAGGGCGAGCCGGAGGGCGGCGATGGCTGATGCCGTCGCGTCGGCCGCTGCGTACGGAACCTTGCAGGCAGCGTGTCCACGCACCGGGGCGGTGAGACGTTGTGGATGACATGGGGGCTCGGCGAAACGAGCGCCGCATCGCATCTGATCAAGGAGGAACTGACATGCTAGTGACCCTTCATTCGAAGGCGGCGCCGGATATCTCGATGCTGCGCGACCTGGCGCAATACCTGCTCGGCATCCTGGGCAAGCGCATCGGCGAGCGCGGCGTCATCGCGGCCGAGGAACTGCCCGAGGCCATCTGCAGGCTCGAAGCGGCGATCTCGGAAGACAAGGCGCTTCATGCCCCCGACGACGGCGCGGCCGGCCATGCCGACCGGGACGGCCGCAAGCGCATCATGCTGTCGCAACGCGCCTACCCGCTGCTCGACATGATGCGGGTCGCGCAACGCGAGCACGCCGATATCCTCTGGGGGGTGTGAGCCCCCCAGCCGGGACCCCGCGCGCTAGCGCCCCGGCTGCCTGATCTGCACGCCGGTCAGGTCCGGCGCCGCCAATCGCGGCGACGGGCTTCCCGTGACCTTGCCGAAGCGTGGATCACCGTTGTTCCAGTCCCGCGCGGCCGCTTCGATTTCCGCCTGGTTGCGCGCGACGAAGTTCCACCACACCAGGATGTCCTCCGCGAACGGCGCGCCGCCGATCACCAGCAAGCGCACCGGCCCCGAGCATTGCACGTCGAGCTGCGCCCGCCCGGTGCCCAGGTAGAGCAGCGTATCGACCGCCAGCGGCTCGCCTTCGATCCGCGCCTCCCCGCTCAGGACGAGCACGGCGTGCTCGAACCCTGCGTCAAGCGGCAACGATGCCTGGGCCGCCCCATCGGCCGTGAGGTCAAGCCCGGTCAGCGGGGAATGCACCTCGACCGGCGATGTTTCGCCGAAAACCGTCCCGACCAGCACCGTGACACGGAACCCGCCGTGCGCGGTAACCGGCAGTTCCGGATAGTTCCTGAACGCCGGCTTGCCATGGCGCCGGTCTTCGGGCAGGGCAATCCACAGCTGCGCCGCATGCAAGCCGCCGCCCTGCGGCGTGACGGAGTCCTCTGCGTGGGAGATGCCGTGCGCGGCCGTCATCAGGTTGACCTGACCCGGCCGGATGACCTGCTCGGAGCCCAGGCTGTCCCGGTGCATGACCTCGCCTTCGATCATCCACGTGAATGTCTGCAGGCCGATATGCGGATGCGGACCCACGCGCAGGCCATCGCCGGGCCCGAACACGATCGGGCCGGCATGGTCGAGGAAACACCAGGCGCCGACCATGCGGCGCTGGCGGCTGGGCAGTGCGCGATGGATGGCCAGTTCGCCGACCTCCGCCTTGCGCGTCGCGATGCGCTCCATCACGGGGTTGCCGGGGCACGCCGGGCAATCGCTGGACCGGGATACGCTGCGGTCCGCTGTGACATCACTCATGGCATTTCTCCTTGGCTCTTTCGGGACCACGCATTTACCCAAGCTCCTGCGTGATGTAGAGATAAAACGCCCGCGCCATCTCCGCCTCGAGCCTGCGGTCTGACAACCGGTACGTACCGGACCGGTTGACCAGCGTATAGACCAGCGTTCCCACCATGGCCTGGTAGGCAAAGCGGATGCGCGTTTCGAGTTCGGGCGAGGCGCCCGCGGGATGCAGCCGCGCCAGGCGCGGCACCACCAGTTCCACATAGTCCTGGTTCATGCGCTTGAGCGGGTCTTCGCCGGTAATGGCCCGTTCGATCAGCGACGCGCGCAGCACGCCCTCGTTGCGGTACGCCCACATGCGGTTGTTGCGCGCGAGCGATTCCACCACCTCGCGCAGCGTCATCTGGCCGGCATCGAACAACGCGACACGCTGCTCCATCCCTTCGCGCAACTGCGCGACCAGCAAGGTCTGCAAGGCGCGGAAGTAACTCTCCTTGCCATCGAAGCGGCTGTAGAACGCGCCCGTGGTCACGCCGGCATGGCCACAGATGTCCTGGATCGGCACCTGCTCCAGCGTGCGGTCGCGCAACAGGCGGCGGCCGGCTTCGAGCAACCGTTCCGTCGTCTTCCTGCCGCGCGAGTAGCGCGGCACCGCAAAACCTTCCTGTCCTTCCAGGGGCGTAAGGGCTTGTTTCATCGTGGCCGGAATCTGTGTGTCCGTGTTTTTCCAGTGTTGACAAGCTTAACAGCCGTCTTTAGTGTCAGCGCGATCATTGCCGAGCGAGACAACATTGCGTGGCTGCGCTGGGTCCCTGACGATGTTTCGCTCGTGGCGATGCCGGTCGCCCATATCGGCGGCACCGGATGGGGATTGCGCGGACTGCTGGCGGGCGCAAAAGGCGTTGTCGTGCGGATTTCGATTCGCGCCGCGTGCTGGACTTTATCGCCAACGACCGCATCAGCAAGCTGTTCCTGGTGCCGTCGGCGATCCAGATCCTGTTGCGCGACCCGCGTGCGCGGCAGGTGGACTACTCGCGCCTGCGCTACCTGGTCTACGGCTCCGCGCCGATGCCGGCCCACTTGCTGCGCGAAGGCATGGAAGTGTTCGGCTGCGGATTCGTGCAGACCTATGGCATGACCGAGACCACGGGCAGCGTGACCGGGCTGGCAACTTAAGGGCTGTTTGCTCTTCGGTTTTGCCGGCGTCGAGGTTCTTTGGTGATGACTGGGTTATCGTGCTTGGCAGGCGCGGCTGTTTCGCCGGGGGGGGCGGCGGAACACCCCCGGGCGGCCACAGCCGCGCCCCCACG
>NZ_JBYOJS010000018.1:9019-128881 GCF_057798895.1 Cupriavidus sp. 22TCCZM04-2
GTTTTGGGGTGTTTTGGGTGTGGGGGGGGGGGGTGTTTTGCGCGGGCGGCGCCGGCGAAACAGCAGCGCCTGCCAAGAGCAGCGACCCCAGTCATAACCACAGACTCCCCATCGGCTACGCCGACGACACAACAGCATCCTGCCAATCACGCCAGCCCCCGCCAAAAGAAAACGGCGGTGGAACCAACCCCTCAGTTCCACCGCCGCCTCCCCACTTCCCTTCAAACCCAGATCGCTTTACACCGTTGCAGCCGTCCCCAGGATCGCCGTGGCCTGGCTGGACAGCGTACCGCCGTTGCCATGGACCACGGCGACTTCGGCGTTCTTGACCTGGCGGTCACCGCATTCGCCACGGAGCTGGCGCACGGCTTCGATCGTGATAAACATGCCGTACATACCCGGATGCACGCATGACAGACCGCCACCGTTGGTGTTCACCGGCAAGCGGCCGCCAGGCGCAATGCCGCCGCCGCTGACGAACTGACCACCCTCGCCCTTCGCGCAGAAGCCAAGGTCTTCCAGGAACAGCAGCGTATTGATGGTAAACGCGTCATACAGTTCGGCCACGTCGACATCCGACGGCTTGAGGCCGGCCATGGCGAACGCGCGCTCGCCGGATTCCTTGGCCGCCGTGACGGTGACGTCAGGCATGCACGAGATCTGGCGGTGCCACGTCGCGGTGGCGTTGCCGAGCACGTAGACCGGCGGCTTGGCCATGTCCTTGGCACGGTCGGCGCGGACCATCACGTAGGCGCCGGCACCATCCGTCACCAGGCAGCAATCGCGCACCGACAGCGGGTCCGACACCATGCGCGCATTGAGCACGTCGTCGATGCTGAGCGGATCGCGCATCTGCGCTTCCGGGTTGAGCTGCGCCCACTTGCGCGCGGCCACGGCCACTTCGGCAAGGTGTTCGCGCGTGGTGCCGTACTGATGCATGTGGCGCGCAGCGGCCAGTGCGTACGACGTGATCGGGCTCAGCGGCTGGTACGGGTTTTCGTACGGCTGCGGATCGAGCACCGCGCGCACCTTGCCGATGCCGGCGCGGCCCACGGTCGAAGTGCGCTGGTTGCTGCCGTAGCAGACCAGCACCGCATCGCACAGGCCGGCTTCGAGCGCCATCATGGCGGGCAGCATGTGCGAGACAAAGCTCGAGCCGCCGATCATGGTGCTGTCGAGGAACTTCGGTTTGATGCCGAGGTACTCGGCCACCGGCATCACCCACATGGTGGCGCCGACGCTGGCGGTGGCGATGCCGTCGATGTCGCGCATCGACATGCCGGCATCCTTCACGGCTGCCTTGGCGGCTTCCACCAGGATTTCCATTTCAGTCTTGCCATGGGCTTCGCCCATGCCGGCCTGGCCGACGCCGACGATGGCGACGCTGCCGCGCAGAGAAGACAGACTCATTTTGCTTAGCTCTCCACCGGATCGAACACGACGAGAGCGGGCTCGCCTTCTGCCTTGCCAGGCGCCACGCGCGCCTTGACGCGCATGCCGATGCGCACCGAGGTCGGGGCGATGCCCTCGACCCGGCTCATCATGCGCACGCCTTCGTCCAGGTCGACCAGCACGATGTTGTAGTCGCCGCCGGCTTCAGGCTTGCGGCGGATCACGCTGGTGGAGTAGACCGTGCCGGTACCTTTCGGATCGCTCCAGTCAAGCGCGTCACCGCCGCAGTGCGGGCAGATGTTGCGCGGGAAAAATACGTGCTTCTTGCAGTCCTGGCAGTGCTGGATGCGGAATTGGCCGGCCGCGAGCATGTCCGCGTAGACCTTGTCCGGACCCGCTGCCGCTCCTTGTTGGGGCATGGTGTCTCCTTCACAAATGATGCCGCCATGGGGCTTCCATGGCACAGCTGCCAGATTGCCGCACTATGCGCGGTGCAGCAATTCGCATCTGCCAAAGGCAGGATTCCCGAATGCGGAAATCCCCCCGTCCGGCAGGCCGGCGCTCAGATGACCAGCTCGATCAGGAACGGACCCTTGCGCTGGTTGGCCATGCGGAACAGGTCGGCGAAGGTCTCCATGTCGTGCGCGCGCGCACCCTCCACGCCCATGCCGTTGGCCATCTGCACCCAGTTCAGGTCGGGGTTGCCAATGTCGAGCATGTCGAGCGCGGTCTTGCCCGGGTTGGCACCGACACCGGCCAGTTCGCCGAGCAGGATCGCGTACTTGCGGTTGGCCAGCAGCACAACCGTGACGTCAAGCTGCTCGCGTGCCATGGTCCACAGCGACTGCAACGTGTACATGCCGGAGCCATCGGCCTGCAAGGCGACGACACGGCGGCCCGGCGCGGCCACGGCGGCGCCGGTGGCAAGCGGCAAGCCCGCGCCGATGGCGCCGCCCGTGAGCTGCAGCCAGTCATGGGGCGCGGCATTCACGGTGCCCGGATAGAAGGCCCGTCCGAAGCTGACGCTCTCCTCCACGACGATGGCCTGCTCGGGCAGCAGCGCCGTCAGCGTCTTCGCCACGGCTTCCGACGTGACCGCGCCGCGTGCAATCTCCGTCGGCGCCACGGGCGTCGATTCCGGCAACGCCGCGTTCCTTGCGCCGACCTCGTCGGCAAGCCGGACCAGCGCATCCGCGAGATCCTCTTCCGGCCGTGCCAGCACGTGCACGATCGCATCTTCCGGGTACGGACGCGGCGACTTGCCCGGATAGGCGAAGAACGTCACGGGCGCCTGCGCACCAACCAGGATCACGTTGCGGATGCCGGCCAGCCGGTCACGGGCCACGTCGCCGGAATAGGGAATGCGATCCACCGCCAGCCGCCCGCGTCCGCGCGACACGCGCGCGTTCGACATGGGCGTGATCAGCCGGGCCTGCGTGGCCGCGGCAATGCGATGCGCGTCGGCGAG
The DNA here is from genome assembly GCF_057798895.1 of Cupriavidus sp. 22TCCZM04-2. Lineage (NCBI taxonomy): Bacteria > Pseudomonadati > Pseudomonadota > Betaproteobacteria > Burkholderiales > Burkholderiaceae > Cupriavidus > Cupriavidus sp. 22TCCZM04-2. Next base: position 11,880 of record NZ_JBYOJS010000018.1, read on the forward strand.
CGGCGCCTCGCGCAGCGCGCTGCCCGCCACCACGATCAGCGTCGGCTGCCCGGAACGCAGCACGCGCGCGGCGTTCTGCACGGCATCGGGCGCGACCTTCGGCACGGACAACGGCGGCAGCGGTACGGCCACTTCTCCGCCGGCATCCCAGCACACGTCAGACGGGAGGATCAGGCTGGCGACGCCGCCCGGCGCGGCGCATGCGGCCTGCACCGCCGCCGCGGCATCAGCGCCGACCGACGCGGCGCGCGTGGCCGTGCGCGTCCACACCGAAACCGGACGGGCCCAGCCCTCAGTGTCGGCGGTGAGCGGTGCATCGAGCGGCCGATGATACGTCGCCTGGTCGCCGATGATGTTGACCACCGGCGTCTGCGCGCGGCGCGCGTTGTGCAGGTTGGCCAGGCCATTGGCCAGCCCCGGCCCGCAATGCAGCAGCGTGGCGGCCGGTTTGTCGGCCATGCGTGCGTAGCCGTCGGCGGCACCGGTGACGACACCTTCGAACAGTCCGAGTACGCAGCGCATGCCGGGAATCCGGTCGAGCGCCGCCACGAAGTGCATCTCGCTCGTGCCGGGGTTGGCGAAGCAGGTGTCGACGCCGCTGGCCAGCAGGGTCTTGACCAGGCTTTCAGCGCCGTTCATTGCTTGGGAGGTTTCCATGGATCGGGTTCCGTGATTCAGGACGGGTTGGCATCAGGCTGCCGCCCGGAAGCGGCCAGCAGGTCGAAATCGAGGCAAACGAATTCGGTCGGGAATTCAATGCGGGCGTAGTAGACGACCACGTCATCGACGCAGGCATAGCGGCGCAGTTCTGCGACCGGCGCGCCCACGGCGAGGTCCAGCGCGACCGCGGATTCCGCTCCGGCCGCGACGATGGTCAGGCGCTGGCGCGCGGCGCTGACCTGCAGGCCGGGAAACCGGTCCAGCACCTGCACCGAGGCGCCCTGCCGGAACGCCTCCGGCTCGCGCGCAAACACCTCGGCCTCGATGTAGACCTGGCAGACGGCAAAGGGCCGCCCTTCCACGCGATGCAGGCGACGCAGGAAATGGTATTCGGCGGCATGCCTGCCACTGCAGGGCAGGCCCAGGTCGGCGGGCAGGGCCACGTTGCCGCCGGATTCCACCAGCGCCTCGGTATCGATGGCATCGCCGATCGCGACGGCCTCGTCCCAGCTGGTGGAGAGCGAGACACGCCGCTGTGGCCGCCGACCCGCCTTGACGAAGGTGCCGCGGCCACGCGAACGCTCAAGCAGCCCTTCCTCATCGAGCATCGACAGGGCCTGGTGCATGGTCATGCGCGCCACGCCGTACTCGCGGCACAGCGCCTCCAGCGACGGGATCTGCGCGCCGGCCCCCCATGCCCCACTTTCGATCTGGCGACGAAAGATGGTGGCGAGCTGCAGGTAGACCGGCTGGCGGCTACGGGAAAGAAGTTCGGTCGATGGGTTATCCGACATGGCTGGCAGGCTGACGTGCCCGTTTCAATGACCGTCCGTAGGGACCACTGCGTCCCGGACAACATGCCGAACTCTATAAAGGTCTATAAACCTAGACTACTAGGGTTTACCGCCAACCAGTCCAACCAATCATCCGGCGCCACTGATTATTTGTGATTTTCAAGCATCATTTTTCTGCCGGCTAGCAGTGGGTCATTAATGTGTCAACTCGCACATTCATATTTTGTAATCATCCGTAATACTTTGGGATAATCACTGGCCGATCAGGCGATAGTCGATATCCCGTTCGTCAAGCCAATGCGCTGCGCGACCCGGTTTTTCGAGTAATCATGGGTTTCTAATTTTTTCCTGCGTTTCTCGTTCCGCGCGGGATTTCCCGAGTCAAAGTGGAAGAATTTTCAACGTATGCGACCGCGGAAGCCGCTACGGCGCAGCCCGCGGTTTATTCCGGTGTTTTCCAGACATGGTCACAAACCTTGCAGGAACTGGGCGCCAGCCGGGTCCTCGCACTGGCCGTGCTTTGCCATGTCGTTCTCTGGACACTATTGCCGAGCCTGCTGCTGAAGAATGCGTCACTCGACATCATCGAGGCGCTGGCGTGGGGACATGAATGGCAACTCGGGTACGAGAAAGATCCCCCGCTCTGGCCGTGGGTCACCGAAGCCCTGAGCGTTTGGCCGGGCAAGAATCTGTGGGCCTGTTATCTTGCCGCGCAACTCTGCATCGGAACGGTATTCGTCGCCGTGTGGCAGTTGGGGCGCCGCATCACGACCAAGCGCGAAGCGCTCCTCGGTGTCCTGTTGCTGGAAGGGGTCTATTACTTCAACTTCCCGACGCCGGAGTTCAACGACATTGTCCTGCAGATGCCGTTCGGCGCCCTGTTTGGCTGGCTATTGCATCGCGCCCTGACCGATAACCGCCTGCGCGACTGGTTCCTGTGCGGGCTCGTCGCTGGCCTGGGACTCTGGGCACGCTATTCGATGGGGGCGTATCTCGTCCCCATGGCGATGTTTGTGCTCGCGCACCCGCAGGCCCGCCATCGCCTTGCCGAACCAGGTCCCTGGGTGCTGGTATTGACCGCGCTGCTGACCTTTCTTCCGCACATGGCCTGGATCGTCGATAGCGGTTTCATCTCGATCGAGTATGTGGCCCGGCGAGCCCCGGAGGTCGGCACGGGCACCTACCTGGTCAAGCTCGCTTCATTCATCGGCGCGCAACTGGCGGCGCTCATCCCGATGCTGCTTCTTGCGCTGATGCTGTGGCGCTGGCGGGCCAGGGACGCCACGCCGGCGACCCCGCCATCGGACGCGAAGCAGTTCGACCGGGCCTATCTTGTCGCGCTGGCCCTGGGACCGATCCTCTTTTCCATTAGCCTCTCGGCCATCACGCAAAGGCCGCCCCGCGTCATGTGGGCGGCCCCCCTGCTGTGCTTCGTGGGGTTGCTGATTGCCACCTCGATCCGCCCGGTGTTGACCACGGCGCGGCTGCGTACCTTTGGCCGCGCCTGGATCGTGGTCCTGCTGCTTCCCGCGTTGCTGTTCGCGCTGGATCAGCTCGGCCGGCCAGCCCTTGCCGGCAAGGAGAACCGCACGCATTTTCCCGGGCGGCAGCTCGGCGCCGAAGTGACCGAGCGCTGGTTCGCCGAAACGGGAAAACCGCTCCGGTATGTGATTGGCGACACCTGGTACGCGGGCAATGCGGCGTTCTATTCCGACGACCGCCCGACGGCCCTGTTCGTGCACGGCGGCTATCGCTTCAATCCGTGGGTCACTCCGGAAGACCTCAGGAAGGCCGGCGCCGTCCTGGTCTGGGACGCGGAGAACGAGGGTCCGGGCATTCCGCCAATCATCGCGGAGCAATTTCCCGGGGCTGCCCTGCAGCCCGAAGTCCCGGTCCAGGGACCGGCCGAGACCCACAAGGTCGGCGTCGCAATCCTTTTCCCCAGCTAGCGTGACGAGCGAAGGACGCAACGTCCTTCCGCTGCTGCCCGTGCGCGCGCCACCGGCTTAAACCCGGGAAATCTCGAAGGTGCGTGCGGACGGTCTTCCCGCGCGCACCACACCATCGATCCCGCATCCAACGGACGGCCACGTCCTCGCACCTGGCCGTTGTCGTGCCAGTGCAAAAGCCACCACATCCTCGCGCCAACTCCATGCGGCAAGCGGCCAGAATGCGTTATGCCCCGACCTTCCCCGGGACAGGCGCGACTGCCGCTCTGCAGTCATTTCCGGAGTCAATCCATGTTGATGCGAGACGTGATCCCCCAAGTGCTGAACCGCGGTACTGCCATGCTGACGCAGGACCTGCTGGAGACACCCCCGCAGAAGACGTTCCACCATGCCATCGATATCTATCTCAAGGATTCCAATGCCTTCATGAACACGTACTTCGCCCGCTACTTCGAATGGCAGGGCATCTGCCGCGAACGCTGGTTCCACGAATGCATCCACGACAACCTGCTGGCCACCGGCGGCGTCTTCGTAACCAAGCGCGCGCACCAGGAGTATGTCGAGGAGACGTTCCCGTTCCAGCGCGTGGACTGCTACCTGAACACGTTCCAGGTCAAGCAGTGCTCGGCCTACCTGCTGTTCCGCTTCTGCGTCGGCGGCAAGCCGGTTTCACTGGGGTACCAACAGATCGTATTTGCCGACAAGGACAAGCGGATCAGCCGCTTCCCGCACGGCATCATCGAGCGCGTCAAGGAATATGAACTGGTCCTGCCGGCACTGGCCAGCTAAGACCCGCTGAGGGATCCGTTGCCGCCGCGGCCAGCACGGCCATGGCTGCAACGCGGGCCCGGCGCCGCCGGTTGGGATCAGCCGGCGGCGCTGGCGCGCAGGCGCCCGTCCGCCATGGGGGTGAAGCGCGGCAGCCGCAGCGTGAAGGTGGTGTGCGAACCGGCCACTGACTCGCACTCGATGCGCCCGCCAAACGACTCGATCGCGCGACGGCAGAAGGCCAGGCCCAGGCCGGCGCCGCTGCCATGCGCCTTGGTGGAGAAGAACGGATCGAAGATGCGCGGCAGGACGTTGGCCGGAATGCCGGAGCCGGTGTCGCGGAAGCGCACCACGTGGAAGGGCCCTTCGGCGGAGCCGACAATGTCGATATGGCCGTCGCCGCGCGCGCGGATGGCATGCAGCGCATTCTTCAGCAGGTTGAACAGGACGTACACCAGCAGCGTGTCCGAGCCCACGAAGCGCCAGGCATCGTCGATGCCGCGCACCTGCACGCAGGCTCGGTCTTCGCCCTGGAACGGATAGCGCTCGAGCGCGGCGCGCACGCAGTCGCCGATGCCGTGGGGCGCGAAGGTGCTGCGGTCCAGGCGCTCGAGCGTGACCGAGGCCAGTGCCATGTCGATGACCGTGCTGGTGCCATCCACCTCGCGCGTGATCGCGCCCACCAGGCTGGACACCCGATCGAGTTGCCCCGGACGCATGCGGTCTTCGCACAACCCGTGTTCCACGGCGAGCCGGTAGCCCTGCAGCACCTCGGGCCACGTCCGCGCCATCTCCTGGGCCTGCATGCGGATGGAAGCGAGCGGCGTTCGCACTTCATGGGCCACCGTGGCGGCCAGCGAATACGGATGCATCAGGTCGTAGCGCACCACGCTGACTGCGAGAATGCCAAGGCTCAGCGCCACGAACACCACGCCAGGCGGATAGAAGGCATAGCCGTAGTTCGCTGCGTAGTCCATGGCGGCCAGCGAGTAGAGCATCACCGCCACGAGGCACAGGTTGTAGCGCTTGCGGCGTTCCGCGGTCGCGCTCCGACGCGCTTCGACCAGGATCCAGGCACTGCGCACCGCCACCATTACGGTCTGCACCAAATGCAGCGGATGCAGCGGCCCGGCCTTCGGGTAATCACCGAAGAAGTACGTGTAGTAGCCCGCCACCACCTGGTCGCTGGACAGCAGCAGCATGGCCAGCAACAGGCTCATGCCATAGGACGCGAGCAGGATTGGCCGCTCCTGGCGCCGCTCCGTCACCTCGGCGATAAAGTGGTAATAGGTGGTCGGCAGGAACAGGATGAACAGGTAGCCAAGCCGCGCGAGCACCGTGGCCACGTCGGGATGCTCGGCCTGGAACAGGAACACCCAGGTCCCCTGCCAGGCAAAGGTGGTCACGCACAACAGGAAGAACGACGCCGACACGCGCGTGACGCCCTTGGTCACCAGCACATAGAGGCCGTAACCGAGAAAGATGGACGAGACAAAGGCGGGCAGGACGGCGTACATGCGTGGCGCGATGAGGGGGTGTCCCCGAAGCAACGTGACATGTTAAGTCGGCTACGCTTGCGGCGTGCATCATTTGATTGCATTCAGAGCTAACTTGCGCTTAACGCATCCCCTACCACCCGGGGGTTCCCAAAATGCAGCGCGGCGGCCGGACGCTTTCGCATCCGGCCGCCGCACCGGTCAGAAGGGCCGACGCCTACCAGCGCGCGTCGTTTTCCCAGCTCTTCATCTCTTCTTCGGCACGCTCCTTGGTGTAGCCATAGCGCTCCTGGATACGGCCGGCTAGCTGGTCGCGCTTGCCGTTGATCTGCGTGATGTCGTCATCCGTGAGCTTACCCCACTTTTCCTTGATCTTGCCCTTGGCCTGGTCCCACTTGCCTTCGATCTGATCCCAGTTCATCTGGTGCTCCTTGTGTGGTCATTCCGCGATGGTGGCGGCGGGTGCTGGCGTCGATGTTTCTTTGGTGGTCAGCGGCCGTACTTGGCCTTCACATCGGCCACGCACTTGTCCTTGCTGTCACCGGTCATGGCGTCGCAACGTTCCTTGTCGGCCTTGTAAGCGGCATCCGTGGTGTCCTTGCGGGCATCGCGGCGGGCCTCGGCGACGTCGGTACGCGTACCGGTCGCGGCGGCCTTGTCTACCTTGGCTTCACCCAGGGCCTTCTCGTGGGCGGTCTTGGCGTCCTTCTTGCACACGTCCTTGTCGTTGCCGGACTTGTCGTCGCACATTTCCTTGGCGACGTCGTAGTCGCGGTCGGCCTTGGTCTTCATGGCTTTGACATGGGCCTTTTCGGTACCGTCGCGCCTGGCCTCGGCATCGGCCTTGGCCACGTCATGGTCGCGCTTGGCCTCGGCCTTGCACACGTCCTTGGCGTTGCCGCTCATGCCGTCGCACTTGCCCTTGGCTGCCTTGTAATTGTCGTCGGCCTGCTTGACGGCCGTGTCGTAGTCGGCCTTCGACCCGGCTGGATGGGTCTGGGCCAGGACATAGCCTGCCGGGACGGCAAGCGTCATCGAACACACTGCAGCTGACAGCCATTTCTTCATCATGTCGGGCTCCTTCCACGTGAATGATTGGCGGGATTGCCGTCGCAGCCGACAGCCGTTTACCTCCGGCCACCTGCTGCATGTGTTCAGCGTAGGTTTTGGGGCGCTGGTCCTGCAGAAGTGCAGTTCCGAAAGGGACGTCAGAGGATTCCGACAGGAGAACGGCCGCGCGCGGGAGCTGCAGGCGATCGGGACAGGGACTTCGGCGGCGCGGCATCGCATTGCCATGCCCTGTAAGCAAAAAGCCCGTCCTGGGAGGACGGGCTTTCTGACATCAGGAGGACAGCGAATCGGTCAGCCGGTTGTTCGGCTCCTCGTCTTCCTCGTCCGGCCAGTTGCGGCCGACCATCCACTCGTACAGCGTGGGCAGCACGATCAGCGTCAGCATCGTGGCGGTGATCAGGCCGCCGATGATGACGATGGCGAGCGGGCGCTGGGTTTCCGAGCCGATGGCGCGCGAGATCGCCATCGGGAACAGGCCCAGCATGGCCAGCAGCGCCGTCATCAGCACCGTGCGCAGCCGGTCCATGGAGCCGGTCAGCACGGCCTGGCGCACCGGCATGCCCTCGTCGCGCAGCTGGTTGAAGTACGTCACCATCACCACCCCGTTCAGCACGGCCTGCCCGAACAGTGCGATGAAACCGATGGCCGCCGACACCGACAGCGGAATGCCCGTCAGGAACAGCGCGAACACGCCGCCGATCAGCGCGAACGGGATGTTCGAGATGATCAGCGTGGCGCTCTTGAACGACTTGAACGCATTGAACAGCAGCAGGAAGATCACCAGCACCGACAGCGGCACCACGATCGACAGCCGTGCCATCGCGCGTTCCTGGTTCTCGAATTCGCCCGACCAGCTGATCTTGACGTCCTCCGCATTGACGTTCTTCTTCACCAGCTCCTGCATGTCCTTCACCACGCTGCCCATGTCGCGGTCGTGGATGAAGATACCGATCGAGGTGGTGCGCTGGCCGTTCTCGCGGCTGATGTTCATGGCGCCCGAGGCGGCACGGAACGTCACCAGCTGCGACAGCGGCACCTGCGCGCCGTCAGCCGTCTGCATGAAGATGTTCGGCAGGTTCGGCAGCTCGCGCTCCGACGGCTTCAGGCGCACGGCCACGCTGAAGTGCTTTTCACCTTCCCACAGCTCGGTGGCGGCCTTGCCGGCGAGCGCGGTTTCCATCAGGTCCTGCACGTCGGCCACGTTGATGCCATAGCGCGCGGCCTGGGCGCGGTCGAAATCGAGCACATACTGCGGCAGTTCGCCGTCACGGTCGATAAAGGCGCGCATCACGCCCTTGACCGACTGCACGTTGGCCAGGATCTGGTCGGCCACCTGCTTGTTGTGCACAAGGCTGTCGCTCTGCACTTTGATGACAATCTGGCCCTTGATCTGCGAAATCGATTCCAGGATGTTGTCACGCACCGGTTGCGAGAAGTTGGGCTCGATGCCCGGCAGCCGGCGCAGGTTGTGGTTGATCTCCTCGATGATCTTGCGCTTGTCGTAGCCAGCGCGCCATTGCTTGTCGTTCTTCAGGTCGACAAGGATTTCCACCGTGTTGATCAGCTTCGGATCAGTGCCGTCGTCGGGGCGGCCCACCTTGGAAATCGTCGTGTTGACTTCCGGCGTCTGGCGGATCACGCCGCGCAGCTTGCGTGCCTGGTCGCGGGCCTCGTCGATCGAGACCGAGGCCGGCAGGTCGAAGCTGACCCACATCGAGCCTTCGTCGAGTTCGGGCAGGAATTCGCTGCCCAGGAACTTGCCCACGCCCACGGTCGCCACCAGCAGGCCCAGCGCCACGCCCACCACCGTCTTCTTGTTGTCGAGGGCCCAGGCCAGCATCGGCTCGTACAGCCGCTTGCAGTGGCGCACCACGAAGTTGTCGTCGTGCGCGATGTTCTTCTTCAGCAGCAGGTGGCAAAGCAGCGGCACCAGCGTCAGCGAGATGATCAGCGAGCCGATCAGTGCGCCCGTGACCGTGTAGGCCATCGGCGCGAAGATTTTCCCTTCGTGCCGCTGCAGCGTGAAGATCGGGATATGCGCGGCGATGATGATCACCATCGAGAACACGGTCGGCCGGCCCACTTCCGTGGTGGCCTGCAGGATCGCGTAGAGCCGCGCCTTGCTGTCCTGGATCTGCTGTTCCTTCAGCTCGCCCAGGCGCTTGAAGATGTTCTCCACCACGATCACCGCGCCGTCGACGATGATACCGAAGTCCATCGCGCCCAATGACAGCAGGTTGGCCGGAATGCCGACCCAGGTCAGCCCGATGAAGGTGGACAGCAGCGCCAGCGGGATCACCAGCGCCACGATGGCCGCCGCGCGCACGTTGGCCAGGAACAGGTAGAGCACCGCCATCACCAGCAGCGCGCCTTCCACCAGGTTGCCGAACACCGTGTGCAGCGTCTTGTCGATCAGCGTGGAGCGGTCGTAGTACGGCACGATCTTCACGCCCTTGGGCAGGATCTGGTCGTCGAGCAGATCGATCTTCTTCTTGAGCGCGTCAAGCACCAGCGACGGGTTCTCGCCCTTGCGCATCACCACGATGCCCGAGACGATATCGTCTTCGTCGTCCTGGCCCATCAGGCCCTGCGGCGGCGCCGCGCCGATCTTCACCTCGGCAATGTCCTTGACCAGGATCGGCGTGCCGTTGTTCTCGGCCACCACCACGTTGGCGATGTCGGCCGAAGTCCGGAAGCTGCCCAGCGAGCGCAACAGGAACTGCTGGCGCCCGTTCGCCACCGCGCCGCCGCCGGCGTTGGAATTGGCCCGCTGCAACGCGGTGAAGAGCTGCGACAGCGAGATCTTGGCGTCGCGCATGCGTGCCAGGTTCGGATTCACCTCATACTGCTTGGTGGTGCCGCCGATGGTGACCACGTCCGCCACGCCGGGCACCTGCCGCATGTTCTTCTCGACCACCCAGTCCTGCAGCGTGCGCAGCTCCTGCGGCGTGTAGCCCTTGCCGGTCAGCCGGAAGCGGTAGATCTCGCCGATCGCCGTGGACAACGGCGCCAGGTCCGGATGCACGCCATCAGGCAGGTCCACGCCGCGCAGGCGCTCCAGGATCTGCTGGCGCGCGGTCACGTCGGTGGCCTTGTCGTTGAAGGTCACCATCATGAACGACAGGCCGAACTGCGTGTGCGAGAACACGCGCACCGAATTGGGCGTGCCCGCCATCGCGGTTTCGATCGGGATCGTCACCTGGCGCTCCACTTCTTCCGCGGCGCGGCCGGGGTAGAGCGTGATGATGTTGACCTGGATGTCTGACACATCCGGGAATGCCTCGATCGGCAGGTTCTTGAACGCGGCCAGGCCGCCGCCCACGAAGATCAGCAGGCCCAGCCAGACGAACAGCTTCTGGTGCAGGGCAAAATTGACAATACGCTCAATCATCTGACGGCCGTCCTCATTGCTTGGCCGCCGCGCGCGCCTTGTTCACGGCGGTAGCGTCGCGCAGGATGTCCTGCAGGTAGAGGTTGCCTTCGGTCACCACGGTTTCGCCATCCTTGATGCCATCGAGCACTTCGGTGATTCCGGGCAGCGATACACCCACTTTCACCGGGCGGCGCACGAAGGTATTCGCGGCAGTCCGCACGAACACATAGTTGCGGTTATCGGCCAGGAACACGGCCTTGGAGGACACAGCGATGCCGGTGAACGAGGCGGCCTTGAGTTTTGCTGTAACGAACATCTCGGCCTTCAGGCGGCGATCGGGATTGGGAACCGTGAGGCGCACCTTGATGCTGCGCGCGGTGGGATCGACATAGTCGGCCATCTTCACCACGGTACCGGTGAAGGTTTCGCCCGGATACGCGGCGGTGGACAGTTGCACGTTCACACCGGCCTTGAACAGGCCCATGTCGGCCTCGGCGGCATCCACCTGCGCCCACAGCGTAGTGGGATCGGTCACCAGGAACAGCGGCGCCGTGGGGGGCTGGTCCGGGCGCAGTTCCATGCCCGGGTTGATGTTGCGTTCCACCACCAGGCCGTCAATGGGGCTGCGCAGGGCAAAGCGGTTGACGCCCTCGCCCACGATGGCGCCGTACTGGCGCAGCGCGGCCTGCGTGCGCTGCAGGTCGGCGGTCGCGCGGGCCGCGTCACCCTGGGCCTGTTCCAGGTCTTTCTGCGCAATCACGCCGGCCTGGTACAGCTCGCGCTGGCGGGCCAGCGCCTTGGAGGCCACCGAGTTGTCGGCGGCGGCCTTGCGCGCGTCGGCCTGCGCCACGCCGAAGTCCGACGACGTCAGGTTGGCCAGCGGCTGGCCAGCCTTCACCGTGGCGCCCGGCTGCACCAGGATTTCCGTCACGCGGCCCGCGAACGGGGTGGACACGCGCACGGTCTTGTCCTCATTCCAGACCAGGCGGCCCGGCAGGCTCAGCATGCGCTCGCCGCCGGTGCGGGCCGGCTCGCCCGCGATGCCGGGCAGCGCCTTCACGCTGGCCGGGAACTGGACCGTCTCGCCGGTCACCTTGGGCTCGTCATCGGCCTTGGGCGCTTCGTCCTTGCCACACGCGGCAAGCGCAAGCGCGCACAGGGACAAGGCAGCCACGCGCGCGGGCATGCCGGCACGGGAAAAATGAAACACTTCGGACAGCAGATTAGGGACGCGGCGCATCGGTACGGACCTGGGAATTCGGGATGGAGCTGACGGGAGTGGTAGTGGACTGCAACGCGGTGCGGTATGCCGACAGGGCCTTGGCGTAGTCGCCCTGGGCATTGGTGGCGTCGAGCCTGGTCTGGCGCAGCGCGCGGCGCGCATCGAGCAGGTCGAGCACGCCGGTTGCGCCCTTGGTATAGGCAAACTCGGCGCTTCCCGCGACCGATTCGGCGGCGGGCACGACCGATTCACGCATCTGCCTGAGCGACAGGCGCGAGGCTTCGAGCTGGTTGCGCAGGCGCTCGACCTCGTTCTGCGCTTCGAGCAGCACGCGGTTGCGGTCGTCGAGCGCGGCGTAGTAGTCAACCTCGGCGCGGCGGGCCTCGCCACCGTTGCTGTGGCGCACGAAAAGCGGAATCGAGACAAAGACGCCGTAGCTGTTGCCGCTGCCGTTCGTGTTGGTCTCGGAAATCGGGTAGTGCTCGTATTGCGCGCCCACGGTCACGTCGGGCACGCGTCCGGCGCGGGCCAGGTCGCGCGCCGAGGCGGCGGCGGCCAGCCGTGCCTCGGCCGCGGTCACGTCGGGGCGGCGCTGCGCGATTTCCGGATCGACCGGCGGCGTCGGCTCGTCGAGCGATGGCCAGTCCGGCACCAGGCGGTTATCGGCCAGCGTGCCCGGCACCCCCATGGCCTGGGCCAGTAGCGCCTTGTCGCGCATATGGTCGGCCATGGCCTGCCGCATGTCATTCTGCGCGCGCAGGTTGTCGAGCTGGAGCTTGGTCACGTCGGCACGCGAGACATCACCGGCTTTCAGCCGGGTCTCATTGGCCTGTTGCGTGCGGGTATAGAGCGCCACCGTCTCAGTCAGCACCTGGACACGTTCCTGGCTGACCACGGCATCGTAGAACGCCTGCTCGACCGCTCCGGTCTGCTGTGCGACCACGGCCTGCAGCGCCTCGCCGGCCGCCACGCTGGCCTTCTGCGCGGCGTCCTTGCGCAAGTTACCCTTGTTGGCGGTCTCGACCAGCTGGTCGATGCGGAAGGTCGAATCGACGGTCTTGCTGCGCAGGTTGCCCGAGCCGACACCGGCGTGCGGGTTGATATTCTGCACGCCCACGCTCAGCACGGGATTCGGCCGCTGCGACGCAATCTGGATGTCCGCCTGGCTGGCTTCCTCGCCGCGGCGGGCCGCGATGATGTCGCGATTGCATCGCAACGCGTCCTGGCGCGCCTGGGCCAGCGTCAGGCTGGCCTTCGGCGGCGGCGGCATGCAGGGCCCGTCGGGCGGAAGCGGCTGGCTGGCAGCCTGGGCCAGCGGGGCCGTCAGGCCGGCCACGGCCGCCAGGATGGCGGCGGCAGCAGCTCTTGAAACAGGAAAAGGCACGATTCGGTCTGGCTCGTTCGACAACAGTCAAAGGTAAACGACCGTGCCCGCCAATTGGTGCACCGAACTGACGATATTTCGTCACCTGGCACGTCCCGGCAGCGTGTTTTTCCGCTGTCTCCGGTACCGCACACGATCCCAGCCCCGCATTCAACCCGAATCGGATTACAAAGCGCTTTCATCCTGAGAAAAAAAGCACTAACTGCGGCGAAAACACCAAATAAAGGGAAAACCCCACTACCCCGAAATGCGAATGCACCACTTGGGTGCATTTTCATTCCAGTGATGCCTCATCCCTTGACCCGCTCGTCCAGGCCGAGGCTTCTGCCGATGATTTCCTTCATGATTTCGCTGCTGCCCGCATAGATCCGCGAGATGCGCGCGTCGGTGTACATGCGGCAGATACGGTACTCCTCCATGTAGCCGGCGCCGCCATGGAATTGCACGCCCTCGTCCACGACGCGCCCTTGCAACTCGGAAGTCAGCAGTTTGGCCGACGCCGCGGTCTCGACGGTGAGCGTTCCGGCATTGTGCTGCAGCACGCACTGGTCGACAAAGGTCTGCAGGGCGTCGAGCTGGGCACGCAGCGTCGCCAGCCGGAAGCGCGAATCCTGGAACGTGCCGATGGCCCGGCCAAACGCCTTGCGCTCCTTCACGTAATCCAGCGTGATGTCGAACGCCACCTGCGCCGACGCCATGTAGCCACAGGCACCGATCAGCCGCTCCTCGGCCAGGTGGCGTGTGAGATAGCGGAAGCCCTTGTCGGGCTCGCCCAGCACGTTGGCCTTCGGCACCTTGACGTTGTCGAAGAACAGCTCGGAGGTGTCCTGCGAATGCAGACCCATTTTGCGCAGCTTGCGCCCGCGCTCGAAGCCGGGCATGTCGCGCTCGACGATGAACAGGCCCAGCCCGTGACTGCGTTCCGGGTCGGTGCGCGCCACCACCACAACGTAGTCGGCAAGCTGGCCGTTCGAGATATAGGTCTTGGCGCCATTGAGCAGCCAGTGGTCGCCCTTGTCCTCCGCACGGGTACGGATGCCGGCCAGATCCGACCCGGTCTGGGGCTCGGTCATGGCAATGGCGAAGATCTTCTCTCCGCGCGCTGCACCCGGCAGGAAGCGCTGGCGCTGCTCCTCGTTGCCGATGCGCCCGACATAGGGTGCCACCAGCCGCGAATGCAGGGTGCCGAAGAAGCCCGTGTCGCCATGGCGCGCGTTCTCTTCGATCAGGATCTGCTCGTAACGGAAATCCTCCACCCCGGCGCCACCGTATTGCTCGTCCGCCCACATCAGCAGGTAGCCCTGTTCGCCGGCCTTGCGGAACACGTCGCGGTCCACGCAGCCCTGCTCGCGCCAGCGCTCGCCGTGCGGACCGACTTCGCGCTGGTAGAAACGGCGCGCGGACTCGCGGAAGCTCTCGTGTTCGGCGTCGAAGATGAGGCGTTGCATGGGGGTGTCTCCTTTCTCGATTTTCTGCTGACGGAATCAAACCAGTGTCGGCCTTGCGGCCGGCGTCAGGTTCGTCGGAAAGGATGATTTTTCGAGCGCCGGGGCGCTGGCGCGGACCGATGCCGAAGACCGCTAGGCTTGCGCGGCCACCTTGCGCGGACGGCCGCCCAACCGGCCATTGCGCCGGGCGGCGGCCGCCTTTTCGGCGCTGGCACTGGCGCCGCCGCGCCGGCCCATTTCCGCCGCCATCCACCGCCGCGAGCCAAGAAATCCCTCAAGCAGGGCCGGCAAGTACAGGTCGGCATCGAGCCGCGGGAAATGGATGCCCAGGCCGGAAGGACTGATCTGCGCATCGGCAAGATCGGCAGGCCGCGCATGCTCCAGGCCCTGCACCGCCGCGGGTGGGAAGGCCGGTTCCAGGCCTGAGGACAGGCCAATCACCACGCGCCGGTCATAGCGCACGGAGAGCACCGCCGGGTTCCCGCCTTTTGTTCAGCGCCGCGTGCCCATGAGACAACAGCGCATTCAATGCAACCTTATTGATATGAAACGGAGATAACTTTCATTACTCAATCCAGTCGCCGACGCCGATACTGAATGCATACAAAACATCGACCTGGAGCGGGAAATGGAAGTGGCTTTGTGGATTGCCGGGGCACTCGCCCTGATGGCGCTTGGCGCAACCGTGACCTACCTGATCGGGATGGCCGTGCCGGAACCGGTATTCGAACGCGCCCAGCAGCATGGCCGCTACGCCGGGCTCGGCGCGGCGACAGACGGGCGCCGGGGTGGTGGCCGACGTATCCGCCGGATGCGCCGGATGCGCATCCTGCCGGCCGCACACCCTGCTCTACGCCTGGCACCGGTGCGCGCCTGAGCGCTCCGGCCGCTTTCAAGACAGAGGAAAATCCCAGCGCTGCGACCAGTCCGATTCTTCACGCACGATATCGTGGAGGATCCGGACCGCGTCATCCAGGGCCTGGTATCCCGCTGATTCGGCGTGGACCAGGAACACCGGGTACGAGAATTCCGACGCGTCCTCCACGCGTTCGAGCAAGCCGTTGTCCAGGTAGCTCTGCACGACGCGCGTCCGGAAGTACCCGCTGCCGCCGACCTGCAGGATGTACTGCAGCGCCAGCGGACCGAGGTTGAAGTACAGCGACGACCTGGCGTAGCCGGGCAGCGCGCTGTCGTGCTGCCGGCGGAATTCCGGCCCCCAGTCGACATACACATAGGATCCGGCGCGCTGCGTGGAACGGATCAAAATCAGCTTTTCCTCCATCAGCTGTTCCACGTGCATGCCGGCGGCGTACTCGGGCTGGTAGACCAGCGCGGCGTCCAGCGTGCCCGACTGCAGCTTGCGCTGCAGTTCCATGCCATCGCCCACTTCGGCGCGCACCGCATGGTCGGGCATCTGCTCCCGCAGGCGCGTGGCCCACAGCAGCACCAGCGGATTGCCCAGGCTGATCTCCGCGCCGAACGTCAGCATGCTGCCCAGCCCGGCCGGCAGCGGCAGGTCACGGCACGCCGCTTCCCACGTCTGCACGAGCTGGCTGGCATAGCCCAGGAAGCGCTGGCCATCGGCGGTCAGCCTGGCACCGGCCTTGTTGCGGTCGAACAGCCTGCTGTTGAGTTGCGATTCCAGGCTCTTGATGCGCGCCGTGACGGCGGTCTGCGTCACGTGCAGCTTGTCGGCGGCCGCAAGCAGGCTGCCGGTCCTTACCACCTGGAGGAAAGTGCGGGCAAGTTCGATATCCATGCGAAGCGAAGCGGGCCGGACAGTTGGAAGGGGATGCGCCGCTCCGCGGCGTGGCCAACCTTACCATGCTCCCAGCGCGTCCCGGGCGCCGCTTACCTTGTTGGCAAGGCAGGCGCAGGCATGGCCGCCGGCATCGCGCGCGCCTGACCGATCGGCAATGGCGATGGCGCCGCCGCGGGCACCTCGACGCGCGTCATGGCGGCGCGCGCCGGACGCGCCGGCGACATGCCTTCGACCGGATGCAAGGCCTGTCCGTTGTCGTAGCCGGTGGCCACGGACTCCAGATACCCCTGCGGAAACTTCTGTTCCGGCGTGACGGCCGATGGCGTGGGCAACGTGCCCTGTGCCAGCGCCACGCTGTTGGCGCAAAGCCCCAGCACGCGCAGCAGGATCATGGCGCGCCTTGCCCGGCGCAGTACGGTACGGGCGCCCGGCGGCTCGCCTCGGGCTTCGGAAGGGGTCGTCATCACGGTTCTCCAGGGGGGGAGCCATCGCTCCGGTTGGGCCATCGAGCACGGAGACCGCGCTCGACGCTCAATCCGCAATGACCATGCCACGCACCGGACCGCCCGCGCGGCCTGCATTGCGCCACTTTCCTGAGTCGAAAGAACGAACGGCGCCAACAGGCGCCGTTTGCGGTGTTGGCCGCAGGCCAACCATCGGTATGGGATCGCGCTAAGGGCTACGCACCGGCCTGCACAGGCTTGACCGCCCAGGCAAGCACCGCTGGCATGGGCACGACAAAGTCATTGCCTTTCATGTAAGTGGCCACCGTGCCGCGCAGCACGGCGCGGATCTCGTCGCGCGCCTTCGGGCTTTGCGCGCGCAAAGTGGCCGCGGCGCGCACCGTGCCTTGCGCCAGGGCGTCAAAAAGCTGGTCCGGCGTGGAGAAGCGCCACTGCTGCGGCACCTGGCGGCACGCCGCGCCCGTAAAGCCGGCGGCCTGCAAGGCACCGATGCATTGCGACGGATCGCTGAACTGGAAGAAGTTGGGACCGGCCGGCAGGCCCACGTCCATCGAACCATAGGCCCGGATCGCAGCGTACACCGCGCCGAAGCCGATGGCGCGCTCCGGCGTATCCCACACCGTGAAGCCGATGCGCCCGCCGGGACGCAGCACGCGAAAGGCTTCGCGCAGGGCCTGGTCGGGATCGGTCAGGTGGCACATGCCGAAGCCATTGACCACGGCATCGAAGCTGCCGCCATCGAACGGCAGGTCCTGGGCATCGGCCTGCTCGAAATGCAGGCCCGGATGGGTCTGGCGCGCCAGCTCCACCTGGGCGGCCGAGAAATCAATGCCGACCGTGTCGGCGCCGCGACGCGCCGCCGCCGCCGCCACGTAGCCCGCGCCGCTGGCGACGTCCAGCACGCGCTGCCCGCCGGCGACCTGGGCACTGTCCAGCAATGCGTCGACCGATTGCGTGGTGACGACCGTGAGCTGCTCGTGGTAGCGGCTGACCACGCCGGGATCTTCCCAGCCGGCCAGCTCGAAATCACGGAAACTCTCCCCCGTGTGATCCATTGCACCCTCCCTTGGCGAAAAATCGCTGCGGGGCGCTGGACTGCCGCCCGTTCAGGCGACGCGTGCCCTCCGGGCGCGTCGTCGCCAGACAAGCGAAGTATAGTCACCACGGGCGCGGTGGCCAGTCCGGGCTTGCAAGCCATCCCATGCGGGATGGCCACAGCGGCGGCGATGGCGCTTCCGAAAGGAGTGTCAGTGCGCTCCACTCACGCGCCACACGGTGTTGCCGACATCGTCCGCAACCAGCAGGCCGCCGCGCTTGTCGATGGCGACACCGACCGGGCGGCCCTGAGCATCGCCGCTCGCGTCGAGGAAGCCGCTCAGCACGTCGAACGGCGCGCCGTTGGGACGGCCGTTGTCGAACGGTACGAAGATCACCTTGTAGCCGGCGAGCGGCTTGCGGTTCCACGAGCCGTGCTGGCTCACGAACATGCCGTGCTGGAACCGCGCCGGCAGGCTGCTGCCAGTCGCCGCGGTCATGCCCAGCGACGCCGTGTGGGCGCCTACCGCGTAGTCCGGCACGATGGCCTTGGCGACCATGTCCGGCGCCTCGGGCTTGACGCGCGCATCGACATGCTGGCCGTAGTAGCTGTAGGGCCAGCCATAGAAGCCACCGTCGCGGACCGAGGTGATGTAGTCCGGCACCAGGTCGCTGCCGATCTCGTCGCGCTCGTTGACCGAGGTCCAGAGCGCGCCGGTCGTCGGCTCCCATGCCATGCCATTGGGATTGCGCAGGCCGCTCGCGAACACGCGGTGCTGCCCGCTCGCGCGGTCGACCTCCCAGATGGCCGCGCGTCCCGCTTCCTTGTCGATGCCATTCTCGCCCGCGTTGCTGTTCGAACCCACGGTCACATACAGCTTGCTGCCATCAGGGCTGGCAATGATGTTCTTGGTCCAGTGATGGTTGATCGGACCGTCGGGCAGGTCCAGCAACTTCTGCCCGGGCGCCGTGATGCTGGTCTGCCCCGGCTGGTACGGAAAGCGCAGCACGGCATCGGTATCGGCCACGTAGAAGTCGTTGCCCACCAGCACCATGCCGAAGGGCGAGTGCAGGTCCTTCAGGAACACCGTACGCACGTCGGCCACGCCGTCGCCGTTGGTGTCGCGCAGCAGCGTGATGCGGTTGGCGCTTGGCGTGCCCGCGCCCGCGCGTGCCTGAACCTTCTTCATGATCCAGCCGCGAATGCCCTTGTAGTCGTCGGGCTTGGGCGGTGCGTTGGTTTCGGCGACCAGCACGTCGCCGTTGGGCAGCACGTAGACCCAGCGCGGGTGGTCGAGCTTGCCGGCGAAGGCCACCACGGACAGGCCTTCGGCGGCCGTCGGCCTGGCGCCATCGGCCCAGCCTTTCGGCGGTGCGATATGGATGGTCGGAATCAGGGCCTTGTCCGGTGCCGGCAATTGCGGCGTGGGACCGAAGCCGGCTTCCGAAGGCAGCTTCGCCGATTCACCGCAGCCGGCCAGGCCCACGGCAAGCGCCAGCGCCGCAATGGCGCTCGCACGTGAATGCAAGACGGGGTGGCGCGGCTGCGGCATGATGGCACCTCCGGACAAAGCAGGCCTTGCCTTGACTATAGGTGCGCACCAGGACCATCTCTGTCAGTGCGGGCGAAGCGCGCTGTAGGAGATTGCCCGACACGCGCGCGGCCGCAGCGCGTGCATCGGCTGCGCCATCAACCGCGATGCGGCGTATCGAGTCCCTTGATCACGGCCGGGCGGGCCACGAAGGCTTCGAGCGCGCGCGTCACGTGCGGAAAATCCGCGATGCCGACCAGGTCGCCGGCCTCGTAGAAACCGAGTAGGTTGCGCACCCATGGGAAGGTGGCGATATCGGCAATGGTGTAGTCCTGGCCCATGATCCAGGGCCGGTCGGCCAGCCGCTGGTTCAGCACGTTGAGCAATCGGCGGCTTTCGGCCACGTAGCGGTCGCGCGGGCGCTTGTCCTCGTAATCCTTGCCGGCAAAGCGGTTGAAGAAGCCTACCTGGCCGAACATCGGGCCGATGCCGCCCATCTGGAACATCACCCACTGGATGGTCTCGTACCGGCCGGCGGCATCGGCTGGCATGAGCTTGCCGGACTTGTCGGCCAGGTACAGCAGGATGGCGCCCGATTCCCACAACGGCAACGGCTTGCCGCCCGGCCCGTCGGGATCGATGATGGCCGGAATCTTGTTGTTGGGATTGAGCGAAAGAAACTCCGGCGACAACTGGTCGTTGTGGTCGAAGCGCACCAGGTGCGGCTCGTAGGGCAGCCCGCTTTCCTCCAGCATGGTCGACACTTTCACGCCGTTCGGCGTGGGCAGCGAATAGAGCTGGATGCGGTCAGGATGCTGCGCTGGCCATTTGCGGGTGATGGGGAATGCGGACAGATCGGACACGTAATCTCCTGGCGACGGGCGGCGCCGCATAGCGGCAGCGCTTAAAGCCCGATGATAAACCGCCCCTGCCGCTCGCGTAGCTTGGTGCGGTGGCGTCGTACAGGAAGCAGGATTCCAGCCTGCCGCATCGACCCGATCGAGCTGTCGCGCAACCACACCAATAACCAATAACCAATAACCAATAACCAATACCGGCCCGCTCGCTCTGGAAATGCGCGCCGGCACAGTCGGCAACTTCACCGAAGCGTTAGAGAAAAATCAGGGGAAGAAAACGGGAATCCGGCAGAAGGCCGAAAAGAGGGCGACGCGGCGTGCGAAGCGAGAGGGCGGAAAAACGGAGTGGTGCCCATGGGCAGGATCGAACTGCCGACCTCTCCCTTACCAAGGGAGTGCTCTACCACTGAGCCACATGGGCGACGTCCGGTGCTGGGCACTGGAGCGGGAGACGAGTCTCGAACTCGCGACCTCAACCTTGGCAAGGTTGCGCTCTACCAACTGAGCTACTCCCGCGTTGCTTGGCTCCCCGACCTGGGCTCGAACCAGGGACCTACGGATTAACAGTCCGGCGCTCTACCGACTGAGCTATCGGGGAACAACGCTTCCTCGTTGAGAGGAGGCCGGATTGTACAACGGGTGACGTGCAGGGTGTCAAGGGTTCATCGGCATTTTTTTAATCTCCCGATGCACTAAGCGCCGGGTGGTTGTTGCTGCGCTGGTTGTGCGTGGCCGGCACCGACCCTCGACGGCGCGCTTCGAACGCTCGACGCCGCTGGCGCTGGCGCTTCCCCGTCCAGCGCTACACTCTGCCACTACGCATACGGAGTCCAATCATGTCGAGCCTGCGCACGCTTTATCCTCCCATCGAACCCTATGCCACTGGCACGCTCGACGTCGGCGACGGCCATGTCATCTACTACGAGCGCGTCGGCACGCCCGGGGCCAAGCCTGCTGTGTTCCTGCACGGGGGCCCCGGGGGCGGCATCAGCGCCGACCATCGCCGGCTGTTCGACCCCGCCCGCTACGATGTCCTGCTGTTCGACCAGCGCGGATGTGGCCGCTCAACGCCGCATGCGGGACTCGAAGCGAATACCACATGGCATCTCGTCGACGATATCGAACGCCTGCGCGAACTCGCGGGCGTCGAGCGCTGGCTCGTGTTCGGCGGGTCCTGGGGTTCCACGTTGGCTCTCGCCTACGCGCAGAAGCATCCGCAACATGTGAGCGAGCTGGTGCTGCGCGGCGTCTATACCGTGTCGCAGGCCGAGCTGGACTGGTACTACCAGTTTGGCGTGTCCGAGATGTTTCCGGAAAAGTGGGCGCGCTTCCAGGCCCCGGTCCCCGGCGCGGAGCGCGGCAATATGATGACGGCCTATCGCAAGCTGCTGACCGGCGACGACCGGGAAAAGCAACTGGAAGCGGCACGCGCGTGGAGCGTCTGGGAAGGCGAGACCATCACGCTGCTGCCCGATTCCGGCAACAGCGCCAAGCATGACGACGCGCATTTCGCGCTGGCCTTCGCGCGGCTCGAGAACCACTACTTCACGCACCGCGCGTGGCTGGACGATGGCCAGTTGTTGCGCGACGCGCACCGCCTGGCGGGCATCCCCGGCGTGATCGTGCATGGGCGCTACGACATGCCCTGCCCCGCGCGCTATGCCTTTGCCCTGCATCAGGCCTGGCCGGACGCCGACTTCCACCTGATCGAGGGCGCCGGGCATGCGTGGACCGAGCCCGGCATCCTGGACCAGCTGCTCCGCGCCACGGACCGCTTTGCGCAACCGTGACGCGCGGCGTGGTCAAGCCGATTGCGGGCCTTTCAATCCGGACACGCGTCAGTCCCGGTCGGGCGCGCCCGGCGGAAACAGCTTGCGGTAAGGCCGCGCCTCGTCCACCGCGCGGGCAAATGCGGGGCGTGCCAGCAAGCGGCTGCGGTAGGCGCGCACATTGGCCAGTGCGGGGTCGATCGGATGGACCCAGTCGGCATAGAACAGTGACGGCGCCGCAGCGCAATCGGCCAGACTGAACGCGCCGGCCGCGGCCCATTCGCGTCCATCGAGTGTCTTGTCCAGCCACGTGTAGGCGGAGTCGAGCAGCTTCCTGGCATCGGCCACCGTCACGGCACTGCGCTGCGCCGGCGCGCGGATGTAGTCGAGCACGATGCGCTGCATCGGCGTCATCACGTAGTGGTCGAAGAAGCGGTCCATCATGCGGACGTCGAGCGCGGCGTCCGGATCCTGCGGAATCCAGCGCACGGGACCGCGATGATGGGTGTCGAGGTATTCGATGATGATGCTCGACTCCATCACGCTGCGCCCGCCATCGACCAGCAAGGGCATGCGCTGCAGCGGCCAGAGCCTGGCGTGCTCGGCCAGTACGTCGGCGTGGTCCGGCGACAGCATGCGCCATTCGAACGGAATGTCGTTCTCGTACAGCGCGATCAGGACCTTCTGGCAGTACGAGGAAAACGGGTGCGCGTACAGCTGCATGGTTGCCTCCGGGGGTGAAAGTTGCGCCAGCTTACTCCATCGCAACGCGCGAACAGGCTCGCGCTCCGGCGCTCAGAAGACCCCTAGCGCAAGACCGGCCGCCAGGCCGGTGCCCATCTCGGCGCAGCGCTCCAGCGCGTCGGCGTCGATCGCCTTGGGCGCGAGGATGCGCTCGGGCGTCTGTGCATGCGTGCAGACGATCAAACCCGGCGCCACGCTTTTCAGGCGCCAGCCGGTCGCGATGCGCTCAAGCTGGCGCAAGGCATTCTGTCCGTCGCTGCCCGCGCAGATCATGGCCGCGTAAGGCCGGCCGTTGATGCGGTCGAGCGCGGCGTAGTAGCAGCGGTCGAAGAAATCCTTCATCAGGCCGGACATCGCGGCCAGGTTCTCGGGCGTCGCGAACAGGTAGCCGTCGGCGGCCAGCACATCGTCCGGTCCTGCATCGGTGGCTCGCCGCAGGACGACCGTGACGCCCGCCTGCCGGCTGGCGGCATCCGCAGCGGCCCGGGCCATCTGTCCGGTGCCGCCGGTCATGGTGTGGTAGACGATCAGCAGGGTCTTCATTCGGGCACGCTCAGGCTCGCAACATTCCGCGGCGACTGTAGCACGCGCGTGCGCGCTGCCTGTCTTCGTTCAGCGCCCGTCGAAGCGCCTCGCCAGGCCCTTGGTGCGAAATGCGTCCACCACGAACTCGATGAACACCCGCGTGCGGGGCGGCAGCAGCGTGCGGCTCGGGTAGTAGAGCGAGATCGGCCCATTGTCGGCATACCAGCCGGGCAGCAGCCGCATCAGCGCGCCGCTTTCCAGACGCGGCGCGGCGTGCGGCATGGGCAGCAGCGCAATGCCCAGCCCATGCATCGCCGCGTGGGCCATGGCCTCCGGATCATCGAAGATCAGCCGCGCGCGGTGACCGGCTGGCGCCTGTTCGCCGAGCTGGTTGCGCAAGGTCCATGCGCGCAGCCGCCCGGTGGCGCCCGAGCGCCGCACGATGCCATCGAACCCGGCCAGGTCGGACGGATGCCGCGGCAGCACGCGCCCCTTCATGTACGCCGGCGATGCCACCGCCACCACGTGGGTATTCGCCAGTTCCCGCGCGACCACGCCCTCGGTCAGCTCGATGCCGCCGCCAATGGCGGCATCGAAGCCGTCGCGGATCAGGTCGGTCGGCCGGTTCTCGAAGTGCCAGTCCGGCACGATGGCGGGATACAGCGCCAGGAATTCTCCGAGCAGCGGCACCAGGTACTCGCGCCCGAACGCCAGCGCCATGCTGACCTTGAGCACGCCAGCGGGCTTGCCGGCGTCCTCTGCCGCGCCGGCAAACGCATCGCGCAGCGCCGAGTAGGGGTCGGACACCTGCGTGAAGAACTGCTCGCCGCCGGTGGTCAGCGTCAGCCGCCGCGTGCTGCGGTGGAACAGGCGCAGTCCGAGGTGCCGCTCCAGCCGCGCCACGTTCTTGCTGACGGCGGCCGGTGTGAGCCCCAGCCGACGGGCCGCAGCCGAAAAACTGCCGGTCTCCGCACTCTGGACAAACGATTCAAGCAGGTTGAGGGCTTCCATGCCAACCAGCTTATACCAGTAGTTGAAAAACATGATCCACATTCACGCCTACCGGTAAGGGAATGCGCCGCCCATACTTCGCTGCACCAACCCCTTCATCGTTTCAGGAGCGAACATCATGAGCACCCCACTTTCCGGCAAGGTTGCATTCGTTACCGGCGGCGCACGCGGCATTGGCGCCGCAGTCGTGCGCCGCCTGGCGCGCGAAGGCGCGGCCGTGGCCTTCACCTACCAAAGCTCGGGCGCTGGCGTGCAAGCGCTGGCCGAATCGGTCCAGGCGGCCGGCGGACGCGCGAAGGCCTTCCATGCGGATGCAGCGGACGCGGCCTCGCTGTCGCGCGCGATCGACGATGCGGCAAGCCACTTCGGCAAGATCGATATCCTGGTCAACAACGCCGGCGTGCTGCTGCTGGGGCCGGTCGAAGGCTTCTCCCTGGAGGACTTCGACAAGACGCTCGCCGTGAACGTGCGCGCGGTGTTCGTGGCGGCCAGGGCAGCCCTGCCCCACATGGGCGAAGGCGGCCGCATCATCAATATCGGCAGCACCAATGCGGACCGGATGCCGTTCGCCGGGGGCAGCGCGTATGCCATGAGCAAGGCCGCGCTGAAGGGCCTGGTGCAGGGCATGGCGCGTGATCTTGGCCCCCGGGGCATCACCGTGAACAACGTGCAGCCCGGCCCGACCAATACCGACATGAACCCCGAGCACACCGACTTCGCCGGCGCGCTGCATGGCCTGATGGCATTGCAGCGTCACGCCGACCCGGACGAGATCGCGGGCATGGTGGCTTACGTTGCCAGCCCGGAAGCAGGCTTCGTCACGGGGGCGAACCTGAATATCGACGGCGGCTTCAGCGCCTGAGGGCGCCGGTACGGGACAGCGCAACGGGCCTCGCGGCCGGGACACCGTCCGCATAAGGAAGCGCGCAGATATTCGTTAGCGCAGAGGCGCGATCGGGTTACGGTTGCGTGCTGAACGGGCTGGCTCCAGCCCGATGATCCTCAAGGCACGCAAGACCGATGACTGCATCCCGACGACAATTGCTTCGCTACGGCACGGCCGCCACCGCCGCCATCGCCACCCTGCGCATTGCCGCATTCGACGGCGCCGGCTCGGCCCGCGCCCAGGGCCGCCCTTTGCTGAAGGCCGGCGACCAGAAAGGCGGCCTGCGCGCGCTGCTCGAATCCGCCGATGCGCTGCGCGGACTGTCCTACGAGATCCAGTGGACCGAGTTCCCTGCCGCCGCGCCGCTGGCGGAAGCGCTCAATGCGGGCGCGGTGGACTGCGGCCCGATCGGCGATGCGCCGGCAATCTTCGCGCTGGCCGCCGGCACGCGCATCCGCCTGATCGGCGCCAACCGCTCCGACCCGTATGGCACGGCCATCCTGGTGCGCCCCGGTTCGCCGCTCAAAAGCGCGGCGGACCTGAAGGGCAAGAGCATTGGCACCAACCGTGGCTCGATCGGCCATTTCGTCGCGCTCAAGGCGCTGGAATCCGCCGGGCTGCGGCCGGAAGACGCCAGCATCCGCTTCCTGCCGCCAGCCGATGCCAAGCTCGCGCTGACCAGCGGTTCCGTCGATGCCTGGGCCACCTGGGAACCCTATACCGCCATGGCGGAGACCAGCGGGCATGCGCGCGTGCTAGTCAGCGGGCGCGGGCTCTGGTCGGGCCTGAGCTACCTTGCCGCCACCGACGCCGCCCTGGCGGCCCGTCGCGCCGTGCTGGCCGATTTCCTGCAACGCGTGGTGCGCGCGCAGGCATGGTCCTATCAGCATGTGCCGGAATTCTCGGCGACGCTGGCGCGCATCATCGGTATTTCGCCGGAGGCCGCGCGCCTGCAGTTCGAACGCCGGCACACGCAGTGGCAGAAGATCGACGATGCACTGATTGCCGAGCAGCAGCGCACCGCCGATTTCTACCTGAAGGCCGGCCTGCTCAGGCAGCGGCTCGATGCACGCACGACCTTCGATACGGGCTTCGCGATCGCGTGACGTCAGTAGCCGTAGCTCACCGGCGCCTCATAGTAGCCGCGGGCTTGCGGGGCGCACGGCACGTAGTCGCCAACGTCGCCGCGATAGCAATAGCCCGGGGGCACGGCCGGCGCGGCATAGCGGGCCGGCGGCGCATAGGCGACCGGTGCCGGCGCGTAGGCGACGGGTGCGGGGGCATAGGCGACCGGCGCGGCCACGACCGGCGCGGACGCGACCGCCGCACCGAATGCCAGGCCGACCAGCGCGCCAACGGCCAGCGCCACCCCGGCCTGCGAGCCGCCGCCATGGCGATAGCGGTCATGCGCCGACGCCGGTCCGGCGGCCAGCAAGGCCAGTGACACGGCGGCAGCGGAAGCGATACGGATTGCGGGGCGCATGGTTGACTCCTGTTCGGGTACTGATGTCGTGATGCCATCATGCACAAGAAACCCGCGCTCAGGTGTTTCGGCGAGGGCCTCCAGTTGTTAGCGTTGTAACGGGCGCTTCCCCTCGTAACGGACAATTACATGATTCTCTCCACCGGGCGGCGCATATGGGCCCGTGTGATCTGAACGCTTTCGTATAATCTCCGCTCGGCGTCCAGATCTCCTGCCAGCTGGGCGCCCTGCTCCAGCCGGCTTGCCGCGCGCCAGACAGGCCCGACGGCAACCATGCGGCGTCTGCCCTGCTACGCCGGTCAATTTCGTGGAAGCGGCTTGCCCATCATGTGGCGTTGCTTCCTGTGTTCATCTTCCGCGCCCCCGGACCCTTCCGCATCCTCAGGCATTCGTTCCCCGCCATTTCGGCATCATTTCGGCGAGCAGGGACTTGCCCGAGCCCGCGCAGAGACTTCCGGGCGGCCACGTCCCAACGTGACTCGCCAATGCGCAGACTATCCTGGCTCGCCCTGAGCCTTGTGCTGACAGCACTGTTCCACCTGATGCCGGCGGCCATGGCCACCGAGCCGGCCTCCGTGCCCGAAGCGGACCAGCCGCCGGCCCTGACGCACGCCGAAGCCATGGCCGAACTCAAGCGGCTGCAGACCGAGCAGGACCGCATCAAGCAGTCCGCCTCGAGCGTCAACGGCAATACGCGGCTCGGCGATATGGACGAGTCGCTGCACCAGCTCGCCGCTGACGTCGACAAGCTCACGGCCACGCTGACACCGCAGCGCGCGCAGCTGCAGGCCCAACTCGACGTGCTGGGGCCGCCGCCCGCGCCCGGCACCACGCCCGAGACGACTGCGGTGGCCAGGCAGCGCGCCGAGCTGAATACGCGCAAGGTCCAGCTCGACAACGCGCTCAAGCAGGCGACCGAGGGCAAGGAAAATATCGAGAACCTGAACGCCCAGCTCGCCAAGCTGCAGCGCGGCCGGATGAAGGACCAGCTCGCGCTGCGCTCGGACAGCATCCTGAACCCCGAGTTCTGGGCGCCGCTGTTCAAGCCGTCCGACGACGACAGCGCGCGCATGGCGGCGTTCCGGGACGAAGTCGTGCCCCTGCTGCAGACCGGCTGGGAACCGGAGCACCGCGCGGCCACGGCCTTGCTGCTGGTGCTGGCGCTCGCCATCTGGACGCTGGGCCGGCGCCTGACCGAACGCGCCGCCGCGTGGTTCTGCCTGAACTGCCTGCCAGAAAACCGGTTGCGGCGCAGCGCGCTGGCGCTGGCCACGGCACTCACCACCGTGGCCACGACGGCGCTGGCGGTCCAGTGCGTCTATATCGCTTTCACGCAACATTACGAGCCGCCGCCGGACCTGCAGGACCTGCTCAACGCGCTGGCCAGGCTCATGCTGACCAGCGCGCTGATCGCGGGGCTCGGCCGCGCGCTGCTGTGCACGCGCCACCCGTCGTGGCGGCTGCCGGCGCTGGCGGACCCGGTCGCGCTCGCGCTCAAGCCGTTCCCGCGCGCGCTGGCCGGGCTGTTGCTGGTGGCCGGCACGCTCGAGCTGTTGAACCATATCGCCGACACCAGCGTGCCGTTCACGCTGCTGGGCCGCGGGCTGGTGTCGCTGGTGGTGGTGTTCACGATCGGCGCCGCGCTGCTGCGCGCCAACCGCGTGCGCAGCGGCCTGGCCGCCGCCGGCGAGCGCGCCGAGGCGCGGGCCACGCTGGCGGGCATGATCCACGCCGGGGTCACGCTCGCGGTCATTGTCGCGCTCATCGCGCTGCTGGCAGGCTACGTCAGCTTTGCCCGCTTCGTGACCTACGAGCTGGTGTGGTTCGACATCGTGCTGTGCACGCTGTACCTGCTCACGCAGCTCACGCGCGATACCTGCGAAAGCCTGCTTTCGCCGCAGCACGCCAGCGGCCGCGTGATCCGGCAACTGTTCGGCGTGGACGACAGCCGGCTGGAACAGACGTCGACGCTGCTGTCGGGCCTGGGCACGAGCGTGCTCACGATCATTGCCGTCATCGCGCTGCTGACCGGCGGCTTCGGCACCACGCCGGCCGAACTGCTCGACAGCCTGCTGACCGTGCTCGGCGGCGACAAGCTGCGCAGCTACAACATCATGCCCGAGCGCATCGTCAATGCGGTGATCGCGCTGTCGGTCGGCATCTGGCTGCTGCGCTCGGTGCGGCGCTGGCTCGATGCGGAACTGCTGCCGCGCATGGTCATGGAGCCGGGCCTGCGCGCGTCGCTGGTCACGCTGTTCAGCAACGTCGGCTACGTGCTCATCGTGCTGCTGACGTTGTCGCTGCTCGGCGTGAAGTGGGAAAACCTGGCGTGGATCGTCAGCGCGCTGTCGGTGGGGATCGGCTTCGGCCTGCAGGAGATCGTCAAGAACTTCGTGTCCGGCCTGATCCTGCTGACCGAGCGCCCGGTAAAGGTCGGCGACATGGTCAGCATCGCCGGCGTGGAAGGCGACATCCGCCGCATCAACGTGCGCGCCACCGAGATCCAGCTTGGCGACCGCTCGACCGTGATCGTGCCCAATTCGCAGCTGATCTCGCAGAACGTTCGCAACGTGACAATGAGCAACAGCACGCAGGGCGTGGCCACGCTGCAGCTGACCTTCCCGCTGAACATCGACCCGGAAGCGGTGCGCGATCTGCTGCTGGATGCCTACCTGGACAACGAATCCATCCTGGACCACCCCGTGCCGTCGGTCACGTTCAGCCAGCTCGCGCCCAACGGCATTACGCTGAGCGTGACCGGCTACGTGTCGAACCCGCGCATTGCGGGCGGCACCAAGAGCGACCTGCTGTTCGAGATCCTCAAGCGGCTGCGCGCCGCAGGCATTCCGCTGACCATGCCGCAGACGCTGCGCGTGGAGACCCTGCCGGGGATGACGGCGGAAGCGCTGTTGTCAGCGCCGTAGCGCCAGGCGGATGGCTAACGATAGGTCTGGAGATAGGCCAGCAGATCGTCGATCTGCTGGTCATTGCCCATGCCCCAGAAACGCATGCGCGTGCCCGGCACGACCTTGCCAGGCGATTTGACGAAGGCGCGCAGGGTGTCGGCCGTCCACACCAGGCCGGATGCGGTCATGGCGGGCGAATAGCGATAGTCAGCGGTGCTTCCAGCGCGCCGGCCAACGATCCCATTGAGTTGCGGGCCAAAGCCGCCGCGTGCGGAGGGGCCCACGCTATGGCAGGACGCGCACCGGGTCGAGAACACTTCCTTGCCGGCCTGGACATCAGCGGCGAAGGCGGAATGGGAAAGGACCAAAAAGGTCAGCGCCAGGACAAGGCGCGGTGCAGCGTGATGCATGGGGCATGCTTGGAATTCGCCCTCGCGGGTAGCTCCGCATGATAGCGCAGCGCGAGCCACCGGACTCGGCGGCGCCGTGGGCCAGCAATATGGTTCGTGGTCATCCGAATCCGCATGAACGAGTCCGAGACCCATGTCCATGCCAATTCATTGCCCCCGACGCCGCCCGTCTCGCCGCCACGCGCGTTGCCGGTCCAGACGGGAACCGGCGCACGGCATGCGCGGTCCTCAAGTCGTGGACGGTTGCGGACGACAACCAGTAGGCGGGAATCCTGGAGCCTTGCATGCCGGCCGCCCGCATCCGTTCAATCCTTTTCAGGAACCGACCAACATGAGTATCTCCCTCGTCAGCGCTGCCAGCGCGGCGGACCCGGGCACAGATCCGGTGTCGCTGCTGATGCTGCGCAAATCGCTGGATCTGCAGGCCCAGAGCGTCACCGGCCTGCTGCAGGCCGCCACCGGCGCAGCACCGGTGGCCAGCAACCCTCCCCACCTTGGCCAGAACATCGACGTGACGGCCTGAGCGCAGCCCGCTGCGGCGTTGCGCGTGCAACGCCGCCAGCATGCAAAGCGCTCCTTGTGCGGGGCGCTTAGCCGATTCGGCAGCGGTCAGCCCGCCTCCACCACCCTCATCGCGCGATGCATCGCCGCACACAGCGCATCGGCCTGGATCGGCAGCGGGAAAAAGCCCCGTGTGTCCCCACTGCCAGCGTTGACCAAGTCCCCACTCATCTGCCCCTCGAGAGCAACCGATGCGAGTCGCAGGATTGAGGGTGTCAGTTGTTGATTCGTAGCGCGGCTCTAGACCGAATCCCGTCAAGAAGGCCTTCGATGTGCAGGCGTTCACAAGTAGCCACTAATCGAGCACGGGGATGAACAAACGGGCATATCAAACGCAAAAGAGGCGACGCCCATCGCCTTCCGGTTACTTACGATCGCGATCTGTGGACGGCCCTGGTGGCAGCGAGCGGCAGCGGCCGAAAGCGGCGGGTAAGGATAAAGCCATGAAACAGTTCTGGTACCAGTCACCCCCCATGCAAAGGGCCGACCCAAAACGGGTTGGCCCCTTTTTGTCCGGCGAGATAGCTGCGAACATGAAGTAACCGGGTCGCGCGCCCCTCGTGGAAGTTCAGGTGCGCATCGGCTAATCGGGCAAGCGCCCAAGCCAAAGGGATGTCAGTTCGGCCCTGTTATGCACCCCGAACTTGGCATAGATCGATTTGACGTGGATATGCGTTGTATTTGGGCTCTGTCCCAAGAGTGCCGCAATGACCTTTTCGGCTCTCCCGTCCAGAAGCTCCAGCAGCACCTTGCGTTCCGTCGCCGTAAGCGGTGCCTTTGCGATTAGCAGTCCGTGGCTGAGAACCTGTTGTCGGTAGAGCCAGCGGAGCCCACGCAAGGCAAGGCCGAAAGGCACCTTGTCGGTGGATGCGAATCGCGGCGCTTCCGGGCTGCGGAAGAGAAAAATGTGCACGCGGACATCTTCGTTAAGGGAGCAACGCATTGACATGCTGTCTGCATGGCCGACGGCCAGGTAATGACGCCGGTAATGCGGGCCATCGAACCACTTGGCCGGAAGCGCCTCAAAGAGCAGCCTGATGCGGAACGCCTCATCGCCGGCCATGGCGAGGACCTGTGAAATGTCCAGGGACTTCGACCACAACGCGTCGAATTGCTCTTGGACGGATATGGCAACCTGCGCGAGGGGATTGAGAAGCTTGACGATGCGCGGACGCCAGCCATTCAATGGGTCCCTCGAATCAGGACTCGGCAGTCGAACGACCACCGACCAGAGGGCGTTCTGCGCGCCGAAGATGGCACAGAGCCGCGACAGCAGGTGCGCAATGGCGGCATCGCCGTCGCCGACCGCGAAGTCCGCGAGTTCATCCCAGAGTGCGAACATCGCGTCGTCAGGCAGTCTGTCAGAAGCGGACGGGAGAGGTGACGTCGGCACTGGCTGGGCGGGGCTCACGCGGTCACCTATCCAGGTTATTTAAGGGTGTCAGCGAACAATCTACGATGGTTTCAGGCCGCTATTGTATTGCAGGGTGACGCGCCTAGCGCGAAGGCGGATTGCACTCAATCTACTCGAAGGAGCCGCAATGGTCACCCGCTCTCTAGTCGAAAGTCTAGTCGAAATGGCACGTTCTGCAGGGGCAAGGAGAACGAGAGAACCGACGATGAACGCTACCGAGGGGCGATGTTATCGGGGACAGATCCACGCGTTGAGCCTGCAGCGCGGAAGTATTCTCGTGGTGAAGGACGGTCCCATGCGCGTGGAATATCAGGACGGGTCACTCGACTGGCTGCCCGGCGCCGCACCACCCTATTTTGTCAATCTGGCGGAAGGTGCCCAGCACATCCTGCCGTGCAACGCATTCGTCAATATTCAAACCGATGGGCCGGAGCCAGTGAACTATGTGATCATGCGCCCCCGGTCACTGGCGTCGCACCTCCTGGGGCGAATGAACATTGCGTGGTCCTCGCGCCGGGAGGCCTCAAAGGCTGCGGCGAAGACTGGCGCGACTCTTGTTGCTGCCCTTGGCGTTCTTTGCGCCTTTCAACTCGAGAGCCATCCCTCGTTCGTGGTGGTCGCTATCCTGGGTGCAATCGGCGGTTCGATTGGCTACCTTGCCGGATGGCTTTTCTACTGGACGCTCATTAGGGCGCACGTCAGCGTCGGACTTGCGCTATGGGCACTCGCGGCTTGGCTCGCCTACCTCGTGATGTAGGTCTTCATGGACTAGAGGGACTCGACATCCTGGGCCTTTGCGCGCCTCAAGTGCCTGAGTGTAAGTATCAAGGAGTTCTGCATCATGACTCTTCCATATTGCTATCCATCACGCATCCGACTCTGCCTGACGGCGATCGTCGGCGCAGCCCTTGTCGCATCGTCGGCTGTGCATGGCAGACAGCCTTCCGCGCCACCGACCTCGGAGATCGTGTCGCCCTTGCTGGACAACGAGGACCAGCCCTTGAATGCCGATCCGAAGGCAGTGCCAACGAATCCAAAGGCGATGACCCATGCCGGTCTCTATGCGACCGAGCGCCAGGCCGAAAGCGCGGAGTCGGCTTTGCACGATCGCATCATCACCGTGCGCGTGGGCTGTTGCGGACGAACGGCCATCGACCGGGCGGTGAATCAGGTGTGGACCGCCCACGTGGCCTACGACACGCCCGTCGATATTGCCGTGCTGGTGCGCGGCAAGGACTCCCTTCAGGCGGCGAAGGTCGTCGACCGCTTGTCCGAAGCAGGCTTGAGCAGGGTCTGGCTGGTCACTACACCCTGAATGGTCGGGCGGAGATGTCCATTGAGTCCTCGGCAAAGCGCTCCACGTTGGGCCGACCGAGTTGCGCAGTGCGTGACTGTCGCTCCGTCGAGCCGGATGTTGGGTAACGTCGAAAGCTATTGCGGATTCGACCGGTCGATGCAACGGTTTAATCGTTCAGCCGGTGGCCTGTATGTAGAGGCTCCGAAAGATGGTCTCGTGCGACACCTGATAGTCCTTATTGACCGCATACACGCTTAAGCCAACCCGCAATCTGCTCTGGCGACCACTGACCTATGCCAAAGTCATCCCGAGACTGAACAGCAATGTTCCGAGCGCTCGGATGCCAAGGCGGCGGTAGAGACCGGGGTCACCGCTCTAGTGCGACGCTCAACCAAATTGGGCTGCGTTACGTCGAACCGGAGCGGCTCCTATATTTGATCGCACCGGACAGGTAATACGATGAAAAAAGCCATTGGTTTCACACTTGCCTGCTGGCTTTCCGGAGCCATTCTGCTCCTTGGTGAATCAGCCAGCAGCATCGCGTTAAGCGGTGTAGTCGCGCTTGCCGGCCTAGACCTGCTGACACCATGACATCCGCCCACCCTACCGACGTCTGTCCGTCATCACAACACCCGAGCGGACGCGAGCGTCTTCTAGCCGGACGAATTCGGCGTATCGATACTAAGATTTAGAGTGATCCGAAATATCCGTAGGACGCCGTGTAAGTTCAATGATTCCCGAAGACTGATATTGTTAAGAAAGTGAAACGCATTTCAACGGCAAGGCATTGATTCGTGGCATTCAAAAAACCAATCGAAGTCTGGACCAGTTTGACATCAAAGGTCTCCAACAGAGGGAATCCTCGCGCAGAAGGCTCAGGACATTAGCTTGAGAAGCGGACCGGCCTTCCAATATCCCCGTCGCTGTTATCAAGGATGAAACAGAACGCGCGCCGGCCGCTTGTCCATGAAACTTTTGGCCGAGGCTTTTTCATCCGGCCTTGCGAGGCGATACCGTTACAAAAGGATACGCTCCATTACCATCAGTGGTGAGGCCGACAGAGGCGCAGACTGGTTTCCCTTCACGTCAGCAGCGCACGTTGCGGCAGCAGATGGGCCACCTTCAGGCCAAGCGAAGTCGTCGGCACACCAGCGCCAGCCATCAGGAAGGCCGCTCGGACCCGGGCCATGTCACGCATTGCGTTAGTTCCGACGAACTATCAGCTTTGATCGATGCGTGCCGAGTTCCACAGCATCGCCGAGCGAGTTCCCGTCCGGCAGTATGCGAGTACCGGCTTCGGCAAGCTTGCCAACAACGAGCCAAAAATTGCAGCCTGCTCGTCAGTTACACGACCCGATTCCACAGGCAGGTAATGCGCGACCATGCCCAGCGCGCACGCGACCTCGGCGATCTCCGCGAACGGAGTCTGGCAGGCAGACTCGCCATCGGGCCGGTTGCAGACGATGGAACGGAATCCGTTGGTGTGCGCCGCCATTACGTCGGCTCCAGTCAACTGCGTCGCCACGCTCACGTCATCGGAAAGACGCCTTATCTGCATTCGCTGAAGGCCCGCCCCCGTTTCCTGACACCGCACGATGGCGCTGCCGAAGTAGTCAATTGCGAAATCAACATCGGCCTGAGTCGTGAAGCGACCGAGGCTCACTCGGACCGTGCGTTCCGCAGCTTCCTCATCAAGGCCGATGGAAGTCAGCACGTGAGAGGGGTTGCCAGCAGCCGAATTGCAGGCAGACGTGGAAGAGATCGCAAGATTGTCGGTGAGCATGAACGTGAAGAAGTTGGGCAATCCCACGGTCAGGCTGAGTGTGTGCGGAATTCGCTTAGCCCCACTGGCGTTCTGCGTGACGACGCGCAACGCGCGGATGCCGTCCAGCAGGCGCTCGCTCAATTGTGCAATGCGCTGGTTGTCTGACGCCATTTCAGCGCGCGCCAGTTTACAAGCCGTCCCCATGCCAACGATCTGGTGGGTTGCAAGGGTGCCAGAACGCAGCCCCTGTTCATGTCCGCCACCGTGCATCTGGCAAGCAATACGAGGCGCCACTTCGCGATTCACATAGAGTGCGCCGATGCCTTTGGGGCCATAAACCTTGTGCGCCGACATCGACAACAGGTCAATTCCCATCGCTTTCACGTCGATATCGGTTTTGCCCACTGCCTGCGCTGCGTCCACGTGGAGCAGAGCGCCGGCGGCGTGCACGACGCGCGAGATCTCCGCGATGTCGGTGAGGGTTCCAATCTCGTTATTTACCATCATCAACGAAACGATGCCGGTGTCCTGGCGCATAGCAGCGTCGACCGCGGAGGGTGAAATCTCGCCAGACTGCCCCGGCAAAAGGTACGTAACGGAGACCCCCAGGCGCTCGAGGTGCGATGCCGTGTCCAGAATGGCCTTGTGCTCGAGCTTGCTGGTTACCAGATGACGGCGCCTCTGCTCACCGTCGAAGAAGCCCTTGAGAGCCAGGTTATTTGACTCGGTCGCGCCGGACGTCCAGATGATCTCGGACGGCTCTGCGCCAATGAGACCAGCAACCTGGGCGCGAGCCTGTTCGACCAACTCTCTTGCCTTCTGCCCGGCAGCATGAGTGCTCGACGCCGGGTTTCCGAACACGCCGGCGGCCCCCAGGCAGCCGAACATTGCATCGATGACCCTTGGGTCCGCCGGGGTCGTCGCGGCGTAATCGAAGTACCGCAAAGTGTCCGCGCTCATTTATCCCGCCCTCCTTGAGAATGACGGGAAATGCTACGCGGGGCCCGCTAAAATATCCTTCCAAGATAGGCCACCGAGTCGCAGCGCCGTAGTATGTCGTTCCAAAAATCGCGCGAGATTGGAAATGATTTTCTGCGAATCCCCTCTCATTTTGTCATCGCTGTCTCGCTGGAGAAATAGCAGTTTCGGTCAATCTAGGGGGAGTAGCGTTCATCCACGACTGAGCAAGTTCCTGACACCGTCCGGGTATTGCCAGGTCAGATTCCGAACTCAATGCCCTGGGCAAGCGGGAGATCCTTCCCAAAGTTGATCGTGTTCGTCGCACGGCGCATATAGGCCTTCCACGAATCACTTCCGGACTCTCGCCCGCCGCCTGTCTCCTTCTCGCCACCGAACGCTCCACCGATCTCCGCGCCGCTGGGGCCGATGTTCACATTCGCGATACCGCAATCGCTGCCGGAGGCGGAGAGAAACTCCTCCATCTCGCGCATGTCCGAGGTGAAAATGCTGGACGACAGTCCTTGAGGCACGGCGTTGTTCAGAGCGATCGCTTCATCGAGCGTTTCATACCGCAGCACATACAGGATCGGTGCGAAAGTCTCATGGTGGACAATGTCGGTTTGCCTGGGCATCTCGACAATGGTCGGCTGAACGTAGTACGCATCAGTGATTTCGCCGAAGACGCGCTCCCCGCCGAAGACTTTTCCACCATCCTCGACTGCCGCAGCCAATGCCTTGTTCATCGCAGAATATGCCTGCTTGTCAATCAGCGGTCCGATCATTGATGCAGAATCGAGCGGATTCCCAATACGCACCTGCCGATAGACCTTCTTCACTTCGTCGACCACCTTGTCATAAATCGACGCATGCACGATCAGCCGACGCAAAGTCGTGCATCGCTGACCGGCGGTGCCCATGGCGGCGAACGCGACGGCTCGCACGACCAGGCTGAGATCCGCCGACGGGCAGACGATGCCGGCATTGTTGCCACCCAGTTCCAGGATCGTCCGCGCGAATCGCTCGGAAGCGACCGTGGCAATTTCCCGCCCCATGCGCGTGCTGCCGGTGGCACTGATCAGCGGAATGCGCGGATCGCGGACCAACCGATCGCCAAGCTCGCGTCCGCCTTGAACCAACTGGCTGAGGTGTGTCGGCGCTGCCCCGAACTTTGCACAGACTTTGTCGAAGATCAGCTGGACAGCAGCGGCAGACAATGGCGTCTTTTCCGATGGCTTCCAGATGACAGCATTACCGCAAACAAGTGCCAGTGCGGCATTCCATGCCCATACAGCAACCGGAAAGTTGAATGCCGTCACCACGAGACAGGGCCCCACCGGATGCCAGGTCTCCATCATCCGGTGACTCGGTCGTTCGGAAGCGATCGTCAAGCCGTACAGTTGCCGCGACAATCCAACGGCGAAGTCGCAGATATCGATCATTTCCTGTACTTCCCCGAGCCCTTCCTGCAGGATCTTGCCTGTCTCGAGGCTTACCAGCCGACCCAGCGCGTCCTTGCGTGCACGCAATTCCTCACCTAACAGCCGGACAAGTTCCCCGCGCCGAGGCGCCGGAACCTTGCGCCACACCTCGAACGCCCGGACGCTGTCCGCGATCACAGCATCGGCATCGCCTGCGGTCGCAACGTCCAGGCCGGCCAGCAATCGGCCGTCAATGGGGGAATGCACCTTCATGGAGCCGTTTTGCCTGGAGATGGCTTCCAGGCCGTTGTCCTTGAGAATCTGCTTAGCGTCGATGTTCATTCTGCCTCTCCTCAGCTCCTTGTGCGTCCTTCACTCGGCCGACGCGTAGACTTTGCCGAACCGGTTGTCCAGGAAATCGTGAAGGCTAATGGCTTCCTGGCGAATGAAGCCCTTGCCGGGGAGCTTCCCCTGACGGAAGAGATCAACTGCGGTACAAACGCCCGAAGCGGTTGTACTCTGGATCGCACTCTCGTAGAGACCATTCTCGTGGGTTGCGAAGATCTTGCGCGAGAAGACCTCCTGCACAAGCTTGCCGTCGCGCAGACCGCTTACCGTCACGAAAACCAGCACCACGTCCTGCATCGTCGTCGGAACGCTCTTGCGCAGGATCGACTTCAGCAACTCCTGGTCGCGCTTTAACCCAAGGTCTTGCAGCAAAAACTTCATACGCTGCTGGTGACCGGGATAGCGAACCGATTTGTAGTCAAGATTGCGGATCTTGCCTTCGAGCGTCTCGCAAAGCGTGCCAAGGCCTCCCGAAGTGTTGAAAGCCTCGTACTCGACGCCATCCAGCGAGAAATGCTCGATGCCCTCCAAGGGCTCGACAGAGATTCGCTCCCCTTCGCGCAATGCCTCACAGGGATGGCAGTACTCATTCACGAGGCCGTCGACGCTCCAGGTCAGGTTGTACTTGAGTTCGTTCGTCGGAAACTCGGGCAGCGCACCCACCCTCATCTTCACGTCGTGGACGACATCGAACGATCGAGCCAGCGAGTTCGCAGCGATTCCGATGAACCCCGGAGCGAGTCCGCATTGGGGCATGAATGCAACGTTTGCACCTTCTGCAAGTTGCGAGATGGCCTTGGTGGCCTGTACATCTTCTGTAAGATCGAAGTAATTTGTTTCGGCGTTCCTGGCAGCGCGAGCCGCCTTTGTCGCCATGTGGTAAGGAAGGGCATTGATCACCAGATCCGCCGGCGCCAGCAGCTTCTCCAGTGCACCTTGATCGTTGGAATCGACGACAACGCGCTCAACGTCGAGGTGCCCCACCGACTTCAGCGCAGATGCTTCACGATCCGCGACCGTCACGGCGTAGTCGCCACTGTTCGACAGGAGGCGCGCGATAGTCTGACCAATATGACCCGAACCCAACAGAACTGCCTGCATTTTTTCTTCCCTGAAGAATGAACTGAAGTGAGTCCATTCTAGGGATACTGCAAGTCAGAATAAATTGGCAATTCGTCACAAAGTAGCGCCATTGCGGACAATTTGATGATCGAATAAGTCAATTTGCAGCGTTCATATTCTAATTATCTTCGTGCCTGCACTCACGCCGCGTCTGGCATGTCTCCGCGATCGATCTTTCTGGCCAGAACAATGGATGTAGTCGTCTTGATGACACCATCCATCTCGCCTATTTCATCAAGGATGCGATCGAGTTGATCTGGCGTAGTAACGCGCAACCAGGCGACGTAGTCAAACTCCCCACTTACTGCGCACAGCATGTGCACTTCAGGCATACGGGCGAATCGCTTCACAACATCGCGCCCAGCCTTTGGTTGCAGCGTGATTCCTACATAGGCATGCAGGCTTGGGTCGACCACATCCTGGCCAAGCTTGATGGTGTAGCCAGCAATTACACCGCTCTTTTCCAACCGCTCGATTCTGGCAATTACCGTTGTCCTCGCAAGATCAAGGCGGCGTGAAATCTCCGACACGGGCGCACGCGCGTCCATCTGCAGCAAAGAAATCAAATGACGGTCGATGTCATCCAGTAAATCCATTCGAATCATGACAACTCCCGGCTAGTATGAGCCCAGACTATATAAATTCGTCGGAACGGCCAACGACTTCGACGAAGACCTCGGAAGTCACGGCCGACTCTGGGGCGCGGTCACAACACTCTCAATGATTCGAGAACAGTCGACCGCGCAAGTGAAGGTGAGCGGAGCTGCGCGAGTGTGCAGGCTCAACCTGCTGAAGCCTGAGAATAGGCATGGGCGGGCTCGACGACTTGGGAACGTCTCTAGGATTGAGTCCCGCCTTACAGCGCTGCGTCGTGCTCGCACAGTACGACACCCGTTTATGCCAAAGCCGGTGCGACACCCGCCGTGCCTTCAAGGTGACAGCTTCCTTGCGGGCTAGCTGCCGGGATATCTAGCTGACTCAGGCGACTCTCCCTGCCCGGCTCAAGAGCAGGGACCAGCATCCGCTCCGTCAAGCGGCGACAGCGGACTCCCAGGGGGAACGGATGTCGGACAGGAAGCGCTGCGCCCGCGGATGCTCCGGCTTGTGGAAGAATCGCTCGGGCCTGGCGCGTTCAAGCACCTTGCCCTGGTCCATGAAGATCACGCGGTCCGCCACTTCGCGCGCGAATCCCATTTCATGCGTGACACAAACCATGGTCATCCCGTCGCGTGCCAGCCCCTTCATCACCTGCAACACTTCATTGACCATCTCCGGGTCCAGTGCAGAGGTCGGTTCGTCGAACAGCATGACAGGCGGCTTCATGGCGAGGGCCCGGGCGATCGCCACGCGCTGCTGCTGCCCGCCCGACAACTGCCCCGGGTAGGCGTCCGCCTTGTGCGGCAGCCCGACTCGCTCCAGCAGACTCATCGCGAACTCCTTTGCCTCCTGTCGCGGCATCTGCTTGAGCCGCACCGGTGCGAGCGTACAGTTATCCAGCACCGTCAGGTGCGGAAACAGGTTGAACTGCTGGAACACGAAGCCGATGCCACTGCGCAGCACGTTGACGTCCACTTTGCGTGCGTGAACGTCATGGCCGTTCACGACGATGCGCCCCTTCTGGATGGCTTCCAGACGGTTCAGCGTCCGGATCAGCGTCGACTTGCCGGAGCCAGAAGGCCCGCACACGACCACGACTTCGCCTTTCGCGACCGTTTCGTTGACATCCACCAGCGCCTGATAGTCGCCGTACCACTTGCTGACATTTTCAATGGTAATCATGATTCACACCTTCATCGGGGCACGCGAAGCGAGCCGGCGCTCGAGCAGATAGGCAAAACGGGTCAGTCCAAAGCACATGACGAAGTAGCTGAGGGCCAGCAGCAGGTAGACCTGGGCCGCCTGGGTGAGCATCTGCGTACTGATCTGCCCCGAAATGAACGAGGCTTCCGGCAGGCTGATGATGTAGCCCAGCGACGTCTCCTTGATCGTCGAAACGAGCTGGTTCACCAGCGACGGCAGCATGTTGCGCAACGCCTGCGGAAGAATGACCAGAGTCATTGCCTGGATATAGGACAAGCCGAGGGAGCGCGCACTCTCCATCTGGCCCCGCGGCAGCCCCTGAATCCCCGCGCGCACGATCTCGGCCAGATAGGCGCCATCGAAGATCACCAGCGCGGTCAGCATGGTGGTGAATTGGGCCGTGCGATGCCCCGTCACTGCCGGCAGCAGGAAGTACGCCCAGAACACCACCATCAGCAGAGGCGTCCCCCGCACGATGTAGACCAGGACGGTGGCAGGCCAGCGCAGGGTGCCGAACGGACTCACACGGCACAACCCCAGCACGATCCCGACGGGCAAGGCCAGCACCAGTCCGGCCGAGGCCAGCAGCAACGTCAGCGCCAGGCCGCCAAGCGGACCATTCGGATACTGACCGACGAGAAAGTAGACGCCAAACGTCTGGATGACATCAAGCATGGTTAGGCGCTCCTGACCGGATACCGGTGCTGGTACCACGCAGAGAACAAGGTGATCGCCATGGAGATGGTGACGTACGCCAGCGTGGCGAACGCGAACGATTCGAAGCCCCGGAAGGTGGCACTCTCGACCTGCTGCGCCTGGTACATCAGTTCCGCCACGCCGATCACCATGGCGATGCTCGAGTTCTTCCAGAGATTCAGCGTCTGGCTCACCAGCGGCGGCACGGTAATGCGCAAGGACTGCGGCAGCACGACCAGCCGCATCGCAGCCAGGAAGCTGAAGCCCAGCGCGCGGCTGGCTTCCAACTGCTCCTTGGCAATCGAGCGGATGCCGCTGCGAATGTCCTCGGCCATGTAGGCCACCGTGTACAGCACCAGGGCGATCAGCGCGCTGACGGCTTCATAGTTATGCTCGTACAGCCAGCTCTTGACCGCGAAGGGCAGCAATTGCGGTGCACCGAAATACCAGAACAGCATATGCGCAAGCAGCGGCACATTGCGGATCCCTTCCACGTAGGCTTGCCCAAGGGCCCGCACCGGTGCCAGGGGCGCCAGGCGCAGGAGGGCCACCACGATGGCGAGCGGCAGGGCGATCACGAACGTGAGTGCCGAGAGCTTTAGCGACATCACGAATCCGCTGACCAGCCACTCGTGATACTGCCCGGAGAGCAGCATCGACAGATTGAAATTGGGCATGGCGTGCGGCTGCCCGGTGTAACCGGGCAGCCCTTCAGGAACATCGACCGGTGACTCAGTCGATCTTGTCGGTGGAGATCTTGAACGAGCGCGGCGGGAAGTTCATCTTCGTCGTCGGTCCGAACCACTTGTCAAACAGCTTCTGTGCATCGCCATCGGCTTCCATGCCGAGCAGCACCTTGTTGACCTGGCCACGGAACGCAGGCTCGTTCTTCCTGAGACCCAGCGCGAGGTGCTCGGAGGAGAGGTACTGCGGTACCAGCGTGTAGTCCTTGGCAGCCGGGCCGAGCTTCGAGAAGTTGCTCACCAGCGAGGTTTCGTCGTTGACGTAGGCGACGCCCTTGCCCTGTTCGAGCGCCAGCAGCGCCTGCGGGCTGTTGTCGAATGAGACCACCGAGGCATTCTTGATCCTGGCGGCGATGTTGGTCTCCATCGTCGAGCCCTTGACGGTCAGCAGCTTCTTGCCATCAAGCTGCGCAAGCGTCGTGATGTTGCTGTCCTTCCTCACCATTGCCTTCTGCCCGGTGATGAAGGTCGACAGCGAGAAATCGATCTGCGCCTCGCGCTCCTTGTTGTGCGTGAGCGATGCCGCGAGCAGGTCGACATGCCCCTGCTGCAGTTCCGGGATGCGCGCCGCCACGGCGATCTGCTTGAGCACCGGCTTTACGCCAAGACTCTTCGCAACCGCATTGCACAGGTCGACGTCGTAGCCGACGATCGTGCGGCTGGCCGGATCCTGGATGAAGCTGAACGGCTCGTCCGTACCGAGCACGCCGCACACCAGTTCGCCCCTGGCCTTGATATCCGTGACCTGGTCTGCCTGGGCGTGCACCGCCGTCAGCGCAAGCAACGACAACGCCGCCACACGGGCAAATCGAACCA
Source organism: Cupriavidus sp. 22TCCZM04-2 (assembly GCF_057798895.1). Classification (NCBI taxonomy): domain Bacteria; kingdom Pseudomonadati; phylum Pseudomonadota; class Betaproteobacteria; order Burkholderiales; family Burkholderiaceae; genus Cupriavidus; species Cupriavidus sp. 22TCCZM04-2. The sequence continues at coordinate 54,369 of NZ_JBYOJS010000018.1, forward strand.
CACCTTTCTTTTCGTCTACTTTCATGTCTCCTCCTTGGAAAAATATTGTTATGGCAAATCCGGCAATATTGAGTTTTCCTCGCTACATGCTGAACAACAGGATTAATCCCGTCATCCCAACAATTCAAACGGTTCGATCAGCACAGTCTCCACTTCCGTGTTTGGTCAATTGGTTGAGCGAGGCTTCCAGATCGGCGATCAGATCGTCCCTGGCCTCAAGCCCTACATGCAGTCGGAATGCGTGGCCAGCATACGGCCATGGGGCTACGGTACGTTCCACACTCGGGTCGAACGGCATCACGAGGCTCTCGAATCCGCCCCAGGAGAAACCCAGTCGGAACAGCTTCAGGGAATCGATGAACGCCCGAAATGCCTCACGCCCGAACCCTGGTTTGAGTATCACGCTGAACAGTCCTGACGCCCCGGTGAAATCCCGGCACCAGAGCGCATGCCCCGGCGCACCCGGCAGCCCGGGGTGCAGCACTTGGGCCACTTCAGATCGGCTTGCCAGCCATTCGGCAACAGCAAGTCCATTGCGCTGATGGCGCTCGAGGCGCACTGCCATCGTTCGCAAGCCGCGTTGCGCGAGATAGACATCGTCCGGGCCTGCGTTCTGACCGGTCGCGAAAACATACTCGCGTACCGTTTTCCAGGACTCTCGGTTGGTCGTGATCACGCCCATCGATGCGTCCGAGTGCCCGACAATGTATTTAGTTGCCGCATGGACGGAGACGTCTGCCCCGTGTTCGAAGGGCTTGAAGAACAACGGAGTGGCCCAGGTGTTATCGACGACGACAACTGCGCCATGCCGGTGCGCCGCATTGGAAATGGCTCGAATGTCCTGCACCTCAAACGTATTCGATCCCGGCGACTCCGCGTACACCAGAGTTGTATTGGGCTGGAACAGCGCGGCAATATCCGCTCCCAGCATGGGATCGTAAAATGAAGCAGAGACATTGAAACGTGCGAGCACCGTTTCAATGTAATGACGTGTCGGACCATAGACGGTGTCGCTGACCAGAATATGGTCACCGGCCTTGGCGAACGCGATGATTGCGCTGGTGCAGGCGGCCAGGCCGGAAGAGACCAGCAATGACCGGTAGCCGCCTTCGAATTTCGCCAGGGCATTTTGCAAGACGAAGGTGGTCGGCGTGCCCTTTCGGCCGTACCACAGGACATCGCATTCGGCGTCCGACATGGCTTTCCCCCGCGCTTCCATGTCCTCGAGATTGCGGAACGTCACGGTGGACGCGTGAAAGACCGGCGGATTGACAACACCGCCGAACTCTTCCCGATCAAACATGCCGTGCGAGAGGAAAGTGTCAGGGGACATATCCATAACTGTTCTTTGATCCTTTTATCCGTGTACCGGATACATCTCGGCTGGAAACGAGAAGTGCGGACAAGACGCAAGCGCGTTGCACTCATTCACTGGGCTGAGATCATAAGATCGGGTCGGCGAAAAAGGTTTCTAAGTAATGCTAGCCATCGCCCTACGAAAGGAATATTTTTCCAAAAAAGCCAAACATATAGGAACAATTTACTACGGTGGGGCAGCCTGCCGGAGCTTCCCGGGCAGTCCGTTTCCAACTCGCATTTCAATGAGGATCGTGCATGGAGGGAAAAGCTGATACGCGTGGCCCAGCCGAAAGTACACCATAATGCACATTCAATACATTGTGACGGCATCAAACGTCAGAATGTAATTTCTGGCAGCAATTAATGACGATTTGCTAATTCAATACGGCTTGCCGCCCTCTAGAAAGTGAGTGCGCTCTTGCCAATTTATAAAAGGATGGAGACGGTTCCGCTGGGGAGGCCGAGTCAGCCGGCAGCGGCCGCTCTGGTGATCAATTTACGCCTCCCTACAGAATGGCCAGCGGGCATGGGCGTTTCGAAGTCCGGCGGCGTCACCAGCAGTGCGCCTTGGATCGCACGGTTGTGGCGCTTGGAGCGTGATCCTCACGCCGGCACTGTGGGCCACGATGATCGTGGGTCCATCAATGCGCTCGATTGCCGCGACGCGCGCGTTGCAACTGAGCTTGTCGCGCTCCAGCCGGGGCACGGAAACCGCATTCGGCAGGCCGGCCTCCAGCAACGTTTGCCAATGCTCGGCAACTCGATCGCGCAAGCAACACCGAGAAGGCCCTTCGTTTGGTGCGGACGGCGGTGGTAGGCGCACAGGTGTACCCATGCATGTTTCAATCGTGCTCTCGCCGGCGGTGCTGCACAGCCGCCAAGCTCCTTATGAGCATTCCGAACTTGCTGCTTGGAGAGTGATCCTCACCCGCGAGGGCAGAGTGCACTTTATCGGCAAGATCTTGTCAGTGACGACCCCTTGGACCGTGACGCTTCCCATCGTCGCATACTGGGAGGGGATCAGGCTCGGCCTGACGGCAGGCTCCGCGGCTTTCCGCTTGGTCGGCCTGGTTGGCAACGTGGACCTCCACCAGCTACTAAAGCCGTACTCGGCATTCAACCCGAGGCACTCGATTTCCAAGATGTAAGTCATCTATTTGTGACTTCAGATTGGACGCGCATTCGGACCATTCGACACATCCGAACTCTCCGTAAAGACCAAGGAGCGATGTGTATGCTGGTTCCGCGCCCTCCTGAATAGAACCACATGTGTGGGAGATTGCTTCGAGGCTCGGCGCGCCCATGCCGCGACTCGAATTCCAAAAAGCGCCCGCTAAACGAAAAAAGCCCCGAGAAGACTCGGGGCTTTTTTGCGCACATACCAGTGATTTAGGCGCCTGGAGGTCGGGTCCGCGGCGGTAATCCGGCTCAATCCCTCGTCTTATTCAGCGGCATAACCTCTTCATAAACATGGACTTACCAAACGTCCGCACAGCAACTACCAAACGTCAACTATCCCACGGACCAATGCGCGGTGACCGGCGCGGCCGAACCTTACAGGTTCACGCCGTCGGCAACTTCCTTGAAGTCCTCGATCTGGTCGAAGTTCATGTACTTGTAGATCTTGTCGCCATTCTGGTTGATGACGCCAATATCGGCCATGTACTCTTCCTTCGACGGGATCTTGCCCAGACGCGAGCAGATCGCGGCCAGTTCTGCCGAGCCCAGGTACACGTTGGTGTTCTTGCCCAGGCGGTTCGGGAAGTTGCGGGTCGAGGTCGACATCACCGTCGCGCCTTCGCGCACCTGTGCCTGGTTGCCCATGCACAGCGAGCAGCCCGGCATTTCGGTACGCGCGCCAGCCGTGCCGAACACGCCGTAGTGGCCTTCCTCGGTCAGCTGCTTCTGGTCCATCTTGGTCGGCGGAGCGACCCACAGCTTGACCGGGATGTCGCGCTTGCCTTCCAGCAGCTTGGACGCCGCACGGAAGTGGCCGATGTTGGTCATGCACGAACCGATGAACACTTCGTCGATCTTGGCGCCGGCAACTTCCGACAGCGTCTTCACGTCGTCCGGGTCGTTCGGGCAGGCCACGATCGGCTCGTGCACGTCGGCCAGGTCGATCTCGATCACGGCGGCGTATTCCGCGTCGGCATCCGGAGCCAGCAGTTCCGGCTTGGCCAGCCAGGCTTGCATGGCTTCGATGCGGCGCTGCAGGCTGCGCGGATCCTGGTAGCCCTGGGCGATCATCCACTTCAGCAGCGTGATGTTGCTGTTGATGTATTCGATGATCGGTTCCTTGTTCAGGCGCACCGTGCAACCGGCGGCCGAACGCTCGGCGGAGGCATCCGACAGCTCGAACGCTTGCTCGACCTTCAGGTCGGGCAGGCCTTCGATTTCCAGCACGCGGCCCGAGAAGATGTTCTGCTTGCCTTGCTTGGCCACGGTCAGCAGGCCTTGCTTGATGGCGTACAGCGGAATCGCGTTGACCAGGTCACGCAGGGTCACGCCCGGCTGCATCTTGCCCTTGAAGCGGACCAGCACCGATTCCGGCATGTCCAGCGGCATCACGCCGGTGGCGGCGGCAAAGGCGACCAGGCCCGAACCGGCCGGGAAGCTGATGCCGATCGGGAAGCGGGTGTGCGAGTCGCCGCCGGTGCCGACGGTGTCGGGCAGCAGCATGCGGTTCAGCCACGAGTGGATCACGCCATCGCCCGGGCGCAGCGAAATGCCGCCACGGGTGCTGATGAATTCCGGCAGCGTGTGGTGGGTCTTCACGTCGACCGGCTTCGGATAGGCGGCGGTGTGGCAGAACGACTGCATCACCAGGTCGGCCGAGAAGCCCAGGCAAGCCAGGTCCTTCAGCTCGTCGCGGGTCATCGGGCCGGTGGTGTCCTGCGAGCCCACCGAGGTCATCTTCGGTTCGCAATAGGTACCCGGGCGGATGCCCTTGCCTTCCGGCAGGCCACAGGCGCGGCCGACCATCTTCTGGGCCAGCGTGAAGCCCTTGCCAGTGTCGGCCGGGTTCTGCGGCAGGCGGAACAGCGTCGACGGGGCCAGGCCCAGCGCTTCACGCGCCTTGGCGGTCAGGCCACGGCCGACGATCAGCGGAATACGGCCGCCGGCGCGCACTTCGTCGAACAGCACGTCGGACTTGACCTTGAACTCGGCGATCACTTCGCCGTTCTTCAGGGCCTTGCCTTCGTACGGGCGCAGTTCGACCACGTCGCCCATTTCCATCTTCGACACGTCCAGCTCGATCGGCAGCGCGCCGGCATCTTCCATGGTGTTGTAGAAGATCGGGGCAATCTTGCTGCCCAGGCATACGCCACCGAAGCGCTTGTTCGGGATGAAGGGGATGTCTTCACCGGTGAACCACAGCACCGAGTTGGTGGCGGACTTGCGCGAAGAACCGGTACCCACCACGTCGCCGACGTAGGCGACCAGGTGGCCCTTCTCGGCCAGCGACTGGATGAACTTGACCGGGCCGCGCTTGCCGTCTTCCTCCGGCTGGAACGCAGCGCCTTCGCGCTTGTTCTTCAGCATGGCCAGCGCGTGCATCGGGATGTCCGGGCGGGTGGTGGCATCCGGGGCCGGCGACAGGTCGTCGGTGTTGGTTTCGCCCGGCACCTTGAACACGGTGATGGTCAGGCTTTGCGGCACTTCCGGGCGGCTCGTGAACCACTCGGCGTCGGCCCAGCTTTGCAGCACGGCCTTGGCATTGGCGTTGCCCTTGTCCGCCTTTTCCTTCACGTCATGGAAGGCGTCGAACATCAGCAGGGTCTTCTTCAGCGCGTCGGCCGCGACGGTGCCGACTTCGGCGTCGTCCAGCAGTTCGATCAGCGGCGAGATGTTGTAGCCGCCCAGCATCGTGCCCAGCAACTCGGTCGCCTTGGCGCGGCTGATCAGGGCGCACTGTTCCTTGCCCAGCGCCACGGCGGCCAGGTACGAGGCCTTGACCTTGGCGGCGTCATCCACGCCGGCCGGCACGCGGTTCGTAATCAGGTCAACCAGCGTCTGCTCTTCACCGGCGGGCGGGTTCTTCAGCAGCTCGATCAGCTCGGCCGTCTGCTTGGCGGTCAGGGGCAGCGGGGGGATGCCGAGCGCAGCGCGTTCGGCGACATGGGCGCGATAGTTTTCAAGCATGGGAACCTGCTGAGTAATTGGTTGTAGAAATTCTGTGACGTCGCGATTGTAGTCTGAAGCATCCGTTCGGTCAAATGTCTTATATCTTATATAAGAGTGAAAATATAAAAATCCTTCTACAACAATGAGTTACGAATGAATGATCTGCACACGCCTGCATGTGTGACTACCCGACTAGTGTAGTAGGGATTGGCGATCGCGCCAGTCCGGCGACGCCGGCGCCCGGGAACGGCGACAAGTGACAAGGCCGCCTCCCCGCAGCGGCAACTCAAGTTCGGCAACCAACACGCGTTAACCAGGCAGCAGGCGCGCTTCGCACGCCCGCTGGCGCAGCCATGCCTGCTCCCTTTCCGCTCAAACGGCCAAGCTGAAAGGGATTCCCCCTTTTTTTCGGCCCTTTGCTGGCCTGCGATTCCGCAAGAATGGCAGGCATTCCGATACAGGCTTCTCATGGCGAACACGGCTTCTCCTTCCCAGATTGGCGGCAACGCAAGCAAGCGCGGCCGCATGCTGCTGATTGGCGGCGGCGTGCTGGTCCTGGTTCTGGGCGCCGGAGGCTTCGTGCTGGGCAGCATCCTGGGCAACCGGCAACCGGCGGCAGCCGCCGCGCCGGCCGCGCCCGTGATTCCGCCGCCCATCTTCGTGCCGCTGGACGCCTTCACCGTCAACCTCAAGGGCGAAGACGGCGACCGCTTCCTGCATACCGGCCTGTCGCTGAAGGTGGCCGATGCCGACACGCAGGCGCGCATGACGCAGTACCTGCCCGAAGCCCGCAGCCGCATCCTGCTGCTGCTGTCCGCACGGCAGCCGGCAGAGCTCTCGACCGTGGAAGGCAAGCGCAAGCTGGCCGACGACATCCGCAATGCGATCAGCCAGCCGTTCGCGGCCGGACTGCCGCCGCAGCGCGTGCTGGACGTGTTGTTCACCTCGTTCGTGGTGCAGTAAGCGCTTGCCCTGCCCCAATCGCCAACCCGATATGAGACTGCCATCCGGATTCCAGCACAGCCACGCGCCCGCCTGCAGGCAGGTCGCCATGCAGGCTGAGGCGGACATGGACCGTTCGATTTACACCGCAGCATAAGGGGCAGGAAACCAGATGGCCTATGACAAGTTCCTCTCGCAGGACGAGGTAGACGAGCTGCTCAAGGGCGTTTCCGGCGAAGCCGACACGCCCAAGGCCAGCGAGCCCGTCGCCGCCGACGAAGGCGGGGTTCGGCCGTACAACCTTGCCACGCAGGAACGCGTCATCCGCGGACGCCTGCACACGCTCGAGATCATCAACGAGCGCTTCGCGCGCTCGCTGCGCACCGCGCTGTTCAACTTCATCCGCCGCGGCGCGGACATTACCGTGGGCAGCGTGCGCATCGAGAAGTTCGGCGATTTCGCGCGCAACCTGCCGATGCCGACCAACCTGAACCTGGTCCACATGAAGCCGCTGCGCGGCACGGCCCTGTTCGTGTACGACCCCAACCTGGTATTCCTGGTGGTCGACAACCTGTTCGGCGGCGACGGCCGCTTCCACACCCGCGTGGAAGGCCGCGACTTCACCCAGACCGAACAACGCATTATCCAGCGCATGCTGGAGATGACGCTGAGCAGCTACGGCAATGCCTGGCGCACCGTGTATCCGATCGAGACCGAATATGTCCGCTCGGAAATGCACACCAAGTTTGCAAACGTCGCCACGGCCAACGAGGCCGTGATCACCACCGCCTTCCACATCGAACTCGGTGCCGTGGGCGGGCAGCTGCACGTCTGCCTGCCTTACGCCATGATCGAGCCGCTCAAGGACCTGCTGATGAATCCGCTGCAGGACGAGAAGGAGGTCGACAAGAGCTGGCTGGCGCAGTTGTCAACGCAACTGCGCGCCGCCGATGTGGAAGTCGTGGCCGAGTTCACCCACGTGCAGAGCACCGTGGCAGAAGTCCTGGCGCTGCGCGCCGGCGACGTGCTGCCGATCGACCTGCCGGAGCACGTGTTCGGCAAGGTGAACGGCGTGCCCGTCATGCAATGCGGCTTCGGCACGATGAATGGCCAGTACGCGCTGCGGGTAGAGCGAATGATCAATCACCAAGACAGCGATTCCAACAAGGAAACCGATCATGACTGACGGCATCGAGGACAAACCGGTCGATCCGATGGACGACTGGGCCAGCGCCCTGGCTGAACAGACCAGCGCCACTGCGGCCGAAGCCCCCGTAGCGGCCACCAGCCCGGCCGCCACCCCGGCCGCCGCCACCGTCTTCCAGCCGCTGGCCAAGGAAGCGCCGAGCGGCTTCCACAACGATATCGAGATGATCCTCGATATCCCGGTGCAGCTCACGGTGGAGCTTGGCCGCACCAAGGTGCCCATCAAGAACCTGCTGCAGCTTGCGCAGGGCTCGGTGGTGGAACTGGACGGGCTGGCCGGCGAGCCGATGGACGTGCTGGTCAACGGCTACCTGATCGCGCAGGGCGAGGTGGTGGTGGTGAACGACAAGTTCGGCATCCGCCTGACGGACATCATCACGCCGTCCGAACGCATCCGCAAGCTCAACAAATGAACGCCGTCGCCCGCCTGCGGCGCGCCGTCCTGCCGCTTGCGGCGATCGGCGTGCCTGGCCTGGCAAGCGCCGCCGAAGGCGGTGCCCCCGCCATCAGCAGCGCCGGCAGCCTCGCGCAGGCCGGGCTCGGCCTCTTCGGTGTCATCGCGCTGATCCTCGGGCTGGCCTGGGCGGCGCGCCGCGCGGGCCTGGTCCGCCACGGACCGCAGGGCATGATGAAGGTGATCGGCAGCACCATGCTCGGCGCCCGCCAGCGGCTGGTGCTGGTCGAGGTCGGCGACACCTGGCTGGTACTCGGCGTGAGCGCGGGCGAAATCCGCACGTTGCACAGCATGCCGGCAGGACAGGCCACGCCATCGGCCACGTCCGGGCCCGGCGGCCAGATTTCCGGCGGCAGCTTTGCCGAAAAGCTGCTGCGCTCGATGCAGGAAAACTTCAAGCCATGAACACCCAGCGCGCCGCCACGTTGCGGCGCAAGACGAAACTTCAGCAAGTTCGGCATCCTCACGCGCTGGCCGCGGGCGGCGCGCTGCTGCTGGCCGCGCTGGCGCTCGCCGCCATACCGGCCCCCGTGCTCGCACAGGCGCTGCCCGGCGTGACCAGCAAGCCCGGTCCCGGCGGCGGCCAGATCTGGTCGCTGTCGATCCAGACCCTGGTCCTGCTGACTTCGCTGAGCTTCCTGCCGGCGGCCATGCTGATGATGACGGGCTTCACGCGCATCATCATCGTGCTGGGGTTGCTGCGCAACGCGCTTGGCACCGCATCGTCGCCGCCCAACCAGGTGCTGGTGGGCCTGTCGCTGTTCCTGACCTTCTTCGTGATGGGGCCGGTGCTGGACCGCGTCTACAACGACGCGTACAAGCCGCTCTCCGAGAACAAGATCAGCCTGGAAGCCGCGATCGCCAAGGCGGCCGATCCGCTCAAGGGCTTCATGCTCAAGCAAACCCGCGAGAAGGACCTGGCCATGTTCGCGCAGATGGCCAAGGCGCCGGAAATGCAGGGTCCCGAAGAGGTGCCGATGAGCATCCTGGTGCCGGCGTTCGTCACCAGCGAACTCAAGACCGCGTTCCAGATCGGCTTCACCATCTTCATCCCGTTCCTGATCATCGACCTGGTGGTCGCCAGCGTGCTGATGGCAATGGGCATGATGATGGTGCCGCCGGCCACCATCTCGCTGCCATTCAAGCTGATGCTGTTCGTGCTGGTGGACGGCTGGCAACTGCTGCTGGGCTCGCTGGCACAGAGCTTCATGAACTGACCCCGCACTGACTGACCCCTGGCCATGACTCCGGAAACCGTAATGACCATCGCGACCCACGCGATGAAGATGACGCTGATGCTGGCGGCTCCGCCGCTGCTGGTGGCGCTTGCCGCCGGGCTGGTGGTGAGCCTGTTCCAGGCCGCCACGCAGATCAACGAAATGACCCTGACCTTCATCCCGAAGCTGGTGGCGCTGTTCGCCACGCTGGTCCTGGCCGGCCCGTGGATGATCAACACCATGGTCGATTACATGCGCGAAGTCCTCCAGGGCATTCCTGCCCTGGCGCACTGACCCCGCAGCCGCCCCCGCCCTTCCGTCCATCTCTGCCGCGACCAGCGTCCTGCCGTGATCGAAGTTACCAACGCGCAGCTCTATGGCTGGATCGCGGCCTTCCTGTGGCCGCTGTTCCGGCTGCTCGCGCTGATCGGCACGGCGCCGCTGTTCGGGGAATCCACCATTCCCGGCCGCGTCAAGATCGGCCTGGCCGCCCTCATCGCGATGACGGTCTCGCCAACGCTGCCCAATCTGCCGGTCGTACCGGTCTATTCGTGGGAAGGCCTGATCATCATCCTCAACGAGGTCGGTATCGGGCTGGCCACGGGCTTCACCATGCGGCTGGTGTTTGCCGTGGTGCAGGTGGCCGGTGAAATCATCGGGCTGCAGATGGGCCTGGGCTTCGCGTCGTTCTTCGATCGCGCCGCGGGGGGGCAGACCGTGGTGCTGTCGCGCTTCCTGAACATCATCGCCATGCTGCTGTTCCTGGCGCTGGACGGGCACCTGCTGATGCTGGGCACGCTGGTCGACAGTTTTCAGGGTCTGCCTATCGGCGCCACGCCGCTGGCGGCCGAAGGCTGGCACGCCGTGGCGCGCGCCGGTGGCATGGTGTTTTCCTCCGGGCTGCTGCTGGCGCTGCCGATGATTGCCGCGCTGCTGACCCTAAACCTGGCCATGGGCATTCTCAACCGCGCCTCGCCGCAGCTGTCGATCTTCGCGGTGGGCTTTCCGGTCACGCTTTCCGGCGGCCTGCTGGTGCTGTCGCTGGTGATGCCGCAGATGGGCAGCTATATGCAGCACATGATCGAGTCGGGACTGGCGGCGATCAGCACGGTGCTGGCCCAGTTCGCGCGCTAGGGCGATCCGACTCCGGGGCGAAGCCGTTCTCGCAGGCAGGGTTGACGCCGAAGGACATCGACGTCGTCGAGCTGCACGACGCCTTCACGATCAATCCCATTCTTTTCCTGGAAGACCTTGGCTTCTGCGCCAAGGGCTCAGGCGTGCGGTTTCCGGCGAAGAAACGCACGCAAAGGCATCGGGGTCGAGCTGCGCCCATTTGCGCGCCGCCACGGCGACCTCGGCGAGTTGCGTGCGCGTGGTGCCGTACTCATGCATGTGCCGGGCCGCGGCAAGCGCATAGGTGGTAACGGGATTGAACGGCTTGTAGGGATGCTCGTACGGTTGGGGGTCCCACCAGACAAACGTTTGGCACCGCCTTGCCGATTAGGGCACCGCGTGAAGCGAGCCCGGACTAGAACAGGCCAGACACGCCAGAGACCATCTGGACGCAACCGAATACGGCTACCACGCTGCCCGATATGCGTGAGAAGCCGCGCATCACCGAAGCAGACAACGCTTTTCGTAACGTGGCCGCCGCAGTGCTTAGGCAAAGCCACCAGACGGCGGAGCCGACAAATACCCCACCGACCATCCGCGTTACTCCAGCCCAAGCCGGGACGTCGTGCGAGCCTGCTAGTGGCCCGAGCGCGGCAAAGATCCCGATAAACGACAGAACGGTCATGGGACTGGACAGCGTAAGGGCAAACGTAGTCAGGAAATCGCGAGCAACAGTTGAATGCGGCGCACGTTGAGAAAGCACTGGGGCAGCGGGTGATTCCTTACACATGCCCCAAGCAAGCCAAACGAGAAACAGGCCACCGCCGATTTTGAGCGCCACGCTGAGCATCGGGAACGACAAGGCCACGCCAGCGATACCGAGGGCGCCCAGCAACCCGTAGATGCCATCCGCGCATGCTGCGCCGACACCGGTTGCGAAGCCGGAACGAAAGCCACGCGTGAAACTGCGCTGGATGCATAACATCCCGACGGGGCCTACAGGCGCGGCAATGCAAAAACCGATCACCAAAGACTTAATGAACAACATGACCGTCGACCAGTTGGTTAATGTGGATGTGGCATCGTAGGTCGTTTGGGTTTATGCGCGAAGATGGATTTTAAGGAACAATCGAGGTCTGACCTTAAATCCTACGGAATCATGGACGAACTGGATTGGAAGCTGCTTGCCTTGCTACAGCACAACGGACGCATGAGCTATACCGAGCTGGGGCGTCAGGTCCACCTCTCAGTGCCAGCGGTCACGGAGCGCGTCAAACGCCTGGAAGAAACAGGGGTGATCGAAGGCTACTCCGCCAAGATCAACCCGGTAGCGGCTGGCTACGCGGTAAGCGCCCTGATTGGCATTACTGTGCCGCAACCTGCAAAGGCGAAGTTCCTGAGGTTGCTCGAGTCCATCCCCGAAGCGGTGGAATGTCAACACGTCACAGGCGCGGATTCCTATGTCCTCAGGGTGGTCGCGGTAAGTTTGGCCGATCTTGAACGGCTGATTGAACGGATCAACCTGTACGGTGAAACTCGCACGTCAATCATGATGTCGACACCGATTGCCGCTCGCGCTCTGCGACAGCCGCCGTCCTGGAAGCACAATTAAGCGATGGAGTCGCTGCTTCTGGCCGATACCCGGCCTTTACCGAGTATCGGCGATGAGACAAAAAAAGTTCTTCGCTAAAGCGCATAGCCACACTGCCTGCCGCGTAGATGACCAGAGCGGCAACCAGAAGCAAGGAGAGAAGGACGCAGGGCTGCAACGCGAGGGCAGCGGTGCGTCGCACGGCGTGCCATGGGTCAGGCCATGATGGCGCGCTGCCGCGCCGGCGCCGCGATACCCGCCGGCTCATACCTGGCATGCGACTCTCCCGGCAGCTTGAAGAACGACACCAGCTCGATGAGTTCGCGGCCCTGATCTTCCAGCGAACGCGACGCGGATGCCGCCTCGCTGACGAGCGAGGCATTGTGCTGGGTCACCTGGTCGATCTGGACGACCGCCTGGTTCACCTGCTCGATGCCGCGCCCCTGTTCCGACGACGCCGTGGCGATCTCCTCGACGATGGCCGTGACCTGCGCCACGGCCTGCGTGACCGACGCCATGGTCTGGCCCGCCTCGCCGGCCAGTTCCGCGCCGCTGGCGACCTGCTTGCCGGAAGTCTCGATCAGTTCCTTGATCTCCTTGGCCGCGCCGGACGAGCGCTGCGCCAGCGCCCGCACTTCGCTGGCCACGACGGCAAAGCCGCGGCCCTGCTCGCCCGCGCGCGCCGCTTCCACGGCGGCATTGAGCGCCAGGATATTGGTCTGGAACGCAATGCTCTCGATGATGCCCGTGATCTCGGCGATCTTGGTGGAGCTGGCGCTGATGCCCTGCATGGTCTGCACCACGCGGCCGACGGTGCTGCTGCCCTGCTGCGCCACGTTGGCGGCATTGCGCGCCAGTTCGGTGGCCTGGCGTGCGTTCTCGGTGTTCTGGCGGACGGCTTCGGTGAGTTCTTCCATGCTGGCCGCGGTTTGCTCCAGCGAAGCGGCCTGCTCTTCCGTGCGGCTGCTTAGGTCGGCATTGCCTTGCGCGATTTCGCGCGTGGCGCCGGCAATGCTGGCGCTGCCCGAGCGCACGCGCGTGACGGTTTCGGTGAGCCGTTCGTTCATGTCGCGCAGCGCCGCGAGCAGGCGCCCGGTCTCGTTGTCGCTCGTCACGTCGATGCGTGCGCCGAGGTTGCCGCTGGCTACGGTACGAGCCACTTCGACCGCCTGGCCGATCGGCCGCGTGATCGCGCGCGTGAGCAACAGGCCACCGGTCCACGCCAGCGCCACCGCCGCCAGCGCAATTGCGATCAGCAGGTTGCGGCGCTCGACATAGTCGGCCGCAAGCTTCGTTTCCATATCGCGCTGGCGGTGATGCGTGAGATCGTCATAGGCGTCGACGGCATGCAGCAGCGACGCGAGCAGCGGCCGGCATTGGGTGTTGATGCGGGCGATGGCTTCCTCGGTGCTCTTCTGGGCGGCCAGCGTGACGATGGCCGTCGCCACCGGCCCATACTGGGCTTCGATACGGACCACGTCCGCCACGCGCTGACGCGCTTCGTCACTTGCGCTCTTGTCCTGCACCATCTGGTTCAGGCGGGCCAGGCGGCTCTGCACATCGTCATGCGCGTGCAGGGCTTCGGCCTTTTCCTTGTCGATCTCTGCCGGGGACGTCGCGAGGACCATGTTGCGCGCGGCAATGGCACGGCGGTCGACCGCGGCGCGCACCTCGGCGGCCAGTTCCGAACGTGCATTGAGACCTTTCAGGTACTGGGTGAAACCGTCGGTGGCTTCTCCAAGCGCATGAAGCGAATATCCGGATACCACCAGCACGATGCAGGCCAAAGTGCCAAAGCCGGCCAGCAGCCGGGTCTTGATCGAAAGATCCCTGAAATTCACGATTGCCCCTCCCCTTTTTGTCCGTCGGACGCTGCGATTGAGTCATGCCGATCCTGCTCGCACGGTGGCCAACTGCCAGCGTGCGACGCCTTTCACCCGTTCGCGTAGCCGGTCACCCGCGATGACGATCGCGGGCTCCGGCTGGGGCTTTTGCGATGCCGCCTGGAGGAGCGGGTCGCGGTGGGCCTGGTTCATTGACTTCGTGTTATGCCGGCTGCTAACGGTCGGGATGCGGGGAAGGTTTAGGCCCTTCTTTGGGAGGGGAGGTTTACCCGTTTTTGGGGTGGTGCGGAATGGGGCGCAAGGGATGCGGGACGGGATCGTCTTGGCATGCGCTGCTGTTTCGCAGGCGTAGCCTGCGGGTCACTTTTTGTCCGTGCGACAAAAAGTGACCAAAAACGCGTCGCTTGCCCTAACGGGCGAATATTGAAGTCTTCGCAACGCGCGATTGGTGAGCCGCGAAGCGTTCGGGGAATTTCGTACGGGTATGATCTTGCGGCTAGCCACCCCCGACCACGGCCACACACTCGACCTCGACGCGGGCTCCCAACGCGAGCCCGCTCGCGCCGAGCGCGCTGCGGACAGGATAAGGGGCTTCGAAAAATTCCTTGTAGACGTCGTTGAACACCTGCCACTCTCCGATGTCCGCCAGCATGATGGTGCACTTGGCCACATCGCGCATCGTTGCACCATGCGCTTCCAGCGTGGTGCGTATGTTCATCAGGGCCTGTTTCGCTTCTTCGCGAATGCCGCCCGGAACCAGCCGCGCACTGCCGGGGACAATGCCCATCTGGCCAGACAGGTAAAGCATGTTCCCGACGCGGACGGCTTCGGAAAATGGCAGTCCCGCGGGCAGGACCTTGCCGGAATTCAGGAATTCCATGTCGCGCCTCCATGGTGGATGTGCGGCACGCCGCAGCATCGGCGTGAGCATCCAATGTAGGCGCCAGAACCCGGTCCCTCAAGGCGCGGCATCGACGGCTTCCGGCACCTCGCGGTCGGCCGCGCGCCGCAGGCAGTCCAGCATGGCCGCGACGGCCGAGCGCTTGACCGAGTCCTCCCGCCAATACATCGACACCGAACCGAAACCCGCCAGCCGCAGCGGCACGATGCGCAACGCGCCAAGCGCTTCGAGCCGGCGCGCAGTGCGATGCGACGCCAGCCCAATCATGTCGCTGTTGTTCAGCAGCGTGAGATTGAGCACGGTGGAATTCGATTCCACGCTGTCCGCCGGCAACGGCCGGCCGGCGCTGGCGAGTGCGGCCTCCAGCGCGTTGCGGATCGGCGTACCGCGCGGCCACACGACCCAGCGGTACCCCTGCAGCGCCTCCCACGTCACGGCGTCCTGCGTGGCCAGCGGGTGGCGCGGGCGCGCCACGAAATGGATCGGCTCGAGGTAGAGCGATTCGCCAAGCGTCTGCGCATCCTGCAGCTCGGGCGCGGACCGGCCGACCACGATATCCAGCTCGCTGTGCGCAAGCTGGTTCATCAGCCGGTCCATGGTGGTCTCGACGACCCGCACCTGCGCGCGCGGCATGCGCTGCAGCAGGCGCAGCACGGCCAACGGCACCGTATCGGCCGCCGAAGCCCCCGATGTGCCGACCACCACCAGGCCGCTGCCGCCTTCGCGCATCGCCGCCAGGTCATCGCGCGCGGTGTCGAGCTGCGCGGCAATGCGGCGCGCGTGCTCGATCAGCGACTCGCCATACGGCGTCGGCTGCAGCCCGCGCGCCTGGCGCTCGAACAACGGCAGGCCAATGTCGTCCTCCAGGTCCTTGAGCCACTTGGAAAGCCCCGGCTGGGTGGTGTTGAGCAGCGCGGCCGACTGGCTCATGTTGCCAGTCTCGGCCAGGCTGAGGAGCATCTGCAGGTTGCGCAGGCGCAGGCGCTGGGTCCAGTCCATGTCGGATTGTCAGGTTCAGTTATACGATGAAACGTATAGACAAGAGGAATTTTTCATTTCAAATCTTATATCGCCGGACGTATAACTCCAAACACCAGCCCGGCGATACCGTCGGAAACCATAAAAAGCCACGGAGACAGCATGTCCGACCATTCGCCTGATCCCGCTCGCGCCGCCTATTACGCGGACATCGGCCGCAGCCATATGACGCCGCTGTGGGAATCGCTGCACAGCCTGGTGCCGCCGCAGCCGCGCCCGCAAATCGTCCCCGCCCTCTGGAAGTACGACGCGCTGCGCCCGCTGGTCATGCAGGCCGGCGAGGTCATCAGCGCCGAAGAGGCCGTGCGCCGCGTGCTGATCCTGGAGAACCCGGGCCTGCCGGGCAAATCGAGCATCACGTCGACGCTCTACGCCGGCCTGCAGCTGATCCTGCCGGGCGAGATTGCGCCGAGCCACCGGCATACGCAGTCCGCGCTGCGCTTCATCGTCGAAGGCAAGGGCGCCTGGACCGCCGTGAACGGCGAGCGCACCACCATGCACCCGGGCGATTTCATCATCACGCCGTCCTGGACCTGGCACGACCACGGCAATCCGAGCCTGGAAGACGGCGGCGAGCCCGTAGTGTGGCTCGATGGCCTCGACATTCCGCTGGTACAGCAGTTCGACGCTGGCTTTGCCGAGAACTACCCCGAGTCCCAGCAGCCCGTCACGCGCGCCGAAGGCGACAGCTTTGCGCGCTTCGGCCAGAACATGGTGCCGGTGCGCCACAAGGTCACCGACCCGACCTCGCCGGTCTTCAGCTATCCGTACGACCGTTCGCGCGAAGCGCTCGACAAGCTCTACCGCAACGGCGAACTCGACGCGTGGGACGGCGTGAAGCTGCGCTACGTCAACCCGGCCACCGGCGGCTGGCCGATGCCGACCATCGCCACCTTCATGCAGTATCTGCCCGCCGGCTTCCAGGGCAAGACCTACCGCAGCACCGACGCCACGGTCTACAGCGTGGTGGAAGGCCGCGGCACGGTTCGCATCGGCGATGCGCAGTTCCAGTTCGAGCCGCGCGATGTCTTCGTGGCGCCGTCGTGGGCACCGGTGCAGCTTGGCGCGATGGAAGACGCCGTGCTGTTCAGCTACTCCGACCGGCCCGTGCTGTCGGCGCTGAACCTGCTGCGCGAAGCGCGCACCTGAGCCACTTTTCCGTTCTGCCGGAATCCGATGCCCGGGTGCGCGCAAGGCGCGGCACCCCGGCCCCGCACACCCCTGACTGACCGAACCGACCGAAAACGACCATGTCCTACGTCTTCACGCCCCCCGCCACCGTTGCCATTCCCGTTGCCGGCACCGATGACCAGTTCGCCGTGCGCCGCGTCTACTGCGTGGGCCGCAACTATGCCGCCCATGCGCGCGAAATGGGCTTCGATCCCGACCGCGAGCCGCCGTTCTTCTTCTGCAAGCCGGCTGACGCCATCGTGCCCGTAGCCGACGGCCAGACGCTGGAATTGCCCTACCCCGCGCAGACGCAGAACTACCACTACGAAGCCGAACTGGTGGCCGTGATCGGCAAGGCCGGCGCCGATATTCCGGTGGAACAGGCGCTGGAGCACGTGTGGGGCTACGCCGTGGGCCTGGACATGACGCGCCGCGACCTGCAGATGAAGATGCGCGAAATGGGCCGCCCGTGGGAAATCGGCAAGGCCTTCGACGCGTCCGCGCCAGTCGCGCCGATCCACCGCGCCGCCGATATCGGCCATCCGCAGCAGGCCGCCATCTGGCTGACCGTCAACGGCCAGGACAAGCAGCGCAGCAACGTCACGCACCTGATCTGGTCGGTGGCCGAAACGGTGGCCTGCCTGTCGCAGTTCTTCCGCCTGGAACCGGGCGACGTGATCTTCACCGGCACCCCGGAAGGCGTGGGCGCGGTCAAGGCCGGCGACACCATGGTGACCGGCGTCGAAGGCCTCGGCGAACTCAAGGTCCGCGTGGTCTGATCACCCTGCCCCCAATCCGCAGCAAGCAAGCCATCATGCAGCTCTATAGCTTCTTCAACAGCTCCACGTCCTACCGCGTGCGCATTGCGCTGGCGCTCAAGGGCCTGCCGTTCGAGACCCTGCCGGTCAACATCCGCACCGGCCAGCATCGCGAGGCGGAGTACGTGCAGGCCATCAACCCGTCCGCCTCGGTGCCTGCACTCGTGGACGGTGACTTCACGCTCGGCCAGTCGCTCGCGATCATGGACTACCTCGATGCGCACTACCCGGAGCCGCGCCTGCTGCCGCAGGACGCGGCGCGCCGTGCGCGCGTGCTGGAACTGACGAGTCTGGTTGCCTGCGACATGCATCCGGTCAACAACCTGCGCGTGCTGCGCTACCTGCAGGACGTGCTGAAGGTGACGCCGGAACAAAAGGACACCTGGTACCGCCACTGGATCGACGAAGGCATGGCCGGCGTGGAACGACTGCTCGCGCTGTACGGCAACGGCCCGTGGTGCTTCGGCGACACCCCGACACTGGCCGACGTCACGCTGGTCCCGCAGGTGGCCAACGCCTTGCGCATGGGCTGCAACCTGTCGGCCTATCCGCGCGCGATGGCCGTCTACGCACACGCCAGCGCGCACCCCGCTTTCGCCAAGGCGGCACCGAAGCATCAACCGGACTACACCGCCTGATTGACTGACCCAGGCCAGGAGACAAGCATGAACACAGCACAAGACACGGGTCGGAAGGTCCTGATCATCGGCGGCGGCATTGGCGGCCTGGCCGCGGCGCTGGCGCTCGCGCGCACGGGCATCCGCATCAAGCTGCTGGAACAGGCCGAGCAGATCGGCGAGATCGGCGCGGGCATCCAGCTCGCGGCCAATGCCTTCGCGGCCATGGACGCACTCGGCGTGGGCGAGGCCGCGCGCGGCCGCGCTGTCTTCACCGACTACCTGAGCCTGCGCGACGCGATCGACACGCATGAGATCGCCCGCGTCGATGTCGGCACGCCCTATCGCGAGCACTTCGGCAATCCGTATGCGGTGATCCATCGCGCCGACATCCACCTGTCGATCCTGGAAGCCGTGCAGGACCACCCGCTGATCAGCTTTCGCACCGCCACGCGCGTCGAGAAGCTGGAACAGGACGAGCGCGGCGTCACCGTCATCGACCAGCGCGGCGAGCGCCACCATGCCGATGCCGTGGTCGGCTGCGACGGCGTCAAGTCCGCCATCCGCGAAGCGCTGATCGGCGACGCGCCGCGCGTGACCGGCCACGTGGTGTACCGCGCCGTGGTCGAGGTCGACAACATGCCGAAGGACCTGCAGGTCAACGCGCCCGTGGTATGGGCCGGGCCGAACTGCCACCTGGTGCACTATCCGCTGCGCGGCGGCCAGCAGTACAACCTGGTCGTGACCTTCCACAGCCGCGAGCAGGAGAGCTGGGGCGTGCGCGAAGGCAGCAAGGAGGAAGTGCTGTCGTACTTCGACGGCATCCATGCACTGCCGCACCAGATGCTCGATCGGCCGACGTCGTGGAAGCGCTGGGCCACCGCCGACCGCGACCCGGTGGCGCGCTGGAGCTTCGGCCGCGCCACCATCCTTGGCGATGCCGCGCACCCGATGACGCAGTACGTCGCGCAGGGCGCATGCCAGGCGCTGGAAGATGCCGTCACGCTGGCCGCCGCGGTGGAAGCCGCGGGCAATGACTTCGAAGCCGCGTTCAAGCTGTACGAAGAGGCCCGCATCCCGCGCACCGCGCGCGTGCTGTATGCCGCGCGCGACATGGGTCGCGTGTACCACGCCAAGGGCGTCGACCGCATGGTGCGCAACACGCTGTGGACCGGCCGCACGCAGGCGCAGTACTACGACGCGCTGCAGTGGCTGCACGGCTGGCGCGCCGAACGCTGCCTGAGCCCGACGCCCTGGCTCTGAAGATTCACCGCCCTGGAGTTCCAACTGCCAGTTGTTAGCTCCCCTCTCCCGCAAGCAGGAGAGGGGAGAAACCCTAAAGCGCATCAATGCAGTGACTGACGATAGTACTGGCGGCCCGCGCCGCCGGTAGACCATCGCTCGCCCCAAAACCAGGCAACGAGGAGGAGACAACCCATGCCTGCCAGCCAGACAATCAATATTTCCGCGTTCATCGACCGCCAGCCGCTCTCGCCGTACCAGGTCATGATCGTGGTGCTGTGCTTCCTGATCGTCGCGATCGACGGCTTCGACACCGCCGCGATCGGCTTCATCGCACCGGCGATCCGCGCCGAATGGCAGCTGACGCCCGCGCACCTGGCGCCACTGTTCGGCGCCGGGCTCGGCGGCCTGATGGCCGGCGCCTTCCTGTTCGGCCCGCTGGCCGACCGCTTCGGCCGCAAGAGCGTGCTGGTGTTCTCGGTGCTGTTCTTCGGCGTTGCCAGCCTGGCCTCGGCGTGGTCGGGCGACCTGTGGGTACTGGTCGCGTTGCGCTTCCTGACCGGCCTTGGCCTGGGCGGCGCCATGCCCAACACCATCACGCTAACGTCGGAGTTCTGTCCGGAGAAGCGCCGCTCGTTTCTGGTCACCACCATGTTCTGCGGCTTCACGCTCGGCTCCGCGCTGGGCGGACTGGCCTCGGCCGGGCTGATCGAAGCCTACGGCTGGCGCTCCGTGCTGGTGATCGGCGGCGTGATGCCGCTGGTGCTCTCCGTGCTGCTGGCGCTGCTGCTTCCCGAATCGGTGCGCTACCTCGTGATGTCCGGCCGCGCGCCCGAGCGCATCGCCGCCACGCTGCAGCGCATTGCCCCCCAGGCCGACCTGCGCGGCGCCACGTTCACCGTAGCCGAGGCGCGGAGCACCAGTTCGCCGGTGCGCCATCTGTTCAAGCCGGAACTGGTGCGCGGCACGCTGCTGTTCTGGCTGACCTTCTTCATGAGCCTGCTGGTGATCTACCTGCTGTCGAGCTGGTTGCCGACGCTGCTGCGCAGCACCGGCCTGTCGCTGCGCACCGCGGCGCTGGTCACCACCATGTTCCAGGTCGGCGGCACGCTTGGCGCCATCGTTCTGGGCTGGCTGATGGACCGCTTCAATCCGCACTATGTGCTGGCCATCAGCTACGCGCTGGCCGGCGTGTTCGTCGCCGCCATCGGCAGCCTGGCCGATGCGCCGGCACTGGCCGGCGTGGCCGTGTTCTTCGCGGGCTTCTGCGTATCGGGTTCGCAGGTCGGCGCCAACGCGCTGTCGGCCGGCTTCTATCCGACCGACTGCCGCGCAACGGGCGTAAGCTGGGCCAATGGCGTAGGCCGTCTCGGTTCGGTGGTCGGCTCGGTAGGCGGTGCCACCATGCTGTCGATGGGGCTGGGCATGCCAACGCTGTTCGCGCTGATCGGCGTGCCGGCCCTGCTGGCTGGCGGCACCATGCTGACGCTCGGGCTGGCGCGGCGCGCCCATGCCCGGCAGGCGCTCGCCGCAAGCTGAAACCCTCAGGCGTCAGCGCGCCCGCAGAGCATCGACGATGTTCATGCGGGACGCGCGCAGCGCCGGCAGGAAGCCCCCGACCAGGCCCATCGCCATCGAAAACCCCAGCGTCTTGGCGACGATGCCCGGGGTGAGGATAAAGCGGAACGACAGGTCCGCGAAAGTCTGGAAGTTGGTCGTGGAGAACGAGGCGAACTGCATCAGCGTCGCGCAGCAGAGCCCGGCCACGCCGCCAGCCAGCCCGAGCAGCAGCGCCTCGACCAGGAACGCGGCGAGCACGTTGGTGCGCCGGAAGCCCAGCGCGCGCAGCGTGCCGATCTCCGCCACACGGTTGGCCACCGACGCATACATGGTGATCATCGCGCCGATCATCGCCGCGATCGAGAAGATCGTGGACAGCGTCAGGCCCAGGATGTTGATGAACGTCGACAGCGCCTTGGACTGATCGCTATAGAAAGTCTGCTCGCTCTTGGCCTCCGCGGTCAGGCGCGGGTCGACATCGATGTCGGCGCGCAGGCGCGCCAACGCGTCGGGCCGCGTCAGCCGCACCACCATCGACGAATAGCTGGCACGCCGGAACGACTGCATGAGCTGGTCGGCATCGCCCCAGATCTCCGAATCGAAGCCGCTGCCGCCGGCATCGAACACGCCGACGATGGTCCAGTCGCGCTGGGCAAAGCGCAGCCGCCCGCCCAACTGTGCGTTCTTGAAGCCGCCGGCCACGCTGCTGCCGACGATGATCTCCGACGAGCCCGGCCGGAACGCGCGCCCGGCCACCAGCCGGATCTGCGGCCGCAATGCCAGGCCCTTGGGCGACACCCCGCGGATCACCACGTTGGACGGCGTGTCCGATCCGCGCTTGGTCAGCGAGATCAGGACTACCGCCTCCTTCGAGGCCATCGGCCGTCCGCTGGCGTCCATGGCCACCGACGGGTGCATCTCGATGATGCTGGCCTGGTCGCGGCTGATGGCGCTCTGCACTTCGGTCTCCGCGCCCTTGCGGATCATGACCACGTTGTCAGGCTCGCCAGTGGTGACGAGCGTGCGCTTGAGCCCCGCGTCGAGCATCAGCATGGTGGCGAACACGAACACCACCAGCGCCAGGCCGCCGGCAGTCAGCGCCGTGGTCAGGCGCCGGGCCCACAGGTTGCGCGCGATGTAGCTGAGCGGAATTGCCATGCGAGCGGCTAGCCGATGGCCCGCAGGCCTTCCACGATGCGCACGCGCGCGGCCTGCACGGCCGGCACCACGGCGGCGGCGAGCGCCACCACCAGCGCGCAGGCGGCCTGCATCCACATGGTCTCGTGCGACACGGAAAACACCGGGAACACGCCGCCGACCGACTGCTTGAACACGGCGGCCATTGGCGGCGTGGCCAGCATGCCGATGCCACCGCCGAGCAGGCAGATGAACATCGATTCGCCGAACAACAGCAGCGCCAGGAAGCGCGGCCCGAAGCCGAGCGCCTTGAGCGTGGCGTACTCCGTGGCGCGCTCGCGCGCGCTCATGGCCATGGCATTGGCCATCACGGCCATGATGATCAGGATCACCACGTACGACACCACGCGGATGGCCGCGATGATCTGGTTCGACATGGCGACGAAGCCGAGCTGGAACGCCTGCTCGGTCTCGGTCAGGGTCTCGGCCAGCGAGTTGCGGAACACCGCGTCCACGTCGCGCGAGATCGCGGCGGCGTTGTCCGGATTGTCGATGCCGACGATATACACGCCGACCTGGTCGGCCTGCCGCGGCGTGCGTTTGCGCACGGTCTCGTTCAGGTACTCCCAGTGGAACACCATGTGGCGCGTGATGGTGCTTTCATCGCGCCCTTCCATGATGCCGCGCACGATGAACTCCCACGTGCCAGGATAGATCGTGCCCTTGATCGGCAGCACGTCGCCGACCTTGAAGCCGTACAGGTCCGCGAGCTGCCGCCCGATCAGGCAGCCCTTGCGGTCGCGCTGGTAGTCGGCGAGCTGCTGCGCCGTGACGCGGAACTCGGGGTACAGCTCGAGGTAGTTGTCCGACACGGCGAACTGCGCGAAGAAGTTCTTGGGGTCGCGGTAGACGCCGCCGAACCAGTTGGAGCGCGCCACCAGCGTGACGCCATCCACGCCGCGGATGCGGCTTTCATAGCTGAGCGGCAGCGGGAACACCAGCGAGATGGCGTTGCGCGTCACCAGCCGCCCGCTTGACGCCGCGGCCGCGCCCGCATACCAGGCATCGACCACGGTCTGCAGCAGTCCGTAGGCCAGCACCGCGACCACCAGCCCGGTCACGGTCAGCGCGGTGCGCAGCTTGTGGCGCAGCGCGTTGCGGGCGATCAGCTTGAGCACGAACATGGCGCGCGCGGTCAGTGCCGGTCAGGCGCTGTTGCCATGGCTCAGTTCCCCCTTTTCCAGGTGCACCATCGACCGGGCCGCGTTGGCGGCGTGGGCGTCGTGCGTGACCATGATGATGGTCTTGCCGGCTTCGCGGTTGAGCCGCTGCAGCATGGCCAGGATATCCGCGGCGGCGTTGCGGTCGAGGTCGCCGGTCGGTTCGTCGGCCACGATCAGCACAGGGTCGGTGATCAGCGCGCGGGCGATGGCCACGCGCTGCTGCTGCCCGCCGGACAGCTCGGACGGATAGTGATCCATGCGGTCCGACAGGTTCACCATGCCGAGCACCATGTCCACTCGCTCGCGCCGCTCGGCACGCGACAGGCGCGTCAGCATCAGCGGCAACTCGACGTTCTCGAACGCGGTGAGCACCGGCATCAGGTTGTAGAACTGGAAGATAAAGCCGACGTTGGCGGCGCGCCACGCCGCGAGTTCGGATTCGGCCAGGCGCGCGATGTCCTGCCCTGCCACGAGCAGTTCGCCGCTGTCCGGTCGATCGATGCCCGCGATCAGGTTCAGCAGCGTGCTCTTGCCCGAGCCGGACGGCCCCATCAGGGCAATGAAGTCGCCCTCGGCAATATCGAGCGTGATGTCGGTCAGGACCGGCACGGTCTGCATGCCGCGCCGGTATGACTTGGCGACATGGCGGATGCGGACGAGCGGGGCGGTCTCCACGTTACTTCTTCGCTGCCGTCACGCGGGCGCCGTCGCGCAGCTTGTCGCCGGGCGAGAGCACCACCGTAGCGCCGGCGGCCACGCCGCCGACGGCCACCAGTTCGCCGATCCGTTCGCCGGCCGTCACCGCCGTCTCGTGCGCCTTGCCATCGCGCACCACGAACACCACCTTGCGTCCATCGCGCGTGGCGATGGCGGTGGGCTGCACGGCCACCACGGGCTTGCGGTCCTGACCTGCGAGCGGTTTGGACAGGAACGCGATCTTGGCGCTCATATCGGGCAGCACGCGCGGGTCGCGATCGACAAAGCGGACCTTGACCAGCACGGTTGCCTTCGAACGGTCCACCGTCGGCACGATGCGTGACACTTGGCCTGCGAAGCGAACGTCTGGCAGCGCATCGAGTTGCAGCAGGCAAGGCTGGTCTGGGCGGATCTTCGCGATATTGGATTCCGCGACATCGGCTTCGACTTCCAGGGTATCCATGTCGGCAATGGTCACCACGGCGCCCTTGGTATCGGATGCCGACGAGAACGGCGTGATGTTGTCGCCGACGTTGGCATGCTTGACCAGCACCACGCCGTCGAACGGTGCCCGGATGACAGTCTGGTCGACCCCTACCTGGGCGGCCTGGGCATTGGCCTGTGCGGAGACGATCGCGGCGCGCGAATTCGCCACCGATGCCTGGGCCTTCCTGAAGCGGGCCAGGTCGGCGTCATATTGCTGGGCGGAGATGGCCTTTGGACCGAGCAGTTGTTCGGAGCGGCGCAGGTTCACCTCGGCATCGCGAAGCTCGGCGATTTGCAGGTCCAGGTTGGCCTGGGCGACCTTCACCTGGGCTGTCGCCTGCGCAAGGGTGGCTCCCACGTCGCGGCTTTCGATACGCGCAATGATCTCGTCCTTCTTCACGTGCGACCCTTCCAGCACCCCCAGCCATTCGAGCCGGCCTTGCGCCTTGGACGCCACGGCCGCCTTGCGCTGGGGCACGACGTAGCCGGTGGCATTGAGGAGGGTGTAGTTCTGGGAGGGGTAGGCGGTGGAAACCGTCACGGTTTCCACCGCCGTGGGGCCAGCCAGCTTGTAGGCCAAGGCGGCTGCGATTGCCAGCAAAACGGCGCCAACGATGATGGGCAGCCACCGGCGCCTGCGCGGCGCGGCGGCGTGCGGGCCGCGGTCGATTTTCAGCCTGGAGAGATCGGGATCGGGCAATCGGTCGTCCTCCTGAAGGGAGGTTGCCAGTATAGCGCCGGGGGCACTTTGGGATGGGTTGGGATGGGGAATGGGCTGGGTGGTTTCGCCGCCGGTGAATATTGCCGGCGGCTCTGGAAAATCGGGAATGCGGAGGTAAAGGCTACATACTTGAACTGCGGCGGGCTCTGGTTATGACTGGGTTGGCGCTCTTGGCAAACGCCGCTGTTCCGCCGGCGTAGCCGGCGAGTCACTTTTTGTCCGAGCGACAAAAAGTAACCAAAAAACGCGTTGACTTGTCCTAGCGGACGAATATTGATCGTAGCGTGCCGAGGGTGTTGTACGGGTATTCGCTTCAGAGTCTGCCCGGCTGCCTGCCGCGTGGAGCACGTCCGTATGCAGGCTCTCCAGCAATGATTGAACGAGCCCCGAAACTGTCCGTGGCCCGACACTGCCACCGTTATCGCATCATCGCCTTCGGCTGCTGCGCGGCTCACTAGTCGGCAGGCGGGACGACATCAACGGCGCAGAGGCTGGTGCTTCTGTCTCTTCTCTTCCCTTCTCTTCCCTCGGTTTTCACTGAGTGCGCGCAGCGCAGCCGTAGGCGTCCTACCGATGGCGCGGTTAGCAGGAGCCACCAAGTAATCCGGGGTCGTTCATCTGACGTGTCTATCCTGATCATCTACGCGGCAGGCAGTGTGGCTATGCCCTGTACCGTCTTTACCCATTGAGCCGTTCGTCGACCGCGAAGACGCGTTTTTGCCTACTTTTGTCGCTCGGACAAAAGTAGGTCGCCGGCTACGCCGGCGAAACAGCCACGTCTGTCAAGAACGACAACTCAGTCATTGCCATAAAGCCCCCCACCCCCCCAAACCCACCCCTTGGCATCCCCCTTGCAACAAACAATCGTTTTGCCACAAAGAAGAACGCCATGGCGCAAACCTTCACGCGCTCGGAGCTGCTTGTCCTCAAGCTGCTGGGCCTTGGCGCGGTAGTGCTTGTCGCCGCAGCCCTCGGGATGGCCCGCTGGTCCATGGCGCCGCAGATCGAAATGCAGGAACCCGTCGCGCAGCCCATCCCCTTCAGCCACAAGCATCACGTTTCCGATGACGGCATCGATTGCCGCTACTGCCATGCGTCGGTGGAAACGTCGGCCTTCGCGGGCATGCCGGCCACCAGCGTATGCCTGACCTGCCACAGCGTGCTGTTCCGCGACGCGCCGATGCTCGCGCCGCTGCACGACAGCCTGCGGCAAAACCGCCCGCTGGCCTGGACACGCGTGCATGACCTGCCCGACTTCGTCTACTTCGACCACAGCATCCACGTCGCCAAGGGCGTTGCCTGCCAGGAATGCCACGGACGCGTGGACCAGATGCCGCTGACGCGCCGCGTGGCACCGCTCGACATGCAATGGTGCCTCGCCTGCCACCGCGACCCCGTCCGCCATCTGCATGCCCCCGCCGATATCGTCACGATGCGCGAACGCGCCCCGCTTTCCGCCGATGACATGGCCATGCTGCATAAGATGTATCACCTGCAGGACACGCGACGACTCACCGATTGTTCCACCTGTCATCGATGAAACGCGCCCCCGTGATTCCGATCGTCCCCGTGCAGGAACCGGCCGATGCGCCGCGCAGCCCCTCGCGCCGCCACTTCCTGCGCACGACGATGGCGGCTTCCGCCGCGCTGGCCGGCGCCGCATGCAGCGGGCCGCCAGCCGAAACCATCGTGCCCTATGTGCAGATGCCCGAAGGCATCGTGCCCGGCAGGCCGCTCTTCTATGCCACCGCGCTCACGCGCCACGGCTACGGCACCGGTGTGCTCGTCGAAACCAATATGGGCCGCCCGACCAAGATCGAGGGCAATCCGCGCCATCCCGCCAGCCTCGGCGCCACGCATCCGTTCGACCAGGCCGCCGTGCTGCAGCTCTGGGATCCCGACCGCAGCCAGGCACCGTATCGCGGCACCGCGCTGACGAGCTGGGCCGCGTTCGACGCGGCGCTGGCCACACAGGGCGCCCAGTGGCGCGACAACGGCGGGAAAGGCCTGCGGCTGCTGACCGGCAACGTGGGCTCGCCGACACTGGCCGCGCAGATTGCAAGATGGCTCGAGCGCTATCCGAAGGCCAGCTGGCACGTGCATGACCCGCTCCATGGCGACGATGCGGCGATCCGCCTGGCGTTCGGCGACAACATCGATCTCGTGATCGATCCCGCCCCCGCCACGACCATCGTGACACTGGATGCCGACCTGATCGGCCACGGCCCGGCCGCCGTGCGCGTGGCGCACGACCTGATGGCGGACCGCCGCGGCGTAGCGCCCCCGCTGGCACGCCGGCTCTATGCGATCGAGTCGTCGCCGACACTGACCGGCGAAATCGCCGACAACCGGCTGGCGCTGCCGCCGCATGAGATCGAACGGCTGGCCTGGTCGCTCGCGCGCAGGCTCGGAGTCGGCGTTGCGGCGGACACGCCGGAGCCCGCGTCCGAAGCCGCGCGACACTGGCTCGCCGTGCTGGCCCGGCGGCTCGAAGAAGCACCACCGGGCAGCTCGCTCCTGATGGTCGGCGACAACGTGTCCGCCCCGACACGGGCGCTGGTCTGGCGACTCAACGCCCGGCTGGGCAATCTCGGCAAATCGGTGCGCGCGATCACCGGCACGCCAAGGCGGCCGCAAGGCGACGCGCATTCGATCGGCGCACTGACCGACGCCATGCGGGCCGGCGCTGTCTCCGCGCTGCTCGTGATCGACGCCAATCCCGCCTATGACGCGCCCTGCGATACCGGCTTCAACGCGGCACTCGCACACGTACCGTGGTCGGCGCACATGGGCCTCTATCGCGATGAAACGGCGCGGCTGGCCACCTGGCATGCGCCCATGGCCCATGACCTGGAGCGCTGGAGCGACGTGCGCGCCTGGGACGGCACCGCGTCGATCGTCCAGCCCGTGATTGCGCCGCTCAATGACGGCCGCTCCGCGCACGAACTGCTGTCGGCCACCATCGGCGCACGCCAGTCGGGCTACGACCTAGTACGCGCGTTCTGGCGCACGCACCAGTCCACCGACTTCGAAGCGTTCTGGGAGCAGGCATTGCGTACCGGCGTCATCCCCGGCACGGCCGCACCGGTCGCAACGGCCGACATGCGCCAGCCTATCCCTGCGCCGCCGTTCGCGGCGCCCGCGCTGGTCGCGCGCTTCATGCCCGATCCCGCCACCGATGCCGGCGAGCTGGCCAACAACGCGTGGCTGCAGGAACTGCCCCGCGCACTGACGCGGCACACCTGGGAGAACGCCGCACTGATCGGGCCGCTCACGGCACGCGCCCGGCACCTGTCCACCGGCGACGTGGTCGCGATCCATCGCGTGGATGGACAAGGCCACCCGACCGAGGCGCCGGTGTGGGTGATGCCCCGCCACGCGGAAGGCGTCATGACGCTGCCGCTGGGCTACGGCCGTCGTCATGCCGGACGCGTCGGCAATGGGGTGGGCTTTGATGCGTATGCACTGCGTACCGTCCACGGCCCGCACGAGATCGCCGTCGAAGCCACCGGACAGCGCCATGCGTTCGCGCTGGTCCAGACGCAAACCTCAATGGCGGGGCGCGAGGTCGCCCCGCTCGCCACCGTGGATGCCTATCGCCGCGATCCCCGCTTCGCCCAGGCCACGCCGGCGGCGCCATCGCTCTATCCGCGCTGGCCGTATCCGGCCGAACGCTGGGGCATGACCGTGGACCTCAACGCCTGCATCGGCTGCAATGGCTGCACCATCGCCTGCCAGGCCGAGAACAATATCCCCGTGGTCGGCAAGGACCAGGTCATGCGCGGCCGCGTCATGCACTGGATCCGCGTCGACCGCTACGACGATGCGCACGACCCCGCTGGCCGCGCCGCGCGCAGCGTGTTCCAGCCCGTCCCGTGCATGCATTGCGAGGACGCGCCGTGCGAGCTGGTCTGCCCCGTCGGCGCGACGGTGCACGACAGCGCCGGCCTCAACGTGCAGGTCTACAACCGCTGCGTCGGCACGCGCTTCTGCTCGAACAACTGCCCGTACAAGGTGCGGCGCTTCAACTTCCTGCAATACAGCAATCAGGGCGACGACCGGCCGCCGCCGGCCTACAACCCCGAGGTCACCGTGCGCCGCCGGGGCGTGATGGAGAAATGCACGTATTGCCTGCAGCGCATCACGCGCGCGCGGCTGGAGGCCGAGAAGCTCGGCCAGCCGCTGCGCGACGGTGACGTGGTGACCGCGTGCCAGGCTGCCTGCCCGACCCGGGTGATCGCGTTCGGCAACCTCAATGATCCCGACAGCGTGGTCAGCCAGCTCAAGCGCGGGCCGCGCAACTTCGACCTGCTGGCCGAACTGAACACCCGGCCGCGCACAAGCTATGCGGCGCTGGTGACCAACCCCGACGATGCGCTGGCCTGAACATGACCGACCGCTCCGCCACGTCCCCCTCTGAAGCGCCGCCCGTTTCGAAGGACATCGGCGTGCTGCGGCCGGGCTGGGGCTATGCCAGCGTGTCCGACAAGATCGCCGGCCTTGTGCTGGAGCGGCCGGTGCGGTGGCCGTGGCTCGGCGCGTTCCTGCTGACCTTTGCCGGGATGACGATCTTCATCGGCGCGACGGCATGGCTGTTCGTGAAAGGCGTGGGCACCTGGGGCGTCGATATTCCGGTGGCATGGGGCTTTGCCATCGGCAACTTTGTCTGGTGGATCGGGATCGGCCACGCGGGGACCTTCATCTCGGCGTTCCTGCTGCTGCTCAGGCAGCAGTGGCGCACCTCGGTGAACCGCTTCGCCGAAGCCATGACGCTGTTTGCCGCCGCCATCGCCGGCCTGTTCCCGATCCTGCACCTGGGCCGGCCGTGGTTCTTCTACTGGCTGGTGCCCTACCCCGACGTCATGGACGTCTGGCCGCAATGGCGCAGCCCGCTGGTGTGGGACCTGTTCGCGATCGGCACCTACCTGATCGTCTCGCTGCTGTTCTGGTATGTCGGCCTGATCCCGGACCTGGCCACGCTGCGCGACCGCGCATGCCTGCGCGGCCGGCGGCGCACGGCCCAGGCCTATGCCGTGCTGGCCTTGGGCTGGCGCGGCGACGCGCGCCACTGGGCGCGCTACGAAAGCGCCTACCTGCTGCTGGCCGGGCTGGCGACGCCGCTGGTGATCGCCGTGCATTCGATCGTGTCGCTGGACTTCGCCATCGGCAACACCCCGGGCTACCACTCGACGATCTTTCCGCCGTATTTCGTCGCCGGCGCGCTGTTCTCGGGCTTCGCCATGGTGCTGACCATCGCCATCCCGCTGCGGCGCATGTACGGGCTGGAGGACTTCATCACCACGCGGCACCTCGCCAACGCGGCCAAGATCATGTTGACCGTGAGCCTGATCGTCGCCTATGGCTACGCCAGCGAAATCTTTACTGCGTTCTACAGCGGCGACCGCTACGAGATGTTCCTGTTCGAGAACCGCTGGACCGGCCCGTACGCGCCGGTCTACTGGGCGATGATGACCTGCAATGTGCTCGCGCCGCAGTGCCTGTGGTGGCGCCGCGTGCGGCACAGCCCGCTCGCGCTGTTCGTGCTGAGCCTGGTCATCAACACGGGCATGTGGATGGAGCGGTTCCTGATCGTGGTATCGAGCCTGCACCGCGATTTCCTGCCATCGTCGTGGGGCATGTTCTATCCGACCTGGTGGGACTGGATCATGCTGGCGGGTTCCATCGCGATGTTCGCCTGGCTGTTCCTGGTCTTTATCCGCTGCCTGCCGGTGATTTCGATCGCCGAGATGCGCGAGCTGGTCCTTGCCAGCGTAAAGGAGCGTCCATGAACCAATACGGCGTACTGGCCGAATACCGCACCGGCGCCGCCCTGCTCGCCGCGGCGCAACGCGCGCGTGCGGCGGGCTTCACGCGCCTGGAGGCCTTCACGCCGTATCCGGTCGAAGGGCTGGCGCAAGCCATCGGCATGGCGACCGACCGCATGCCACTGATCGCCTTGCTGGGCGGGCTCGGCGGCGGGCTGGGGGGGTTTCTGCTGCAGTGGTATGCCGCGGTGGTCGACTACCCGATCAATATCGGCGGCCGCCCGACCGGAAGCTGGCAGATGTTCGTGCCCGTGACATTCTCGCTGACGATACTGGGCGCGGCGCTGGCCACGGTGATCGGCATGCTGGTGGCGAACCGGCTGCCCCGGCTGCGGCATCCGCTGTTCGACGCGCCCGATTTCGAACAGGCGTCGCGGTACCGCTTTTTCCTTTGCATCCGTCCGGAAGCGGCGCAGGCCACGGCGGCCCGCGAGCTGCTGGCCGCAACCGCGCCGCTGCGCGTGAGCGAGGTGCCTCAATGATGCCGCTGCGCCTGCTCCGCTACGTCGCCGCCACGTGCATGCTTGCCGCTCTCGGCGCTTGCGAACGCGCCCGCCAGGACATGTATGACCAGCCCAAGTACAAGCCGTTCGCCCGCAGCGACCGCTTCGCCGATGGCACCTCCGCGCGCCCGCGTCCCGACCACTCGGTACCGGTGCCCGGCGGCCCGTTCGCCGCCATGTCGAGCGGACGGGACCAGGACTGGCCCGGCGCGGAGAATCGCGCGCCGCTCACGCTGCAGCAGTTGCAGCGCGGGCGCTCGCGCTACGAGATCCATTGCGCGCCGTGCCATAGCCCGACCGGCGACGGGGACGGCATGGTGGTCCGGCGCGGCTTCCCGCATCCGCCGTCGTTCCACAGCGACGCGCTGCGCAGCGCCACCGACGCGCGGCTGTACGACGCGATCACCCATGGCAGCGGCCCGATGGCGCCTTATGCCGCGCAGTTGCCGCCGGCAGACCGGCGCGCCGTGGTGGCGTACATCCGGGCCCTGCAGTTGAGCCAGCATGCGTCTGCCGCGCGCCTGACGGCCGACGACCTGCGGCACCTGGACAACGGAGTGCAACCATGAGCGCGCACGTCGTCGCGACGATCCTGGCCCTGTACCTCTGCGCATGGTGGTGCTGCATCGGCATCGTGCTGGGCGGGCTGGCCATGGTATGGATCCACAACCTCAGCGGCGGCGCCTGGGGCG
Source organism: Cupriavidus sp. 22TCCZM04-2 (assembly GCF_057798895.1). NCBI lineage: Bacteria > Pseudomonadati > Pseudomonadota > Betaproteobacteria > Burkholderiales > Burkholderiaceae > Cupriavidus > Cupriavidus sp. 22TCCZM04-2. The sequence goes on from NZ_JBYOJS010000018.1 coordinate 86,852, forward strand.
AGGCGCTGCGCGCGCCGCTGCTGGAACTCGCGCGCCATACCTGGCTGCTGGCGCTGCTGTTCGTGCCCGTGCTGGCCGGCACGGCCTTCCTGTATCCGTGGGCCGCCGACGCCGCGCTGGGCGTCCACCGCTGGCCGCGCGAAATCGCCCCCGGCGACGCCGGCTTCAAGTCGATGTGGCTGACACCGCTGGGCTTCGTGCTGCGCGGCGTGGCCGTGCTCGCGACCTGGATCGTGCTGGCGGCGATGAGCCGCTCCGCGCGCTGGACGCGCTCGGCACGGTTCGCCGCGGTGGCGCTGATCATCTATGGCATCACGGTGAGCATCGCGGCGGTCGACTGGATCATGTCGCTGATGCCGCTCTGGTATTCGAGCGTCTTCGGCCTGCTGCTGGCCACCGGGCAAGCCTGCGCCGGCCTGGCCTTCGGCACCTGGCTGGCCGCGCGGCACGGGACCGCGCCGCAGGTGCTTCAGGATCTGGGCAACCTGCTGCTGACAGCCGTCATCACCTGGGCCTACCTGGCGTTCACGCAGTACCTGATCATCTGGGCGGAGGATCTCCCCCATGAGACCGCCTGGTACCTGGTGCGCCGCCATGGCTTGTGGCCCGTGCTCGCGTGGGCGCTGGCGCTCGGCCATTTCGCGCTGCCGATGCTGGCGTTGCTGTCGCGGCGCCTGAAGCGCTCGCCGGCGATGCTGGCCACGGTGGCGGCATCGCTGCTCGTCATGCATGCGTTGAACGCACTCTGGCTGGTATTGCCCTCGACCGGCGCGGGAGGCCAGACATGAGCCGCGTCCGCCAGGCCCGCCACGTGAGCCTGCGTGCCGTGCTGGCCGGCGCGGCGGTGCTGCTGGTCTCGACTGCGCTGGCGCTCCTGCTGGGCCGGATCTACGAACGCCGCCTGAATCCCGTGGGTCGGCTCAACGCGCCCGCACCGACCACGCCGGAGGCCACGCTGCCGCTGTCGCAAAGCGCGCCGCAAACCGAACGCGAGCGCTACGACGCGGAAAAGCAAAGCGTGCTCAACGGCTGGGGCTGGGTGGACCAGCGCGCGGGCATAGCGCATATCCCCGTGGAGCGGGCCATGGCACTGATGGTCGCGCCTCCGGCGGAGCCTGCGCCATGACACGGCCCTGGCTCGGCATGATCCCGGCCGCCTGCCTCGCGCTGTGCGCGCAGGCCGGCCCGCTTGCGCTGCCGGCGCCGCCCGACATGGCGTTCGCGCCCGTCCCGGGCCGGCAGGTGCCGCTCGAACTCGTCTTCCGCGACGACGACGGCGCACCGGCGCGCCTGCGCGATCTGTCCCGGGATCGGCCGGTGATTCTGGTACCCGGCTACTACCACTGCGCCAACCTGTGCAGCACCGTCATGGATGGCGTGCTCGAATCGCTGGCGCAGGCCCGCCTGCCGCGCGGTGCGTGGCGCGTGGTGGCGTTCAGCATCGACAGCGGCGAAACCGCGTCCGTGGCGGCCGCGAAGAAGCAGAGCTATGGCGCGCTGGTCGCGGCATCCGGCGGCAACCTGCATATGCTGACCGGCGACGCCGCGGCAATCGGCGCGCTGATGCAGGCCATCGGCCTGCGCGCGTCGCGGGTTGCCGGTTCCGGCGAGATCGCGCATCCGGCCGGCTTCGTCGTGCTGACGACGGACGGCCGCATTGTCCAGGCCTTCGATGGCGTGCGGTTCGATGCGACGGCGCTGCGCCGCGCCATCGAGCAGGCATCGGCCGGCAAGGTCGGCTCCCCCACCCGGCAATGGCTGATGCGCTGCGTCCACTTCGACCCGCGTACGGGACGCTACACGGTGACCATCCTCGATGGCATCCGCGTGCTGTTCCTGGGCACGTTCGCCACGCTGGCCGGCTGGTGGCTGTGGCACAGGCTGTGGCACAAACGGCGGCGTCCATCATGAATAGCAGCTTCCACCTGCTGCCCGAGAGCGCGTCGCTGGCGGCCGGACGCTATGACACCCTGATGCTGTCGCTGACCGCGCTGCTGGCCGTGGTCGCGCTGGCGGTGCTCGTGCTGATCGCCAGGTCCGTGATCCGCTACCACGAGCGCCGTGCGGCGGACCGCAGCCATCCACCGCTGTCGAACAAGCCGCTGGAGATTGCCTGGACCGCGATCCCGCTGCTGATCTTCCTTGGCATCTTCGCCTGGGGCGCGCATGACTACACCCTGCTCGCGCGCGAGAGCGCGGGCGCGCTGCCCGTCACCGTCGTGGCGCGCCAGTGGATGTGGAAGCTGGAACACGCCAACGGCAAGCGCGAGATCAATGAACTGCACGTCCCGCTGGGCCAGGCCGTCCAGCTGACGATGACTTCGCAGGACGTGATCCACAGCTTCTATGTGCCGGCATTCCGCATCAAGCAGGACGTGGTGCCGGGCCGCTACACCACGCTGCGCTTCACCGCCACGCGCGCGGGCGTGTACCGGCTGTTCTGCGCCGAATACTGCGGCACCGACCATGCCGCCATGCAGGGGCGCATCGTGGTGATGCCGCCCGCCGAGTTCGCGCGCTGGCTCGATACGGACGTGGGCCCGGAAACCACGGCGGCGCGCGGCCGTGCGCTGTTCCAGCGCCTGGGCTGTGCCGCCTGCCATGACGCCGGCGCGACGGTGCAGGCGCCGCGCCTGGAACACCTGATGGGCAGCACGGTCACGCTGCAGGACGGCCGCACCGTGACCGCCGACGCGGCCTATGTGCGCGACGCGATGCTGACCCCGCGCAAGGACATCGTCGCCGGCTATGCGCCCATCATGCCCACCTACCAGGGCCAGATCGACGAGGAAGACATAGTCGCCATCATCGAATACCTGCGCACCTCAGGAGCCGCCAATGGAAGCCCAGGTCGCTGAACGCGCCAGCACCGTGGCCGAACCCGATTACCTGGGCGACGGATTCTCGCTCGGGTCCTGGCTCGGCTCGACGGACCACAAGCGCATTGCGTGGCTGTACATGGCCTCGATCACGCTGTTCTTCTTCATCGGCGGCGCCGCCGCCACGCTGATCCGGCTGAACCTGGTCACGCCGCAGGGCCACCTGATGGAGGCCGACACCTATAACCGCCTGTTCACCGCGCATGGCGTGATCATGGTCTGGCTGTTCCTGATCCCGTCGATTCCTTCGGTGCTGGGCAACTTCCTGGTGCCGCTGATGATCGGCGCGCGCGACATGGCATTTCCGCGGCTGAACCTGGCGAGCTGGTACCTGTACGTGGCCGGCGGCCTGCTGACGCTTGGCGCGATGATCGCCGGCGGCGTCGATACCGGCTGGACCTTCTACACGCCGTACTCGACCATGTTCTCGAACAGTCACGTGGTGCTGACCCTGGCCGGCGTGTTCGTCACCGGCTTTTCGTCGATCCTGACCGGGCTCAATATCATCGTCACCGTGCATACGCTGCGCGCGCCCGGCATGACGTGGCTGCGCCTGCCGCTGTTCGTCTGGGCGGCCTACGGCACCAGCCTGATCCTGGTGCTGGCCACGCCGGTGCTGGCCATGACGCTGTGCCTGGTGGCGCTGGAGCGGCTGGCCCACATCGGCATCTTCGACCCGGCGCTGGGCGGCGACCCGCTGCTGTTCCAGCACCTGTTCTGGTTCTACTCGCACCCGGCCGTGTACATCATGATCCTGCCCGCGATGGGGGTGGCCAGCGAGATCATCCCGTGTTTCGCGCGGCGCCCGGTATTCGGCTACCGCGCCATGGTGTGGGCGATCGTCGGCATTGCCAGCCTCGGGTTCCTGGTGTGGGGCCACCACATGTTCGTGAGCGGCCAGTCGTACCGCGCCAGCGTGACCTTCTCGCTGCTGAGCTTCCTGGTGGCCATACCTTCGGCCATCAAGGTCTTCAACTGGACCGCCACGCTGTACAAGGGCAGCATCCGCCTGTCCGCGCCGATGCTGTATGCGCTGGGCTTTGTCGGGCTCTTCACCATCGGCGGGCTCACGGGGCTGGTCCTGGCCGCACTCGCGCTCGACGTCCACCTGACCGACACCTACTTCGTGATCGCGCATTTCCACTACATCATGGTCGGGGGCTCGGTCATGGCCTATCTTGGCGGCCTGCATTTCTGGTGGCCCAAGATGACGGGCCGCCGCTATCCCGAGACCTGGGCACGCGTCGCGGCGGTGGTCATCTTTTTCGGCTTCAACCTGACCTTCTTCCCGCAATTCCTGCTTGGCTTCGAGGGCATGCCGCGCCGCTATCACGCCTATCCGCCCGAGTTCCAGGTGCTCAATATCCTGTCGTCCGCGGGCGGGTCGATCCTGGCGATCGGCTACCTGATGCCGCTGGTCTACCTGATCCATTCGCTGTTCCGCGCCGAGCGGGCGCCGGCCAACCCGTGGCAGGCCACCGGGCTCGAATGGCAGACCACCTCGCCGCCGCCGACACGCAACTTCACGCAGCTGCCGAAGGTGCAGTGCGACGCCTACCTCTACGACCCGGTCTCGGGCAAGGAGACGCCGCAATGAGGGCCCCGCCGTTCCAGTTCGACAGCACCGGCCAGCAGGCGGTGGCGGCGCGGCTCGGCATGTGGGTCTTCCTGGGCACCGAGCTGATGTTCTTCGGCCCGCTCTTCGTCGGCTACTACTTCGTCCGCTCGACCGACCCGGCCTCGCTCGCGCTGGCCGCGCGGCACACCGAGCTGCTGCCCGGCACGCTGAATACGTTCGTCCTGATGACCAGCAGCCTCGTCATGGCGATGGCGGTGTCGGCCGCGCGGGACGGTCGCCAGCGCGCCGCCGTGCGCTGCCTGTGGGCCACGGCGGCACTCGGACTGGCCTTCCTGGTCATCAAGTCGTGGGAGTACGCGACAGACATCGCCGGCGGTTTTGTCCCGGCCAATGCTTCCGGCGCGGGCGGCCCGACCGGGCAGATGTTCCGCCTGCTCTACTACGCCATGACGGGCCTGCACGCCATCCACCTGTGCATCGGCATCGGCCTGGTGGTGACCTTCGCGCTGGCGATGCAGCAGCGCCGGCCGCTGGCGGCCGATCCGGGGCGCGTCGAGATCGTCGGCCTGTACTGGCACTTTGTCGACATGGTCTGGCTGTTCCTGTTTCCGCTGCTCTACCTGCCGGGAAGGAGTGGCCCATGAAGTCCGCCAGCCATCGCACGAAGCAACCCGAAACGCGCCACCAGCTCGTTGTCTGGGCGAGCCTGATGGGGCTTCTGGCCATCACCGTCGGCACGGCCTTTCTTCGCCTCGGTCCGTGGAATCTCGTGATCAACCTCGGCATCGCCGCGATCAAGGCCGTGCTGGTCGCCATTTTCTTCATGCACTTGGCCCGCGCCAGCGTGCTGCTGCGGATTGCCTGCGCGGTGCCGGTGGCGATCCTCGCGATCCTGTTCGTGCTGGCGCATGGCGACTACGCGAGCCGGGCCAAGGTGCCCGCGGCGTGGCAGTTGCCGCCGCGCGCCTCCACCGGACGCTAGGGCCCTTCCACCGCGTGTGGCCCGACCAGGTCGTTGCAAAGACGCCAGAGCACGGCCGTGGGCAATTCGTCGCCGGCCGGCCGCCATGCGGCCAGGGCATCGTCCTGGATGCAGACCGTGTTCCACCACGTGGTGAGTTCCGCCTGGCTCCATGCGCGGCGCGCGTCGATGGGGACGTCCGCCAGCATCTGCCTGACACGTTGCCGGAATTCGGTATCGCTGAGCATATGAATTCTCCTGCTTCGTCATCGGCCCCGCTAGCGGCTGCGCAAGAGCCACGCCACGGCCAGCGCGGTCACGATGAGCACCACGAGCACGACGGCCACCAACGCCCAGCGATGGGTATCGAGCCACCACTGGACGCTGTTGCGCGCGGCGCGATCGGAAAACCTGCCGTGCGCGCCATGGTCGCCGCTGACGGGCTGGTACAGATTGTCGGGCCGGTTGCGCGGCAGCGGCTGGTCGGTATGCTGCGCATCGAAGCCATGCCAGGCCAGCAGGCGATCGAGCAGGCCCGGGATCAGCCGCGTACCTAGGATGGCCTGGACCGCGGGCCAGCCCACCCACGATTCGCGGCGATGATGCAGCGCCGCCCAGACGATGGCATCGGCCGCCAGCTCCGGCTGGAAGATCGGCGGCACGGGCTGTGGCTGGCGGTCCATGCAGGTGCGGCCCCAGTCGAACTGCGGCGTATTGAAGGCCGACAGGTGCACCATGGTCAGGTGGATGTGGCTGCCGTCGTGGATCAGTTCCGAACGCAGCGAATCGGTAAAGCCGCGCAGCGCGCTCTTCGCGCCGCAGTACGGCGCCTGCAGCGGGATCGAGCGATAGGCCAGTGCCGAACCGACCTGGACGATCACGCCGCGGTCGCGCGTCTTCATGCGCCCCAGCGCGGCCAGCGTGCCCCACACGGCGCCCAGGTACGTCACTTGCGTCGCCCGGACGAAGTCGACCGGTGCGATCCGGTCGGCGCGGCAGAAGATGGTGGCCATCGCGCAGTTGATCCAGATGTCGATCGGCCCGAGCTCGGCCTCGACCCTTGCCGCGGCACGCTCGACGGCATCATGGTCCGCCACGTCCACGACGATCGGCAACGCCACGCCGCCGCTGCGCTCGACCTCCGAGGCCGCCGCCTGCAGCCCGTCCTGGCCACGCGCGAGCAGGCCCACGCGCCACGCGAGACGGCCGAACGCGCGCGCCGTGGCGCGCCCGATCCCGGCCGAGGCGCCGGTGATGACCACGCAACGGGCGGGAGAATGACGCCTTCCGGACGTCGCGAACTGGCTGCGCATCGGTGGATTCTTCGTCAGGCAATACCGCCACTGCATGCAAGATATATCCCACCGTGATGCGTTGCGCAGGATGACTTGCGCTGCGCATGCGCGGCACGCTTGTCCGCCACATCGCGCCAACGGCGGATGCAATCCTTACCGGAATGCGCACTTTCTACGCGGCGCCGGACCGTATATCGCCGCGACCGATGTGCTGCGCCGAATTCGCGGGGGGACCGCTCCCGAGAACCGGCATGCGTGATGCATGGCTGTGTCACGGACGACGGAGGCAAACCATGGCAATGACCGTTTCTGACTTCGTGCTCAAGCGCCTGCGGGAATGGGGCGTGCGGCGCGTATTCGGCTATCCCGGCGATGGTATCAACGGCCTGATGGGCGCGTTCGGCCGTGCCGGCAACGAGCCCGAGTTCGTGCAGGCGCGCCACGAGGAACTGGCCGCCTTCATGGCCTGCGCCCATGCGAAGTTCACCGGCGAGGCCGGCGTCTGCCTGGCCACATCGGGCCCCGGGGCGATCCACCTGCTCAATGGCCTGTATGACGCGCGCATGGACCACCAGCCCGTGGTCGCGATCGTCGGCCAGCAGAAGCGCGCGGCGCTGGGCGGCGACTACCAGCAGGAAGTCGACCTGACCACGCTGATGAAGGACGTGGCGCGCGATTTCGTGGAAATGGCGACCGATCCCGCGCAGATGCGCCACCTGGTGGATCGCGCCATGCGCATCGCCATCGAGCGGCGCACGGTCACTTGCATCATCATCCCGAACGATGTGCAGGAACTGGCGGCGGTGCCGGTGCCGCCGCGCGAGCACGGCACCGTGCATACGGGCATCGGCTACACGGCGCGCGCGAAGGTGCCGCAGGAGCCGGACCTGCGCCGGGCCGCCGAGGTGCTCAACGCGGGCAGCAAGGTGGCGATGCTGGTGGGCGCCGGCGCGTTGCAGGCCACCGATGAAGTCATCGAGGTGGCGCGCCGGCTCGGCGCCGGCGTGGCCAAGGCCCTGCTGGGCAAGGCCGCCGTGCCCGACGACCTGCCCTTCGTCACGGGCAGCATCGGCCTGCTTGGCACCAAGCCAAGCTGGGAACTGATGAACGGCTGCGACACCTTGCTGATGGTGGGCTCCGCTTTTCCGTACTCCGAGTTCCTGCCCGCGGAGGGCAAGGCACGCGGGGTCCAGATCGATATCGACGGCCGCATGCTCAACCTGCGCTACCCGATGGAAATCTGCCTGGAGGGCGACAGCGCCGCCACGTTGCGCGCGCTGCTGCCCCTGCTCAAGCAGCAGCCGCTCGCATGGCAGCAGGAGGTCGAGCACAACGTGGCCGAGTGGTGGCAGGTGCTGGCACAGCGCGCGGCCGCCAAGGCGGAGCCCATCAACCCGCAGCGCGTCTTCACGGAACTGTCCGAGCGGCTGCCCGATGGCTGCATCCTGACCTGCGATTCGGGCTCCGCGGCCAACTGGTATGCCCGCGACCTGAAGATTCGGCGCGGCATGATGGCATCGCTCAGCGGCGGGCTCGCGACCATGGGCCCGGCAGTGCCGTATGCGATTGCCGCCAGGTATGCGCACCCGGACCGGCCCGTGATCGCGATGGCCGGCGATGGCGCCATGCAGATGAACGGCATCAACGGGCTGATCACGATCTCGCGCGACTGGAAGCGCTGGTCGGGCGGGTCGCTGACCATCATCGTGCTGAACAACGGCGACCTGAACCAGGTCACGTGGGAGCAGCGCGTCATGGAAGGCGACCCGAAGTTTGCCGCGTCGCAGGACCTGCCGCCGTTCGGCTATGCGGCGTTCGCGCAGCTGCTCGGCTTGCAGGGCATTCGCGTCGACCGGCCCGAGTCTATCGGCCCGGCCCTGGACCAGGCATTGGCCGCCACCGTGCCCACGGTGCTCGAAATGGTCACGGACCCCAATGTGCCACCGTTGCCACCGCATATTTCGGTGAAAGAGGCGCGTGCCTATCTATCCGCCATGCTGCATGGCGACGCCGATGCGGGCGGCACCTTGCGCGCCACCTTCCGGCAGGTGTGGGAATCGCTGACCGCGCCGTCGAAGCGGCACGCCGAGAAGGACTCCACGCCGTGACCCGCGCCCGCCCCGCGCCGATACGGTCCGTCGAAGCCCGGGCCTATCGGATTCCGCTACCGGCCGCGGAATCCGACGGCACGCTGGAGTGGGACCACACCACGCTGGTGGTCGTGCATGCCACGGCCGGCGGCGTCCGCGGTTGCGGGTATGGGTACTCCGACCAGGCGGTCATACCGATCATTGCGCGGATCCTCGTGCCGCGCGTGCTCGGCACCGATGCGATGGCCACCAACGCCAGCTGGCGTGCGATGACCGGCGCGATGCGCAATCTCGGTGTTTCGGGCCTGTGCGCGCAGGCGATCTCCGCCGTCGATATCGCGCTGTGGGACCTGAAGGCGCGGCTGCTCGAGGTGTCGCTGATGCAGTTGCTCGGCGCGGCGCGCACGTCGATTCCCGGCTATGCGAGCGGCGGCTTCACGAGCCTGACGCCCGCGCAACTGCGCGAGGCCGGGCGCGCCTGGCACGATGCCGGCTTTACGCGCGTCAAGATCAAGGTGGGCCGCCACCCGGCCGATGATCCGGCGCGCGTCGCCACGGTGCGTGACGCTGTCGGCCCCAACGTCGAAGTGTTCGTCGATGCCAATGGCGCCTACACGGTCGCGCAGGCGCTGCGCATGGCGGACCGCTTTGCACAGTCAGGCATCTCGTGGTTCGAGGAGCCCGTATCTTCCGACGATATCCCGGGCCTGCGCGAAGTGCGCGAACACACGCCCCCGGGGGTGGCCGTCGCGGCCGGCGAGTATGGCTTTACCGGCGACGATTTCCGGCGGCTGCTGGAGCCGCGTTGCGTCGATGTCCTGCAGGCCGACGCGACGCGCTGCGGCATCACGGGCTGGCTGCGCGCGGTGAATCTTTGCGAAGCCTTTCACGTCCCGCTTTCCAGCCATTGCGCGCCGGCGCTGCATGCGAGCCTGTGCTGCGCGGCTTCGGCGGCCATCCACGTCGAAGTGTTCGAGGATCATGCCCAGATCGAACAACGGTACTTCGACGGCATTCCCGCACTGCGCGACGGCAGTCTCCATCCGCATGCCGACCGGCCCGGGCTGGGGCTGCACTTCAAGGAAGGGGATGCGCGATGCCACCTGGCCTGCTAGCGTCCGGGCCCGGCGAAACGTTCGCCGCCCTGGAGCAAGACCTCCGCGATACCGTCGACGCCGAAGTGCGCTTCGACGCCGGCAGCCGCGCGCTCTATGCGACCGATGCATCGAACTACCGGCAGGTACCTGTCGGCGTGGTGATACCGCGCAGCGTGCAGGCCGTCATCGATACCGTGGCCCTGTGCCGGCGGCATGGCGCGCCCGTGCTGTCGCGTGGCGGCGGCACCAGCCTGTGCGGGCAGACCTGCAACGTCGCGGTGGTCCTCGACTTCTCGAAGTACCTCAACCGCATCCTTGCCATCGATCCGCAGGAGAAGACCGCGCGCGTGCAACCCGGCGTGGTGCTGGACCGCCTGCGCGATGCCGCCGAACGCCATCACCTGACGTTCGCGCCGGACCCCGCCACGCATACGCACAATACGCTCGGCGGCATGATCGGCAACAACTCATGCGGGCCGCATTCGGTCATGGGCGGCGAGACCATCCGCAACGTGATCGAACTCGACATCCTGACCTACGACGGCATCCGGCTGACCGTCGGCGCGACCACGCCGCAGGCATGGGACGCGCTGGCCGCACGGACCGACCGCGTGGGCGAGATCTACCGGCACCTGCGCACGCTGCGCGATGACTGCCAGGACGACATCCGCCAGCATATGCCGCGGATTCCGCGACGCGTCTCGGGCTACCCCCTGGAAGCGCTGCTGCCCGAGTACGACGGCAATATCGCCCACGCGCTGGTCGGCACCGAAGGCACCTGCGTGGTCGTGCTCGAAGCCAAGCTGCGGCTGATGGACAGCCCGCGCGCGCGCACGCTGATCGCGCTCGGCTATCCGGACGTCTATCACGCCGCCGACCACGTGCCGGACGTCATGGACGCCGGCCCGATCGCCGTGGAAGGCATGGACGACCGGCTGATCGGCGACATGAAGGCGTTGCACATGCACCCCGACGATGTCGCGCTGCTGCCCGAAGGCAACGGCTGGCTGCTGGCGGAATTCGGCGGCGACGACAAGGCGCAGGCCGACGGCCGCGCGCGCAAGCTGATGGATGCCCTGAAGGCCGGCAGCGACCCGCCTTCGATGAAGCTGTTCGACGACCCCGGCGAAGAGCAACTGATCTGGCGCGTGCGGGAATCCGGCCTTGGCGCCACCGCGCACGTGCCGAACCAGAAGATCACCTGGGAAGGCTGGGAAGACTCGGCCGTGCCGCCGCGGCACCTGGCCGAGTATCTGCGCCGCCTGCGCGAGCTGTTCGATCAGTACGGCTATGCCTGCGCGCTGTACGGCCACTTCGGCCAGGGGTGCGTGCATACGCGCATCGACTTCGACCTGGAAACGGCGCAAGGCATCGAGACCTGGCGGCGCTTCCTGGACGACGCGGCGCACCTCGTCGTGAGCCTGGGCGGCTCGATCTCCGGCGAGCATGGCGACGGGCAGTCGAAAGCCGACCTGCTGCCGATCATGTACACCGAACGGCTCATGCGCGCCTTCGGCAGGTTCAAGCAGATCTGGGATCCGCTCAATCGCATGAACCCCGGCAAGGTGGTCAATCCATTTCATATCGACCAGAACTTGCGGATCGGGACGGACTACAACCCGCCCGAGCAGCCGGTCTATTTCCACTACACGTCGGACAACGGCAGCTTTCCGCGCGCGATGCTGCGTTGCGTCGGCGTGGGCGAGTGCCGCAAGAACAAGGGCGTGATGTGCCCGAGCTATATGGCGACGGGCGAGGAAAGGCATTCGACGCGCGGGCGTGCCCGCATGCTGTTCGAGATGCTGAAGGGCGAGGTGGTGCAGGACGGCTGGCGTTCCGAAGCCGTGCATGATGCGCTCGACCTCTGCCTGTCCTGCAAGGGCTGCAAGGGCGAATGTCCGGTGAACGTGGACATGGCAATCTACCGTGCCGAGTTCATGGCGCATTACTACGAGCGCCGGCACCGGCCGCGTGAAGCATTTGCCTTCGGCCTGGTCGACCGGTGGGCGCGGATGGGGCTGCATGCCCCGGGACTCGCCAACCTGCTCACGCATGCGCCGCTGTTCTCGCAGGCGGCGCACAAGCTGGCCAACGTGGCGAGCGAACGCGAGATTCCGCGCATCGCGAATCAGTCGTTCCGCGACTGGTTCGCCACGCGGCCGCGCCCGGCTTCGCACGGGCGCCGCGTGATCCTGTGGCCGGACACCTTCACCAACGCCTTCGAGCCGGCGATCGCACGCGACGCCGTCGCCGTGCTGGAAGCCACGGGACACGATGTGCATATCCCGCGCGAACCGGTGTGCTGCGGCCGGCCGCTCTACGAGTACGGCATGCTGGACCGGGCGCGTGCCTATCTGCGCGGCGTGCTCGACATGCTGGCCGACGATATCCGCCGCGGTACGCCGGTGGTGGTGCTGGAACCCGCCTGCCTGTCCGTGTTCCACGAGGAAATGCGCGAGCTGCTCGGCGGCGACGAACAAGCCATGCGCCTGCGCCGGCAGGCGTTCCTGCTGCCCGACTTCCTGTGCCGGCAGGACTCCCTGCGCGGCCTGCGTACGCTGTCAGGCAGCGCGCTCGTCCACCTCCATTGCCATCATCGCTCGCTCTGGAAGGGCGATGGTGAAGAACAGGTACTGCGCGCGCTCGGCGTCGACCATACCGTGCTGGATTCGGGTTGCTGCGGCATGGCTGGGTCGTTCGGATTCCTGCCGGAAAAACAGGCGGTATCGGATGCTTGCGCCCAGCGGACCCTGATCCCCCGCATCCTGGCGAAAGACGCGCAGACGATGGTCGTGGCTGACGGCTTCAGTTGCCGCCTGCAGATCCGGCACCACGCGGGCGCGCAGGCGCTTCATATCGCCCAGATGCTGGCGGGGGCACTGCAGGGCTGATCGCGAAACGTTCAGAACGTATCCCTTCTGAACACCATAGCGAGTGGCGGTTCTACGTATATTCAGAAAGAGGCCGCCCCAAAGCAGTGCACGTTCCTACACCTTGACACGTGGACATGAAGCCTGTCGTCCATCACTTCCATTCCCATCCGCCACGCCACGGAACGCGATATTACCTTGCGCTTGCAGGGGCGCTGTTCGTCGTAGGCGGTATTTACGCAGCACTTGTTGCCGCTTTTTAGAAGGGCTTTTGCGCGGCATGGGGATGAGTTGTGTTGCGGACTGCTTATCTCGGCCTTTCATTATGCTGCGTCGCGATACTCTCCATTTCGAACACTACAATTAAGACAAAGCCATCGGACCTCGCATGGTTGCAGCCAGTCAGCCCGGTCCAACCAGCATCCAGACCCGCGGGGAGCGGGGTTTTTCTTCGCGTCGTCGTCGCGATACAGCAGGTGTAGGAACCGCCATGCCTCAACAGTTCACTCGAACAAAGATGGAATTAGAAGAAGAAGACGAAGAAATGATCGAAGATCGCAGCATCCTGGCGCGCGCGGCGCGCACTATCGCAGCCAGCAGGCAGCTACTGGAGCGTCTGGGTGCGCTCGGCCCAGTGCAGCCATCGGATCAGCACGCTGCCCGCTTGCGGCAAACGCCGTCCCAGCCCGTGCCCGATGTCAAGCAGCCCGGGGCCCGGCGGCATGGCGAAGCATCCACGCCCGACAAGGGAGCCGAGCCTCGGTGCCCGTCTGTCGGACATCCTCCGATACCGGTCCTCTCCGTCAAGAGCTATCACAAGAAAAGAGAGCAGCATCTGCATGGAGCACATCATGCAAGCAAGACCGGCGGCGCGGAACATCGAAGAGGATCTCAGGGAGCTGGATGAGACGGCGCGCTCGATCGAACGTCTTGGAGCGCGCATTCAAGCGCAGGAGAGACGGATTGCTGCGCTCAGGCGGGATGGCATAGAAACCGGGAGCGCGGAAGAAATTCGCGCCAGGCTATGCGACAGCCTCAAAGACATGGTCATGCATCGTGCGCTGATTTTGCATGCGATGACCTTTGGCAACTAAGGAAAAAGCAGGCCGCCGTTTGCGCGGCCTGCGATAGCGGCGGGCCGTAAGTCCGCCGCCTCCGCGCGCGGCAATCCGTACCGCTCAAGCGCCGATATCCCCGGGCGTTCAACGAAACGCCCCCCCGTCTCCGTCCTTCCTTGCTTCAAAACAATGCTTGACCAATCCGATTCTTTGGTCATAATTGCAAACGTTTGCTGCAAACGTTTGCAAGGAGAAAAAAATGGAGACTCAACCAGGCACCGCGCCGCTTCGCCTGATCGAAGACGAGCATTCCGTCACCCAGATCGTCCAGGCCGCCATGGCGCAGACCAGGAGTCCGCGCTTGCACCTGGTGATGGGCCTGCTGGTGCAGCACCTGCACGATTTCCTGCGCGAGGTCCGCCCCACTGACGAGGAATTCGAGCAGGCGCTGGAATTCATTGCCGCACTAGGGCACGCCACCCACGCGACCAACAATGAAGTCGTGCTGGCCGCCGACGTGCTGGGCCTGTCGACGCTGGTGACGGTGATGAACAACAGCACCCGGGACGGCCGCACGCCGGGCGCGCTGCTGGGCCCGTTCTATCGCGCCAACGCCCCGTGCTATGGCTGCGGCGACTGCGTGGTGCAGGACGATGCGCCGGGCCTGCCGCTGTTCGTGCGCGGCATCGTGCGCGGCACCGATGGCGCGCCGCTGTCCGGCGCGCTGGTGGAGATCTGGCAGGCATCACCGGTCGGTCTGTACGACAACCAGGACCCGCGCCAGCCCGACCGCAACCTGCGTGGCTGCTTCCACACCGATGATCAGGGCGCCTACCACTTCCGCACCGTGCGGCCCGCCGGCTATCCGGTGCCGACCAATGGCCCGATCGGCACGCTGCTGGACGCCCAGCTGCGCCATCCGTACCGTCCCGCGCATATCCACTTCATCGTGGCGGCGCCGGGCTATCGCACGCTGGTGACGCAAGTGTTCGTGGACGAGGCGCACGCGCTGGAATCGGATGTGACCTTCGGCGTGCACCGGCAACTCGTCGGCCATCTCGAACGGGTCGACCACGGTCACAGCCCGTGGGGCGGCCTGCCCGCGCCGTTCTACACGCTCGATTTCGATTTCACGCTCGAACCCGGCGAACAGACGTTCCCGAAGCCGCCGATCGACTGACCCACCGCCCCCTTTCAAGGCAACCCGACTGAATACCATGAGCCTTTCATCCCTCTCCGGCAAGGTTGCGGTGATCCTCGGCGGCACCGGCGGCATCGGCCTGGCCACCGGCCATGCGATGGCCCAGCTTGGCGCCAGCGTGGTCCTGACCGGGCGCCAGCGCGACAGCGCGAACAGCGCGGCCGCGTCGCTGCCTGCCGGCAATCACCTGGGCGCCGCGGCCGAGATCGGCGATACCGCGTCGCTGAACGCGCTGGCCGGCGAAGTCAGCCGCCACTACGGCCGGATCGACATCCTGGTCAACACCGCCGGCTTCACGCGGGCCATTCCGCACGCGGACCTCGATGCGCTCGACGATGCCCTGATCGACGAACTGTTCGCGATCAACTGGCGCGGCCAGTTCGCGGCCATCCGCGCGTTCGCGCCGCACCTGCGCGCCCATGGCGACGGGCTGGTGGTCAACGTCGGCTCCATCGCGGGCCGCACGGGCCAGGGCAGCAACGTGGCCTACTGCGCCGCCAAGGCCGGGCTGGACGTCATGGCGGTATCGCTGGGGCGCGCGCTGGCGCCGGCCATCCGCGTGCTCAATGTCTCGCCGGGCGTGGTCGACACGGGCTTCGTGCCCGGCCGCGACGACACCTTCAACGAGCGCGCGGCCAAAACCACGCCGCTGCGCCGTATCGGCCAGGCCCAGGACGTAGCCGATGCCATCGTCGCCTGCGCCACGTCGCTGCGCTTTGCCACGGGCACGACCCTCGTCGTCGACGGCGGCCGCCAGCTCGGCTGATTGCCTCTTCGCTTTCCACACTATCGCCAACGCAACCATGCACGCACGCAAGACCCTTATCACCTGCGCGGTCACCGGCAATATCGTCACACCCGAGCAGTACCCCAACCTGCCCGTGACGCCGGAGCAGATCGCCAACGCCGCGCTGGAAGCCGCCGAAGCCGGCGCCGCGGCCGCACATATCCACGTGCGCGATCCGGAGACCGGGCGTCCGTCGATGTCGCTCGACTACTACGCCGATGTCATCGACCGCATCCGCAAGCGCCATCGCACGCTGATCATCAACCTGACCACCGGTCCAGGCGGACGTTTCGTGCCCAGCGAGGACGAGCCGCGCGAGGCGGCACCGGGCACCACGCTGCTGCACCCGGCGAAGCGTGTCGAGCACATCGCGGCGCTGCGCCCCGACGTGTGTTCGCTGGACCTGAACACCATGAACTCGGGCGGCGACGTGGTCATCAACACGCCGTCCAATGTCCGCAAGATGGCCGCCGTGATCCGCTCGGCCGGCGTCATGCCCGAGCTGGAAATCTTCGATTCGGGCGATCTGAACATGGCGCTGGACTTCATCCGCGAAGGCGTGCTTGACGGCCCCGGCCTGTGGACCTTCGTGCTCGGCGTGAAGTACGGCTTCGCGCCGACGCCGGAAACCCTCTTCTACGCGCGCAACATGCTGCCGCCCGGGGCGCACTGGTCGGCCTTCGGCATCGGCCGCGCCGAGTTCCCGATCGTGGCGCAGGCGTGGCTCGCGGGCGGGCATGTCCGGGTCGGGCTGGAAGACAACATCTACCTGGAAAAAGGCGTGCTGGCCCCGAACAACGCCGCACTGGTGGCCAAGGCGAGCGACATCGTCCGCTCGCTCGGCGGCGAGATCGCCTCGCCGCAGGAAGCGCGCCGCGTGCTCGGCCTGCGCGAAGCCTGAACCGACACCGCATAAGACAAGACACTGAAAAGGAAGAGACCATGAACACCATTCGCGTCAGCGAGAAAGCCGCCGGCATCGACAGCCTGCAACTGGAACTGGTGGGCGCGCCGCGCCCTGAAGCCGTGGACGGCCAGTGCGTGATTGAAGTGGCCAGCGCGGGCGTCAACCCCAGCGACGTCAAGGCCACGCTCGGCCTGATGCCGCACGCGATCTGGCCGCGTACGCCGGGGCGCGACTATGCAGGCACGGTGGTTGCCGGCCCGGACGGCATGGTCGGCCTGCAGGTATGGGGCAGTGGCGGCGAACTGGGCATCCGCCGCGACGGCACGCATGGCAGGTACCTGAGCGTGGCCGCGCAGTCGGTACGCGAAAAGCCGGCCACGCTGTCGCTGCTCGAAGCCGGTGCGGTCGGCGTGCCGTTCATCACCGCCTATGAAGGCCTGCGCCGCGCCGGCATGCCGAAGCCCGGCAGCACCGTGCTGGTGTGCGGCGGCAACGGCAAGGTCGGCCAGGCGACCATCCAGATCGCCACCGCGCTTGGCGCGCGCGTGTTCGCCGTGGAGCGCACCGCGGAGCGCTATCGCGGCCGCGCCAGCGGCCCGGTGCGCATGATCGACGCAAGCAGCGAAGCCATCGCCGCGGTGGTGCGCGATGAAACCGGCGGGCATGGCGCCGACATTGTCTACAACACGGTCGGCAGCCCGTACTTCGAGCAGGCCAACCAGGCCATGGCGATCGGCGCCGCGCAGATCTTCATCTCCACCATCGAGCGCCCCGTGCCGTTCGATATCTTCACGTTCTACCGTGGCCAGCACACCTATGTGGGCGTCGACACGCTGGCGCTGGACAGCAGCGCATGCGCGGGCATCCTTGACCAGCTTGCGCCGATGTTCGCGTCCGGCGCGTTGAAGCCGTTCCCGGTGCTGCCCGAGTACACCTACGCGCTGGCGGACGCCGCCGACGCCTACCGCGCCGTGCTGCAAGGGGCGGCCGAACGCGTGGTGCTCAAGCCATGAACACGACCCGCTTCGCCCAGGCGCCGGCGTACTTCCCGCCCAACCACAACGGCATGCATTGCCTGCGCCTGCAGGGGCATGAGGCCGGGCCATCCGAGTCGCTGTGGCTCGGCGTGTCGGTGCTGCTGCCGGGCGGGCATACCAGCATGGACGCGTCCGCCGTCGAGAAGCACTACGTCGTGCTCGAAGGCGAAGTCTGCCTGCGCACGCCTGACGAAACCGTCACGCTGCAGCAGTTCGACTCGGTGCGGCTTGCGCCGGGCGAAGCGCGGCAGGTGTCCAACCCGGGCAACCGCCCGGCGATGCTGCTGCTGGCGATGCCTTACCCGAAAGCGTGAGCCGGCAGCTACAACGCGCAGCAAGCAGTACGTAGCACGCAACACCCGGCGCCACGGCATGGCGCCGTCCCCGCGCATTGCGGGGACTCTCTTCCATAACAAACATCAAAGGTAGGGGAGACAAACCCATGAAACGCGTTCCCATGCGAAGCGCGGCCCTGGCCGTGGCTGCATGCGGCCTGGCCGGCACGGCCCAGGCGCAGTCTTCGGTCACGATCTATGGCCGCATCAACACGGCGCTGGAGTATTCCAACGCCACCACCGCCACGGACGGCACGCACCTGGGCGGCACCGGACGGCTGACCAACAACCGCTCGGTATTCGGGCTGCGTGGCGAAGAAGACCTTGGCGGCACGCTCAAGGCGATCTGGCAGATCGAGAGCAACTTCTCGCTCGATACGGGCCAGGGCCAGATTGCCGGGCGCAATGACCGCGTCGGGCTGCAGGGCAAGGCCGGAACCTTCTTCATGGGCCACTGGCAGACGCCGTACACCGAGGCGACGTCCGGCTACGACCCCTACTACCCGACCACCGCCGGCTACATGGCGCTGATCGGCAACGGGTCCACGTCGAGCTCCGACAACGTGCAGGACACCAGCTCGTTCGATCGCCGGCAGAAGAACGTCATCGTCTACAAGACGCCATCGCTGGCAGGCTTCAGTGGCGCCGCGGCGTGGGGCGTCAACGAGGAAAAGCTGACCGTGCCGCGCAATCCCGGCCTGTACTCGTTTTCCGCCGCGTACGACAACGGCCCGCTCAACGTGGTGCTGGCCTATGAGATCCACCAGAACTACCAGGTCCAGGGGCGCAATGACGACGCCATGAAGGCCGGCGTGTCGTACCGGTTCCCGACCACCACGGTCGCGCTGCTGTACGAGCGCCTGCACTACCGCACCGCCACCGGCGACCTGACGCGCAACGGCTACTACGCGTCGCTCGCGCAGAAGCTGGGTCCGGGCAGCGTGAGGGCAGGCTTCGCGCTGGCCAGCAACGGCGCCGGCAGCGCCACCGAGACCGTCGGCTTCTTCCGCAGCGGCGCGGAGACGGGCGCCATGCAGATCACCGTCGGCTACGACTATCCGCTGTCCAAACGTACCGCGCTGTATGCCTACTACAGCCGCATCCAGAACAAGAAGAACGCGATCTACGACTTCGCCATCAACGAACTCGGCGTGAGCGCCGGCGCGAGCCCGCAGACCTTTGCGCTCGGCATGCGCCACTTCTTCTGAATCCCCGGTTGCAAGGAGACCTACGATGTACCGCCCCCTTCGTCGCAAAGCCCTGCTCACCCTGACCTCCGCGGTTGCCCTGGCCGCCCTGCCCGCCCTGCCCGCCATGGCGCAACCGCAATACCCGTCCAAGCCGATCCGCCTCGTGGTGCCGTTCTCGGCCGGCAGCGCCACCGACATCCTGGCCCGCATCATCGGCGCCAGGATGGGACAGCATTCCGGCTACCAGATCATCGTCGACAACCGCCCCGGCGCCGGTGGCACGCTTGGCGCCACCGGCGTCGCCAAGGCCGCGCCGGACGGCTACACGCTGATCCTGGTCTCGGTCGGGCACGCCATCAACGCCACGCTGTACCCGAAGCTCGCCTATGACACCGTCAAGGACTTCGCGCCGGTGTCGCTGGTGGCGAGCGTGCCCAATGTGCTGGTGGTGAACGCCGCCAGCCCGTACAACTCCGTGCGCGACATCGTTGCCGCGGCCAGGGCCAACCCCGGTGTCATGAACTTCGATTCGGCCGGCTCGGGCAGCTCCACGCACCTGAGCGGCGAACTGTTCAAGATGCAGACCGGCATCGACGTGGTCCACATCCCGTACAAGGGCACGGGCGAAGCGCTCACCGACGTGATGGCGGGCCGCGGCGACATGATGTTCGCGCCGTCGGTATCGGCCATGCCATTCGTGCGCCAGGGCAAGCTCAAGGCTCTGGCCGTGACCACGGCGAAGCGGGCCGCCTCCCTGCCCGACATTCCGACCGTGGCGGAAGCCGGCCTGCCGGGGTATGCCTTCGATTCCTGGTTCGGGATACTCGCTCCCGCCGGCACGCCGAAGGAGATCGTCAATGCGCTCAATGCCGAGATCGGCAAGGCGCTGGCCGCGCCCGATGTCAGGGAAAAGCTCGCGGTGCAGGGAGCCGAGCCCAGGACCTCCACGCCGCAGGCGTTCTCCGCCTATATCCAGGCGGAAATCGCCAAGCTGGCGCCGGTTGTCAGGCAATCGGGCGTCAAGGGCGGCCAGTAGTCGGGCTCGCGCGCGGCGGCCGGCCGTCGCGGGTGCCTTAGAATGGCGGTTTCCCGACCTGCCCAGCGCCCCCAGCCGCCGCACCGCTTTCCGCCGACATGTCCGAGCGCAAACGCCTGACCCTCAAAGACCTCGCCGCCGAGATCAACGTGCATTACTCGACGGTGTCGCGCGTGATGAACCCGGCCACACGGCATCTCGTGGCGGAAGACGTGGCGGCACGCGTGCTCGCGCTGGCCGACGAGCGCGGCTTCCGTCCGAACCGCATCGCGGCCGGGTTGCGCACGCAACGTTCGGGGCTGGTCGGCGTGGTGCTGCCCGATATCGCCAACCCGGTGTTTCCGCCGATCCTGGCGGGCATTGAAGCGGTGTTGTGCCAGCAAGGCTATGTGCCGATCGTCGTCAACGCCGGCACCGACAAGGCGCGCCAGCGCTTCGTCATCGACCAGCTGCTCGGGCGCCAGGTAGAAGGGCTGGTGCTGGCAACGGCCGAGCGCGACGATCCCGTGCTGGAATACTGCGTGGCCCAGCGCATTCCCGTAGTCATGGTGAACCGCGGCGAGGACACCGGCCGTGCGTCATGCGTGGTCAGCGACAACCTGCTGGCCATGCGCCTGACGGTGGATCACCTGGTCGGGCTCGGGCACCGCCGCATCGGCCACATCGCGGGACCGTCGACGCTCTCCACCGGCTTCCTGCGCCGCGAGGGCTTTGTCCGCGCCGTGCGGCGCCACCGCCTGGGAGCCGGCCAATGGCAGGTCATCGAAGCCGCGAGCTACTCGCGCGAAGCGGGCCGCGAAGCCTGCGAACGGCTGCTGGCCGAATTCCCGGGCATGACGGCCATTGCCGCCGGCAATGACCTGATCGCCATGGGCTGCTACGACTGCCTGCGCGCTCGCGGCCTGCGCTGCCCCGACGACCTCTCGGTGATCGGCCACAACGACATGCCGTTCGTCGACGCGCTCACGCCGCCGCTGACCACGGTGCGCATTGCCGTCCATGAAATGGGCGAGCAAGCGGCAAGGCTGCTGCTCAGCAAGCTCAGCCAGCCCGATGCCAAGGCGGTGACGGTCGAGCTGACGCCGGAGCTCATCGTGCGCGGGTCGACGGGGGCGCCGGGGCATAGCGCCGTAGCGCGATAGCGGGCGGATGCGCCAATCCCACCAGCCCGCTGCAAGAAAACCGCGCGGATTCGAAGTCCTTCTATAGTTTCCGTTGCTTCGGGAACCTAGTCTACGACCCGAAGATCCGCAGCATTCAGCCACCGGTCTCCTCGACGCCACGCCAATCAGCGAATGATTGATGTGGCGGCGGCTGACCCGGCGTGGCGGCATCGCCGCCCGCCAACTTCCCGACTGAAGCCAATGCCCCGGACAGCTTGCTGGCCGGGGACAGGTGCTTGCCGCGGATCGGAGTTCTTCGATCAAACCGAGGCAACACTATGAGATTGACTACCGCTTCACTGGCTGCGGCTGCCTTGGCCGCCATCCTCGCCGGATGTTCCACGACCTCCAGCCACCCGAGCGACCAGGGCACATCGAATCAGGTCGTATTCCCCGACAAGGCCAGCGCCTGGCCCGCGCAGGGTACCTTCGCGAACCTCGACAACCTGCGCCAGCTGCGGCCCGGCATGACCAAGGACCAGCACTACGCGCTGATCGGGCGCCCGCACTTCAACGAGGGCATGCTCGATGTGCGGGAGTGGGACTACCTCTTCAATTTCCGCACCGGCAAGCCGGCACCGAACGATGTCGCGCAATGCCAGATGAAGGTGCTGTTCGACAAGGACATGCTGTCCCGCTCGTACTATTGGGCGCCTGAATCGTGCGCGGCGTTCCTGAAGTATGCGGACGCGCCGGCGCCGGCTGCCCCCGTCGTGATGCCCGCCGTCACCGAACGGACCACTACGCTCGGCGCCGATGCCTTGTTCGCCTTCAACGGCTCGGGGCCGGCCGACCTGCTGCCGGAAGGCCGCCGCCAGGTCGATGCACTGGGGAGAGAGCTGGCCGCCATGAAATCGCTCCGCCACGTCGATGTGTTTGCCTACACCGATCGCCTCGGCACGGCCGCCTATAACCAGCGCCTGTCGCAACGGCGCGCAGAGACCGTGAAGACCCTGCTGGTCGCGCAGGGCGTGGACAGGCGCGTGGTCACGGCGCAGGGCCGTGGCAAGGCAAATCCGGTCAGCCACTGCGGCGCCATGCCACGCGGCAAGCTGATTGCATGCCTGGCGCCGGACCGGCGCGTAGAGATCCGCTCCGCCGGCGTGAAGTAGCACGGCAAGGCCAGCGTGACCTCGCGCGGCTGACCCTTCCTTTCACCAAGCCATTTTTGAACATGCCGCGCAGGCGGCAGGGGCGCGCTCACGCCCGTTTTCCGTGAGTCCTCCCCGACAAGGCGGCTGGCATCGAATGCATGCCGCGCCTTCTCAAGGAATCAGGAATCTCATCATGAACAAGACATATCGCAGCGTTTTCAACGCATCGACCGGTACATGGGTGGCGGCGCCCGAGACCGCCAAGGGGCGCGCAAAGTCATCGCGAAGCATCGCAGCCTCCGCGCTCGCCATCTTAGCCAGCGTTGCCACGCCGTGCGCATTCGCGTTCGACCCCATTGGCAACAATGCCACCGGCAGCTCCAGCGACCTGGTCATCGGCGACAACGCAGCAGGCATCTCGTATCCCACCTACTTTTACCCCACCATGACAACGGACCCCTGGGGCAATCCACTGCCAGGCGGGGGCTCGGTCATCGTCGGCAACAACGCCAACGCCAACCAGAATGCCGGCGTGACCTTGCTCGGCAGCAACACCAGCGCTTCTGGTGACGGTGCGGTTGCCATCGGCGTGGATTCGTCAGCGGGCTACGATGGCACTGCGGTAGGCACCGCGGCATTCGCCACCGGCAGCTACAGCGTCGCCATGGGCCGCGGAGCGGTTGCCTCGCACAACTCGTCCGTCGCCCTGGGCGTGCTGTCTGCTGCGGCCGGCGATGTGTCGCTCGCATTGGGCGACTATGCGTTCGCCAGCGGCACGTCTTCCGTCGCGGTCGGCGATGGCGCAATGTCCAGGAACACCGAAGCCATTGCCATTGGCAAGGCCGCACAGGCACTGGGCGTCCGGTCCATCAGTATTGGCTCGCGGAACATCGTGACCGGCGACAAGTCCGGCGCGATCGGCGACCCGAACAATGTCACCGGCACCGGCAGCTATGCGCTGGGCAATGACAACACCATCGATGCCGACAACGCCTTCGTCGTCGGCAACAACGTGTCGGTACCGGCCGGCCTGAATGGCGCCGTCGTGCTGGGCAACAACTCGACGGTGTCCGCCGCCACCCCCATGGCCGGCATGACCGTGAATGGGGTTGCGCACACCTTTGCCGGCGCGGCACCGGCGGCGGGCGATGTGCTGAGCGTCGGTTCCACGGCGGCTCCGCGGCAGATCCAGAACGTCGCGGCCGGCCAGATCGGTGCCGCCAGCGCCGACGCGATCAACGGCTCGCAACTGTATGCCGTGGCGCAGGAACTGGACAAGCCCATCCGCTTCAGCGGCAACAGCGGCAACAGCGTCGACCGGCACCTTGGCGATACGCTCGCCATCACCGGCGTCGCCACGACCACAGGCAGCTACTCGGGCGCCAATCTGAAGACCGTCACCGACCCGACGGGCTCGCTCAGCCTGCAGATGGCCGACGCGCCGAAGTTCGGCAATATCACCATCAACGATGAGGGCAGCGGCAAGATCACCGGCGTCACCGCCGGCACGGCGGCCACGGATGCCGTCAATGTCAGCCAGCTCCAGGCTGCCACGGCCGATGCCGTCATGTATGACGACAGCACCCACAACAGCGTGACGCTGGGCGGAGATCCCTACAACGCGACGACCAGGACCGGCGGCACGAAGATCGTCAACGTCGCGCGCGGCGTGAACGACAGCGACGCCGTCAACATGTCGCAGCTCAACGAGACCAACCAGGCGGTGACGAACCTCGGCGACACCGTGAACAACTTCGCGGGCGATCAGTCGACCACCAACACGACCATCAATGGCCGTGGCATCCGCTATGTGCGTACCAACGACGCAGGCCTGCCGATCGCCGACGCCTACGCCCAGGGCCAGGGCTCGACCGCGGTCGGCTACCGGGCGACGGCAACCGGGGCGGACGCGCTGGCGCTTGGTCGCAACGCGGCCGCCACGGCAGCCAACAGCGTGGCGATCGGCGCGAGCAGCACTACCACGGCCGACCTGTCGGCTGCCGCGTACAACCCGGACAGCGCTTACGTGCTCGCTGGCCTGGCGCCCGCGGGAGAAGTTTCCGTCGGCTCCGCCGGCGCCGAGCGCCGTATCACCCATCTCGCAGCCGGCGCGGCCGACACCGATGCGGTGAACGTGAGCCAGCTCAAATCACTCGACGGCAAGATCACCGCGAGCGATGCAGGCTCGGTCAAGTACGACGTCAATCCCGATGGCACCGTCAACTACAACAGCATCACGCTGGCCGGCGACACCTACAACGCGGTGACCAAGACCGGCGGCACGAAGATCGTCAACGTCGCGCGCGGCGTGGATGACAGCGACGCCGTCAACATGTCGCAGCTCAACGAGACCAACGCCATCATCAACAACTTCGCCGGCGACCAGTCCGATACGTATATCGACCATAACGGACGCGGCATCCGCTATGTGCGCACCAACGACAGCGGCCTGCCGCTGGACGATGCGCATGCTCGGGGCATCGGCTCGTCGGCGCTTGGCTACAACGCCGTGGCGCTCGGCGCCAACGGGCTGGCGCTTGGCCGCAATGCCGTGGCGGCCAGCGACAACGACGTCGCGCTCGGCGCGGGCGCCGTCACGCAGGCGGCGGTTGCGACGACGGGGACGACCATTGCCGGCAAGGACTACACCTTCGCGGGCATCGCCCCGACCAGCACCGTCAGCGTTGGCGACATCGGCGCCGAGCGCACCGTCACCAATGTGGCCGCCGGCCGCATCAGCGCCACCAGCACCGATGCCATCAACGGCTCGCAGCTCTACGCCACCAACCAGGCCATCGAGGACCTGGACCAGGGCGCAGTGAAGTACGACCGGCTTGCGGATGGCACCGTGAACTACAACAGCGTGACGATGGCCGGCAGCACGTACAACCAGGTAACCAAGACCGGCGGCACGAAGGTCACCAACGTGGCGCGCGGCGTGGCGGACAGCGATGCGGTGAACGTGTCACAGCTGAATGAAGTCAAGGCTGACGTGACCAGCATCACCAACACGGTCGAAAACTTCGCAGGCGACCAGTCGACGACGTACACGGAAGAGAATGGCCGCGGCATTCGCTACGTCCGCACCAATGACACGGGCTTGCCGCAAGCCGACGCCCACGCCCGGGGACAGGCCTCCACCGCCGTTGGCTACAACGCGCAGGCGAACGGTGACAGCGCCGTGGCCATGGGCCGCGACAGCAATGCGGCCGCGGCGGATGCGGTGGCAATCGGCCACAACAGCGTCGCCGCCAATGCGGGCGATGTGGCACTCGGAGCGGGCTCCGTCACCGCTGCCGCGGTAGCCACCACGGGCTTGACGATCGCCGGCAAGGACTACACCTTCGCGGGCACCGCGCCGACCAGCACGGTCAGCGTCGGCGACGTCGGCGCCGAGCGCACCATCACCAACGTGGCTGCCGGGCGCATCAGCGCCGACAGTACCGATGCCGTCAACGGCTCCCAACTGGCCGCGACCAACGCGGCCATCGACCAGATTTCCTCGAACATCTCGAACCTCGACCAGGGCGCGGTCAAGTACGACATCAATGCGGATGGCACCGTCAACTACAACAGCGTGACGATGGGCGGCGACACGTACAACTCGGTGACAAAGACTGGCGGCACAAGGATCACCAACGTGGCGCGCGGCGTCAACGACAGCGACGTCGTGAACATGTCGCAGCTCAACGAGACCAACGCGGTCATCAACAACTTCGCCGGCGACCAGTCGACCGAGTACACCGAGCAGAACGGGCGCGGCATCCGCTACGTCCGCACCAACGACACCGGGCTGGCGCAGGCGGATGCCTATGCCCAGGGACAGGGATCGACGGCGGTGGGCTATGACGCCAGGGCAACCGGCGACAGCGCGCTCGCGCTCGGCCGCAATGCCGTGGCATCGGATGCCAACAGCGTGGCACTTGGCGCGGGATCGGTCACATCGGCGGCAGTGGCTACGGCCAGCGGCGTGGTGGGCGGCACCACTTACCGGTTCGCCGGAGGCAGCCCGACCAGCACGGTCAGCGTGGGTTCGGCCGGCAACGAGCGCACCGTGAGCAATGTCGCGGCCGGGCGCCTCGGCGCGGAGAGTACCGACGCGGTCAACGGTTCGCAGTTGTACGCAACGAACCAGAAGGTGGATGAGAACACGCAGGACATTGCCAACCTGAACCAGCAGGTTGGTGGGAATACGCAGTCCATCACTAACCTGAACAACCGGGTTGACGGCGTGCAGCGTGATGCCAACGCCGGCACCGCGTCGGCCATGGCGCTGGCGGGACTGCCGCAGGCGGTGTTGCCGGGCAAGGGCATGGTTGCCCTGGCGGGCAGCACCTACAGCGGCCAGTCAGCGCTCGCGCTCGGGGTGTCGAAGCTGTCGGATTCCGGGAAGTGGGTGTTCAAGGGCGGGGTGACTACCAACTCGCGGAGAAATGTGGGGGCGACGGTTGGAGCGGGATTCCACTGGTAACGGGATCGTTTTTTTTCGGAGTGCTGCCTTCTCCTGAAGGATGGGAGAGAGCAGAACCGGCAGGGTTCTGCGGCGATGACCCAGTCATCGCCCAAACCCTATGCCTTCAACCCATGCTCCTGCGCATAATCAAACAACTCCGCATCATTAGACAGCCCCAACTTGCGCATGGCATTGGTTTTCTGCGTACTCACCGTATTGACGCTGCGATGAAGGTACCGCGCCACCTGGGTCGTCGTCATCCCTTTGACGTACATGCGCACCACTTCCATTTCACGCGGGCTGAGGCAGCGGCTCGACTGTCTCTGCAGCATCTCGTTCTCCCAGCGCGCCAAATCCACACGCGCGGACGTGCTCAGCAGCCTGCGGCGCCTGTATGCCGCCACGATTACGGCCGGTAGTTCCGACAAGTCATCTCGCTTGTTGACGATGCCCAGCACGCCGACGTCCTGCATGCTGACCATCAGCCCCGGGTTCTCCAGCATGGTCAGGACCACGACCCGGACGTGCGGAAAGCGCGTACGCAGCGTAGTCAGCATCGCCAGGCCATCAGGCGAGTCGCCGCAAGGCATGGAGAAGTCGGTCACCAGCACATCGCACGGTACGGTGCGCAACAGATCGAATAGCGCCCTCGGGTTCGAGGCATCCGCCACGACCCGGATACCCGTGGCCGCGGCCAGCGTCTGCCGTACGCCGAAGATGATCAGCGGATGATCGTCCGCCAGTATTACCCTGATTGCCATCGCTATTCCCTATCTCAAGATACAACGTCGCCCCCGCGATTGCCGCCGCCGGGACAGGCATCGCGCAGTCGCTCGCAGTCGCGGCAATGCAACGGCCCGCGCGCGGGCCCCGTGGCGCCGTCGTCCACGCCCAGGGCTTCGATCAGGTAGGCGATCGCCGCCAGCACCGGCACGCTGGCGGTGCGCACCTGGCCGACGTCACCGGCCTGCACGGCACGCCGAAAGCGGTCCATGATCTCGTCGAGGTGCGGTTGACCGAACACGGACAGCGCGCCGCGCATGCGGTGGCACCACGGCCTTAATGCCTTGATCGCTCCCCGGGCCACGCAATCGGCCAGCGTCTCCCGATCGCCCGCGAGCGCCGCGACGCAGGCCTGCAACCCGGCATCGCCGGCCCCCGGATGCAGCACGTCCAGCAGGTCTTCGCGCCGCACCAGCGTGGCATCGAAGCGGATGCAGCCCGTGTGGTCGGCCTCCTGCCGAGCGGTGCCGATCGGCGCGCGCGCACCGCCGCGCGCGTTCATCGCATCCGACAGGCCTGCCTGCAGCGAGGCCAGCGTGACCGGCTTCAGCACGCACGCATTCATGCCCGCGTCGAAGCCGCGCCGGTGTTCCTCCGGCACCGTGGTCGCGGTAATGCCCACCACGGGCAGCCCACGCAGCGTGGCGTCCTGGCTGCTGCGGATGGCCCGCGTCAGCGCAAAGCCGTCCATGACCGGCAGATGCAGGTCCGTCAGCACCAGGTCGAACGCGCCGGCCTCCAATGCCTGCAGCGCGGCCTCGCCGTTATCCACCACCGTCGGCAAGTGGCCGAGCAGCACGAGTTGCTGCCGAATGACTTCCTGGTTGATGCAATGGTCCTCGGCCACGAGGATGCGCCAGCGCTTTCGCGTGCCCGATGCGGCTGTCCCATGCACAGGGCCGGCATCGCCAGCGACAGCCGGCGCGGCCGCCTGGCGTTCCAGCGCGCGCTCCACCGCGCCGAGGAACGCAGCCCAACGCAGCGGATTCACGCTCAGCCGCACACTGTCCTGCTCATCGGCGCGGAAGCCGAGCGGCTTCCACTTCGTCGTCACCAGGACCAGGCGCGGATCGGCGCTGTCCGCCAGCACCGGGCCGCGGTCGGCATCGGCCAGCACGATCGCGGCCTGCCCGGCGTCGACGTGCCCCGCCAGCGGGACCATGCCCGCGGTCCGGACATGGGCCAACAGCGCCTGGGCGATGTCGGGGTCGCGCACACGGACGGCCACCTTGCGCTCCCGCAGACATGGCAGGTCGTAGCGCTGGCACAGGATCGTGCACGGCACGCGCAGTACCGCCGTGGTGCCGGTGCCCTCCTCGCTCTCCAGCGCCAGGCTGCCGCCCATCATGGCCGCCAGGTTGCGCGAGATGGCCAGCCCGAGTCCAGTGCCGCCAAAGCGGCGTGTGGAACTGCGCTCGACCTGCACGAACGGCGTGAAAAGCCGCTGCATGTCGGCCTTTGCCATGCCGATGCCGGTGTCGCGCACCTCCACCAACACCCCCGCGATGTCATCCACGCAGGTCTCGACCGTGACGCGCAGCGCAACACTGCCGCGATCGGTGAACTTGATGGCGTTGCCCAGCAAATTGAACAAGATCTGGCGCATCCGGATGCCGTCGGCGCGTACCGTGGCCGGGACCTCCGGACTGACGCAGAGGCGCATCTGCAGGCCCTTCTTCTGCGCCTGCGGCATCAGCGGCGATGCGACGCTGTCCACCAGGTCACGCAGGTCCAGCGGCGCCGGCACGATCGCCAGACGCCCGGCTTCGATCTTGGCGTAGTCCAGGATATCGTCGAGGATCTGCGCGAGAGCCTGGCCGGATTCCTGTGCCAGCGCGAGCAGGCGTTGCTGTTCGGGCGCCAACCCCGAGTTCTGCAGCAATTCCACCAGTCCCAGGATGCCGTTCATCGGCGTGCGGATCTCGTGGCTCATCATGGCGAGGAATCCTTCCTTGGCGCGCAGGGCGGACTCGGCCGCGTCCTTGGCCTCATGCAGCGCGTCGGCCTGGCGATGCTGTTCGGTGACGTCGAGGATCACGCCATTCCACACCGTGAAGATTCCCTCGCGCCTGGGCGTGGCGCGGGCCTGAATCCACCGCAGTTCCGCCCCCCGCTTCAGGCGTCCCGCAATATCCAGGGGCTGGCCGGTGCGGGCACTTTCCAGGATCGCGGCACGCAGGCGCGGATGGTCCTCCGGGCAGACCCCCGATTGGGCCGGCGAGCCAGCGCCGAGCGCGCGGGCGGTATCGATGTCCAGCCCCGCGCCATCGCCGGCGGCATACGTCACGTCCCAGTCGCTGTCCAGGTCGCCGGTTCGCAAGCGGCTCTGGAACACGGTCACGGGCAGGCTGTCGACCACGTCCTGCAGGCGGCGCTCGAACGCTTGCGCGCGCTCGCGCGATTCATCGATGTCCGTCACGTCGAAATGCACGGTCACGATGCCGCCCGGCGTGCCATCCGGGTTGCGGAACGGCAAGGCCCAGAAGTTCACGCGCCGCAACTGGCCGGCCGCGTTCTGCATGTGCAGATGCATCTGGCGTGGCGCCATGGTCCGCATGGCTTCATCCTGCAGGGCCAGGAGCTCGCCGCTCATCCGGTCGCGCAGATGCCCGACCTCCAGCGCATGCCTGCCCACGGCATCGGCTTTCACCACGCCGAAGAAGCGCTCGAATGCCGGATTGAGTTCCATGTAGCGCAGGTCCGGGCCTTTGGCCGCCACGGGCTCGGGCAGGCTCGCCAGCAGGGCTTCCTTGAGCGCGAGTTCATAGCCGAGCTTGCCTTCCGCCTTCGCGCGCTGCGCGACCAGCCGGCGCGTGCGCACATAGCCGACCGCCAGGACCAGGCAGAGCCCAAGCGCGGGCAACAGCAGCGGCCATGCGTCACGGAGCAGGCGCCATGTGGCGCGCTGCGCGGCGATCTCGCGGCCTGCCATGCCGCCTCCCACGTCGACGGCCTGTGCCGCTTCGGCCAGCAGGAACATGCACAACGCGCCGGCCGACAACGCTTGACCGAGATTCAGCCCCAGGCGGTTTCCCTCTGTTTCCATGACTTCCTTACGGGTGGCAAGAATTCGCGGGTGACGCAAGCCGGCGCGGTACGCGCGTACCGCGCGCATGGCAGCGTCACGATTTGGCCGGGCAATCCCCTCCTGGCCGGCGGCGTGGCATCAGGACGTGGCTGGCTTGCGCGCTGGCTTGTGCTGATGCGAATTCCGCGCGCGCCGCGCGCGTCTTCTACCCGGTGCGAGATGGGACGCCGCTGTTGTCGCGGATCCTGGCAATTGCGTGGAAAAGTCTAGGCCTGGCACATCGCCACCGGATATAGAAGGAATTCGATTCTTCAGACATTTCTGATGCAGTCCGGACGCGTATCGGTGCGGCCTGCGCCATGGACCACAGGTCGTGCGAAAGGGAAAAAACCTGCGCGGCCCGACGACATCGATGCGATGACATGGAAACAGGATCGCCTTGCGATGGGTTGTCGTTGCAGTCGAACCATGCCGGCGAAGAAATGGGAAGCGAGCGTCGAATCAGTCCGGTGATGGATCATCGACGTAAAGTGGGGAAAAGCCGGCAGCCATTCTAGGACTGCGGCTTGGGGATGCCTTGCGGTGCGTCAGTAATCGGTGCGGGGTTGGGAGGGGATTGAAAGGTATTGCGGAAGGGAAGCCGCCGACTCACCCGTTCAGGTGAGGCTCGCCAGCAGGAATCCCTGCGCGGATTCGCCCTCCCGCGAACGGCGGCGCCGGTAGGTCCCGTCCGCTTCCATTTCCCAGGCCTCGCGCTTGTCGCGCAGATAGGGCTTCAGGCCTTCGGCGATCACCCGCTTCCGGAGGCGCGCGTCCAGCACCGGAAAGCAGACTTCGATGCGCCGGAACAGGTTGCGGTCCATCCAGTCGGCACTGGAAAGCATGACGTCTTCGGCCTTGTCGTTGTGGAAGTAGAAGATCCGGGAGTGCTCGAGGAAGCGGCCGATCACGGAGCGCACGCTGATGCTCTCCGAGAGACCCGGCACGCCCGGCCGCAACGCGCAGGCGCCGCGCACGATCAGGTCGACGCGCACGCCATCGCGCGAGGCATCGTAGAGCGCCTGGATCAGCCCCGGCTCGAGCAGCGCATTCATCTTCGCGATGATCCAGCCCTTGCGCCCCGCGCGTGCATGCTCGGCCTCGCGCCGGATGGCCTGCAGCAGGGACTTGTGCAGGGTGAACGGCGACTGCCAGACATGGGCGGTCTTGCTGATCTGCCCCAGCCCGGTCAGCTGGCCAAAGACATTGGCGACATCCTGCGTGATCTCCGGATGGCAGGTCATCAAGCCGAAATCGGTGTAGAAGCGCGTGGTCTGGCTGTGGTAGTTGCCCGTCCCGAGATGCGCATAGTGCCGCAGGCGTCCGCCTTCGCGCCTGACCACCAGCACCATCTTGGCATGCGCCTTGTAGCCGACCACGCCGTAGACCACATGCGCGCCCGCCTCTTCGAGCTGCGCGGCCCAGCCGATATTGGCCTCTTCGTCAAAGCGCGCCAGCAGCTCCACGACCGCGGTGACTTCCTTGCCCTTGCGCGCCGCATCGGTCAGCGCGGACAACAGCACCGAATCATGGCCCGCGCGATAGACGGTCTGGCGGATCGCCACGACATCCGGGTCCTGCGCGGCCTGCCGGACAAAATCCACCACCGGCGCAAACGACTGGAACGGGTGATGCAGCAGGATGTCGGCTTCTCGGATGGCGCGGAACATGTCGGCTTGCGGCTGCAGTCCCTTTGGCAAGCCCGGGCGGAAAGGCGGGTACTTGAGATCGGGGCGGTCGACCGCTTCGGGCACCTGCAGCATCCGCACCAGGTTGACCGGCCCATTGACCGAGAACACCTCCTTGGCCGACAGGCCGAACTGCTGCTGCAGGAACAAGGTCACCGGCGGCGAGCAGTTGTCCGCGACTTCAAGCCGCAGGGCGTCGCCGAAATGGCGCTGCGGCAGCTCGCCCTGCAGCGCTTCGCGCAGGTTCTTGATCTCCTCTTCGTCCACGAACAGCTCGCTGTTGCGCGTCACGCGGAACTGGTAGCAGCCGCGCACCGTCATGCCGCTGAACAATTCGCCGACATGCGCGTGCAGGATCGAGGACAGGAACACAAAGCCATGCCGGCACCCGGCCACTTCGGGCGGCAGCGCGATAACGCGCGGCAATGCACGCGGCGCCTGCACGATGGCGTTGCCTGAGCGGCGGCCGAACGCGTCCTTGCCGTCGAGTTCCACCGCGAAATTCAGGCTCTTGTTCAGCACGCGCGGAAACGGATGCGCGGGGTCCAGCCCGATCGGCGTCAGCACGGGCATCAGTTCATTGAAGAAATACTCGCGGATCCATTCCGCCTGCGCCGCGTTCCAGGTCGGCCGCCGCAGGAAGCAGACCTGCTCGGCGGCGAGCGCGGGAATCAGGACGTCGTTGAGCATCTGGTACTGCAGCGCGACCAGTTCGCGTACCCGGGCGTTCACCAGGTCGTAGAGCGTCTGCGGGGACAGGCCATCGGGGCCGCTGACCGGCGACTGGACCAGGCATTGTTCCTTCAGGCCCGCCACGCGGATCTCGTAGAACTCGTCCAGGTTGCTGCTGAAGATGCACAGGAAGCGCAGGCGTTCGAGCAACGGCGTGTCGGGGTCGGCGGCCTGCATCAGCACGCGCCGGTTGAATTCCAGCTGGCTCAGTTCCCGATTGACGAACAGGGCGTTGCCGTTTTGCCAGGTGGACGATGCGTCCGGGGCAGGAGGGCCGTCGATATTGGCTGCCGGCGGCAGCGTGCTCCGTGAAGGAATCGCGTCGTCTTCCATTTGGGACCGGGGACGTGGTGCCGGAGGGGCTTCAATGGATTCTAGTTCACGGCGATGGGGGATTTGGGATTTGATTTGGTTGGCTGGGGGGCTGCTCCGCCGGCGTAGCCGGCAAGTCACTTTCCGTCTCGACGGAAAAAAAGACCGCCGCACAAGGCGGCGGTCTTTACCCGTCACGCCGCCAGGCGTGTGCCCGCGCGATACTGCGCAAGCAGTGCCTCGCGCTTTGCGGCCGCGGCATGCATGTTGCCTTCCTTCACGTGGCCGAAGCCACGGATGTCGTCGGGCAACGTTGCCAGCGCAATCGCGGTGTCGAGCCGGTCATGGCTCAGCGATTGCGCGAACTCGCCGACCATCGCCATGTAGTCGGCAACCAGTTGCCGTTCGGCGCGGCGCTCGGCGGTCTTGCCGAACACATCGAGCGCGGTGCCGCGCAAACCCTTCAGGCGTGCCAGCAGGCGGAACGCCGACATGGTGCGCGGGCCAAAGCGACGCTTGAGCAGGCGGCCCTTTTCGTCGGTCTTCGCCGTCAGCGGCGGCGCGAGCCAGAAGTTGAGCTGGTAGTCGCGGCCGGGCTCGCCTTCGAACTGCGCGCGCAGCTTGTCGAGGAAGGCGGGATCGGTGTAGAGACGCGCGACTTCGTACTCGTCCTTGTAGGCCATCAGCT
The DNA here is from genome assembly GCF_057798895.1 of Cupriavidus sp. 22TCCZM04-2. NCBI lineage: Bacteria > Pseudomonadati > Pseudomonadota > Betaproteobacteria > Burkholderiales > Burkholderiaceae > Cupriavidus > Cupriavidus sp. 22TCCZM04-2. The sequence continues at coordinate 121,154 of NZ_JBYOJS010000018.1, forward strand.
TGGCAAGATTGCGCGCCACGGCCTCGGTCAGCGCCAGCTTGCGGCCGGCGCCAAGCTTCTGCTCGGCCGCGCGGATGCGCTCTACCGCATCGCGGTAACGGCCCGCATAGGCGGCGTTCTGGTAGTCGGTCAGCATCGCTTCACGCTTGCGGATCAGGTTGTCGAGCGTCTGCGGCATGGCAACCACCTGCTCGCGCGGCGCGGTCGGCAGCATGGCACGCACCGCCGCCTCGCCGTGATGCGCGAGATAGCGGCCCCATTCGAACGCGAGACGGTTCTTCTCCACCGACACGCCGTTGAGTTCGATCGCTCGCAGCAGGCTGTCGCGCAGCAGCGGAACCCAGCCCTTCTGCCACGCAAAGCCCAGCAGCAGCGGGTTGGAATAGATGGCATCCGCCAGCAGCGTGACCGCCCAGGCGCTGGCATCGACGAACGCGCATGCCTCGCCGGCGCTGGCACGCAGGTCCTGTTCCGCGTTGGCGCCCGGGAACTTCCACTTCGGGTTCTTGATGAATTCGGCGGTCGGCGTGTTGGCGCTGTTGACGACGGCCGCGGTCACGCCGTGGCGGACCTTGGACAGTACGTCCGCCGATGCGGAGACGATGGCATCGCCGCCGATCACGAGCCGCGCGTCGCCGGTGGCAATGCGCGTCGCATGCAGCGCGGCCGGACTCGGGGCGATCTGCACGTGGCTGATCACCGCGCCGCCCTTCTGCGCCAGGCCGGCCATGTCGAGTACGGTTACGCCCTTGCGTTCGAGATGCGCAGCCATACCCAGCAGCCCCCCGATGGTGACCACGCCAGTGCCGCCCACGCCGGTCACCAGCACGCCATACGGACGCTCCAGCGCCGGCAGCACGGGCAGCGGCAGCGCGTCGAAATCAGCGCCCGTGCCCTTGCCGCCCGCGGCGGCCGGCTTGCGCACCTGCGCGCCCTCGGCGGTGACAAAGCTCGGGCAGAAGCCGTTGACGCACGAGAAGTCCTTGTTGCACGACGACTGGTTGATCTTGCGCTTGGTGCCCAGCTCGGTTTCCAGTGGCTCCACCGACAGGCAGTTCGACTTGGCCGAGCAATCGCCGCATCCTTCGCAGACCGCGTCGTTGATGAAGGCGCGGCGAGCCGGGTCCGGATAGGTGCCGCGCTTGCGGCGCCGGCGCTTTTCCGTGGCGCAGGTCTGGTCGTAGATCAGGATGGTGACGCCCTCGGTCGCACGCAGGTCCAGCTGGACCTGGTCGAGCTGGTCGCGGTGGAACACCGTCACGCCGGCCGGCAGCATGCCGCCATTGCCGTACTTGTCGGGCTCGTCGGTGACGACCACGAGCTTCTTCGCGCCTTCGGCCAGGACCTGGTGGGCGATCTGCGGCACGGTCAGCACGCCGTCGATCGGTTGCCCGCCCGTCATCGCCACCGCGTCGTTGAACAGGATCTTGTAGGTGATATTGGCGCTGGCGGCAATCGACGCGCGAATGGCGAGCAGGCCCGAGTGGAAGTACGTGCCGTCGCCGAGGTTGGCGAACACGTGCTTGTCGTTCGTGAAGTGCATCTGGCCCGTCCACGCCACGCCTTCGCCGCCCATCTGGCTGAAGGTGTCGGTATTGCGGTCCATCCACAGCGTCATGTAGTGGCAACCGATGCCAGCCAGCGCGCGCGAGCCTTCGGGCACGCGCGTGGAGGTGTTGTGCGGGCAGCCCGAGCAAAACCATGGCTTGCGTTCGACGGCGAGCCGCGGCTGGGCGGCCTCGCGCTCCTTGGTCTCGATCAGCGCCACGCGCGCCGCGATGCGCGCGCGCACCTCTTCGGGCAAATCGAAGCGCTCCAGGCGCCGGGCGATGGCCTTGGCGATCAGCGCCGGCGACAGTTCATAGTGCGCGGGCAGCAGCCAGTTGCCGCGCGGCACCGACCACTCGCCGCCGTCATTGCCGCGCTGGTCGAACTTGCCATAAACCTTGGGCCGCACGTCGTCGCGCCAGTTGTACAGCTCTTCCTTGAGCGCGTACTCCATGATCTGGCGCTTCTCTTCAACCACCAGGATCTCGTCCAGCCCGGTCGCGAACTCGCGCGCGCCGTGCGCCTCGAGCGGCCACACGCAGCCGACCTTGTAGACGCGGATGCCGATGCGCTGGCAGGTGTCGTCGTCCAGCCCAAGGTCGACCAGCGCCTGGCGCACGTCGAGGTAGGCCTTGCCCGCGGTCATGATGCCGAAGCGCGCGTTGGGCGAATCGAGCACGACGCGGTTGAGCTTGTTGGCCCGCACATAGGCCAGCGCGGCATACCACTTGTGGTCGAGCAGGCGCGCTTCCTGCTGCAGCGGCGTATCCGGCCAGCGGATATTGAGGCCGCCCTCCGGCATCGTGACATCATCGGGTAGTACGACCTGCACGCGGTCCGGATCGATATCGACGGAGGCCGTGCTTTCCACCACGTCCGTCACGCATTTCATCGACACCCACAGCCCCGAGTAGCGGCTCATGGCCCAGCCATGCAGCCCGTAGTCCAGGTATTCCTGCACATTGGACGGGTACAGCACCGGAATGCCCGCGGACAGCAGCACGTGCTCCGACTGGTGCGCCACCGTGGAAGACTTGGCCGCATGGTCGTCGCCGGCCAGCAGCAGCACGCCGCCGTGGCGCGACGAGCCGGCCGAGTTGGCGTGCTTGAGCACATCCATGGAGCGGTCCACGCCGGGTCCCTTGCCGTACCACATCGAGAACACGCCGTCGCGCGTCGCGCCGGGGAACAGGTTGACCTGCTGGCTGCCCCACACGGCCGTGGCGGCGAGGTCTTCGTTGACGCCGGGCTGGAACACCACGTCGCTGGCGGCCAGGTGCGCCTTGGCCTTCCACAGCGCCTGGTCGACGGCGCCCAGCGGCGAACCGCGGTAGCCCGAAATAAAGCCCGCCGTATTGAGGCCGGCGGCACGGTCGCGCGCCTTCTGCAGCATGGGCAGGCGCACCAGCGCCTGGGTGCCGCTCAGGTAGACGCGGCCTTTTTCCAGGGTGTATTTGTCGTCCAGGCTGGCGTTGGCCAGGGCCTCACGCAGGGCTTGTGGCAGCGGGGCATTCATGGGTGTCTCTCTCCGGGGGATGTCGAAGTTATTCGTGGCAGTGTAGGAAGCGCCATCGATATCGTAAAATCATGAAATCCGAGAGCTGATATCCGACAAACGAATACCGGAGCAATGACCATGGCAAAGGCACGCGAGACGCCGGAACGGCTGGCCAAGGAAATCACCTTGCGGCAGTTCCGCTACTTCGTCGCGGCGGCGGAAACAGGCCAGTTTTCGATGGCCGCGACCGCCGAGCATGTGTCGCAATCGGCGATTACCAACGCCGTGCTGACGTTGGAGCAGCGGCTGGCGGTGCGCCTGTTCGACCGCCTGCCGCACGGCGTGGCGCTGACCGCGGAAGGCCACCTGTTCCACCAGCATGCGCGGCAGATCCTGGACTCGGTCGAGGACGCGCTGCGCGAGCCCCGTTTTCAGGTGTATGGGCTAAAAGGCAGCGTGCGGCTGGCGGCGTCCTATACGGTGCTGGGCTACTTTTTGCCGGGCCTGCTGGCGCGCTTTCGCACCAGCTACCCCGACATCGACCTGGACCTGCAGGACATGGACCGCCCCGAGATCGAGCGGGCCGTGCTGTCGGGGGACATCGAGCTTGGCATCGGGCTGCTGTCCAACCTGGAGCGCCCGCAGCGCTTTGCCCGCCACACGCTGATCCGTTCGCGGCGCCAGCTCTGGACGTCGGCCACGCACCCGCTGCTGGCCATCGAGCGCCCGTCCTTGCGCGATATCGCGGCCTACCCTTACATCCTCATCACTGTGGACGAGGCCGAGTCGTCCACGCTGCGGTACTGGCGGGGCCGCAAGCTGGCGCCCAACATCGCGTTCCGCACCAGTTCGATGGAGGGACTGCGCGGGCTGGTCGCGCATGGCTTTGGCGTCACGGTGCTGTCCGACATGGTGTACCGCCCATGGTCGCTGGAAGGCCGGCAGATCGCCGCGCGGCCCATCGCCGACGCGGTGCCGGACATGGAGGTCGGCATGCTGTGGCAGCCGGGACGCAAGCTCGAAAAGCCGGCCGACGCGCTGCGCGAGTTCCTGATCCACGCCTGCGGCAGCTGATCGGCCGGCGGCGTGCCGCCTCCTCCCTTTGGCTAGGGCTCAACCTTTCGTCGCAACCCGCACGCGGGGCGCCGAAACCCGTTTCATCGGGCGAATGGCGACGCCTTTACGCCATGTGAAACGGGGTCTAAGCCCTTCAGCCAATGTTCGTCGTCGTACAGAACGCGCCTAATGTGCCCACGGGCCGGCACCAGACCGGCAGGAACCCATCGGAACTTTGCAACATGGAAACGGGGAGCGCGGGATGGACACTTCGAACAGGACAGGTGGCAACAACCTACTGTTGCGTCAGCTTCCGGAATCGGAATGGGCGGCACTCAAGCCATATCTCGAAGCCGTGGCGCTGCGTGGCGGGCAATTGCTGTGCGATGCCGGGCAGCGCGTGCGGCACGTCTACTTTCCGAAAGATGGCGTGGTCTCGCTGCTGTCGCTCCATGCGGACGGCTCCAGCGTGGAACTGGCCGCGGTCGGCAACGAAGGCCTGATCGGCCTGCCCGCGCTGACCGGCGCGGAATCCATGCCGCAGCGGTGCGAAGTCAGCCACCCGGGCACGAGCTGGCGCATTGCCGCCGGCGACCTGCGCGAGCTGTATCCGCGGCTGCCGCAGATGCAACGGCTGGTCATGCGGTACATGCAGCTGCTGCTGACGCAAGTCGGCCAGACCGCGGCATGCATCTGCCACCGGACGCTGATGGAGCAGCTTTGCCGCTGGATCCTGCAGACGCTGGACCGGCTCCAGAGCAACGAGCTGCGCATCACGCAGCAGCGCATCGCGGAGATGCTCGGCGTGCGCCGCGAAGGCGTCACCGAAGCCATGGGCAAGCTGCAGAACCTGCGGCTGATCGAGCATACGCGCGGCCGCATCATCGTGATCGACCGCAACGGGCTGGAGTCGATTTCCGGCGAGGCCTATACGATCGTCTCGAAGGAAGTGCGGCGACTGGTCGGCGATGCCAGGGAGATGGCACGCTGACCGGCATGCCCGGCGGGCGGCGCTGTTGCAAGCGCCGCCTGCGGTAGCTGCCGCACCGGCCTTGGCATCACCATGGCCAGGGTGGCAGCTCAGTTCGACTCGATACCTTGCGATAACACCTCGTGAGCCCACGTCACCGCTTCACGTGCCGGCGCCTGGCCCGTCGACTCAACGCGTTGCGCCAGCTTGAGCACCCGGTCCCGGATGCCGGCCACTTCGTCGCGCAGGACGGAATCATCGACGCCGCCGAGGTATTCCCGCGCGCAGCTGACGATGCCGCCGGCGTTGATGAGGAAATCGGGCGCATAGAAGATGCCGCGCTGATGGAGGGTATCCCCTTCGGCCAGTGAGGCGAGCTGGTTGTTCGCGCCGCCGGCGATGACCTGGAAGCGGCAGCTTTCGGCCACGGCCGGGGTGATGACGCCACCGAGCGCACAAGGCGCGAAAACATCGGCGTCCGCGCCCGAAATGGCCTCCGGCGCTACGACGCGTGCGCCGAATTGCTGTTGCGCCTGCGTGGTCCGCCCCGCATCGATATCGGCCACGGTCAGGGCCGCGCCCGCTTCATGGAGGCGTCGGCAGAGTTCCCAGCCTACCGACCCCAGACCCTGGACGGCCACCGACAATCCGGCGAGCGACTTGCGGTCCAGGCGGTACTGCACCGCTGCCTGAATCCCCACAAACACGCCGTATGCCGTCCACGGCGAGGGGTTGCCACCGAATCCGCCGTCGCGCGGCAGGCCGCTGACGTAGCGCGTCTCGGCCTGGACCGCGCGCATGTCGTCCACCGTCGTGCCCACATCCTCGGCCGAGATATAGCTGCCTCGCAGCGATTCCACCATGCGCCCGAAAGCGCGGAAGAGCTGCCGGCGATCCGTCTGCGCTGGCGAGCGCAGGATCACGGCCTTGCCGCCGCCAAACGGCAGCCCGGCAAGTGCGTTCTTGTAGGCCATGCCCTGCGACAAGCGCAGCGCATCGGACAGCGCCTCGGCCTCGGTAGGATAGGTCCAGTACCGGCAGCCGCCGAAAGCGGGGCCCAGTGTGGTGCTGTAGAGGGCGATGATGGCCTGCAGGCCGGATTCCGGATCGGTGGCGAGCGTCACGCGCTCGTGGGACAGGCCTTCGCCGGTGCCGAACAGGCGCACGGCGGCCGCTGCGTGGGTACGGTCGTTCAATGTCTTCTCCATGACGTAGGGAATGCAAGGCTGTAGCCCTGCCTTCCTTGGTACACCGCCTGGATTGCAGTGCGGTGCGGCTCTGGACGGGGCGGGTAGCCCCATCGCGAATGGTGGGTGTCCGCGTCGCTTCTTACGGCCAGCCCTTGCTACCGGGTTGCGCCGTGCAGCACCGCATTACGGCGCGCGTACAGGAAATAGACCGCAAGGCCGATTCCGAGCCAGGCGAGGAAGGCGATCCAGGTCAGTGCCTGCAGGTGGGCCATCAGGAACAGGCAGAAGCCAACCGATAGCAGCGGCACCACCGGCACGCCGGGGCAGCGGAAGGCCCTGGGCAACTCGGGACGTGTCCGGCGCAGCACCAGCACCGCGATCGAAATCAGCGTGAAGGCGGAGAGCGTGCCGATATTGATCAGCTCGGCCAGCACATTGAGCGGCACGAATGCGGCGATCAACGCGAACACGATGCCGACGGTCCAGGTGGCAAAGAACGGCGTGGCATGTACGCGATGCACCGACGACAGCCGCGCGGGCAGCAGGCCGTCGCGCGACATGGCGAAGATGACGCGAGTCTGGCCAAAGGTCATGACCAGGATCACCGTGGTCATGCCGAGAATGGCGCCGAGGTCGACAAAGCCGGCCACCCAGTTCTGTCCGGCGAATTGCAATGCCAGCGACACCGGGTGGTCAACGCCGGCGAACCTGGCGAACGGCACGATACCGGTCATGATCGCGGCCACCACCACGTACAGCACGGTGCAGACCGCCAGCGAGCCGATGATGCCGATGGGCAGGTCGCGGCTCGGGTTGCGGACTTCCTCCGCGGCCGAGGTCACGGCGTCGAAGCCGATGAAGGCAAAGAACACCAGCGCCGCCGCATTGAACACGCCGCCCATGCCGAACGGCGCAAACGGCTGCCAGTTCGCCGGTTTCACGTGCCACACGCCCACGGCGATGAACAGCAGCACCACGCTGATCTTGATCGCCACCATCACATTGTTCAGCCGCGTCGATTCCTTCACGCCGTACGACACCACCCAGGTGATCGCCAGCATGATCAGCATGGCCGGCAGGTTGACCATGGTCTCGACACCGGGCACCGCGCCTGGCGCGGCCGTGAGTGCCACCGGCAGCTTCAGGCCGAAGCCGGCGACGAGCGACTGAAAATAGCCAGACCAGCCCACCGACACCGCCGAGGTGGCCAGGCCGTATTCGAGCAGAAGGTCCCAGCCGATCATCCAGGCGATGATCTCGCCCAGCGTGGCATAGCTGTAGGTATAGATCGATCCCGACACCGGGATGGCGGAAGCAAACTCGGCATAGCAAAGCGCGGCGAAGCCGCAGGCCATGGCCGCGATGACGAAAGACACCGTCAGCGCCGGGCCGGCGGTCAGCGCGCCGGTGCCGGTCAGCACGAAGATGCCGGTGCCGATGATGGCGCCGATGCCCATCATCACGAG
>NZ_JBYOJS010000019.1:0-100318 GCF_057798895.1 Cupriavidus sp. 22TCCZM04-2
TGTCGCAGCCGTTAAATGCCGCGCGGCGAACGCGCACCGGAATGTCCGGTACCCGTTCGCCGCGCGAGACGGCGCTCCTGGCGATTCGCAGGAGCGCCGCCGGTCAGGCGACGCTGGCCTCAGGCCGCGGTTTCCATCACTTCGCCGAAGCGCTGCAGGTGATAGTCGCTGTCGCCGAGCAGCTGGTCGAGCATGGTCAGGCGCTTGAAGTAATCGCCCACGGCCAGCTCGTCGGTCATGCCCATGCCGCCATGCAGCTGCACCGCTTGCTGGCCGACATAGCGGCCGGCACGCGCCAGCGTGACCTTGGCCGCGGACAGCATGCGGCGGCGGCGGGCCGGATCGGTTTCGTCCATCGCCTGGACGGCCACATAGGCCATCGACAGGGCCAGCTCCTTCTGCACCAGCATGTCGGCCATGCGGTGCTGCAGCGCCTGGAACGCACCCAGCGGCTTGCCGAACTGCTGGCGCGTGCCCAGGTACTCGCCGGTGATCTCGATCAGCTTTTCCATCGCGCCCGCGCCTTCGGCGCACAGCGCGGCCACGCCGTGATCCATGCCGAGGCCCAAAGCTGCCAGGCCGTCGGCCGGCTGGCCCACCAGCGCATCGGCGCCCACGGTGACGTTCTGCAGCGACAGGTCGGCGGCGCGCAGGCCGTCAATGGTCGGGTAGCCGGTCACGGTCAGGCCGGCGCTGTCACGCGGCACCAGGAACAGGGCAACTTCGTTGCTGCCGGCAACGCGCGCGGTCAGCAGATAGGCGTCCGCCGAGGCGCCGTGCCAGACCAGGCTCTTGGTGCCGTTCAGCACGTAGCCGGCGCCGCTGCGTTCGGCGCTGGCGCGCGCGGTCTCGGGACGGTAGCGCGTGGTCGGCTCAAGATAGGCCAGCGTGACGATGCGCTCGCCGCTGGCGATGGCGGGCAGCCATGCTTGCTTCTGCTGCGGGCTGCCGTAGGCCGACAGGATCGCCGCCGACATCACGCCGCTCGGCGTGACCGGCTCCAGCACCAGGCAGCGGCCCAGTTCGCGCTGCACCACGAGCTGGCTCGCGGCGCCTTCGCCAAAGCCGCCGAAGTCGGCCGGCACGGTCAGGCCCAGCACGCCCATTTCGGCCAGCTTGTTCCACAGGTTGCGGTCCAGCGCCTCGCCGGCACGCGAGCTCTTGCGGCGCGCGTCGAAGGTGTATTCGGTATCGATGAAGCGGCGCAGGCTGTCCGCCAGCATCTGCTGCTCTTCGCTGTAGGTGAAGTCCATGTCTGCTATCCCTTCAGAAACCCAGGATCATCTTGGAGATGATGTTCTTCTGCACTTCGGTGGCGCCGCCGTAGATCGAGGTCTTGCGCATGTCGTAGTAGGTCGACGACGCCGAAGCGGCCCAGTCCGGAGCCGAGCCCGGCTGTTCGGCGCCCGGTTCGAGCCAGTCCGGCGAATACGGCCACGCATTGGGGCCGGCCACTTCCATCATCAGCATGGCCAGGTCCTGCTGGATTTCCGAGCCGCGGATCTTGACGATCGAGGCCTCGGGGCCGGGCTGGCCGCCCGATTGCGTGGCCACGCGCAGCAGCAGCATTTCCAGCGCCATGATGTCCATTTCGATGCGCGCGATCTTGTCGCGCATGCGCACGTCCTCGATCAGCGGGCGGCCGGCGCCGTCGGTGGCCTGGCTCGCGTAGTGCTTGAGCTGGCGCAGTTCGCGGTGGCAGTGGCCGATGCCGGCAATGCCGGTGCGCTCATGGCCGAGCAGGTACTTGGCGTAGGTCCAGGCCTTGTTCTCTTCGCCGAGCAGGTTTTCGACAGGCACTTCCACGTCTTCGAACCAGGTCTCGTTGACGTCGTGGCCGCCGTCGAGCGTCTTGATCGGACGCACCGTCACGCCGGGCGACTTCATGTCGATCAGCAGCATCGAGATGCCTTCCTGGGCCTTGGCTTCCGGGTCGGTGCGCACCAGGCAGAAGATCCAGTCGGCGAAGTGGGCCATGGTGGTCCACGTCTTCTGGCCGTTGACGATGTACTTGTCGCCCTTGCGCACGGCGCGGGTCTTGAGCGAGGCCAGGTCCGACCCGGAGCCCGGCTCCGAATAGCCCTGGCACCAGAAGTCATCGACGTTGGGGATGCGCGGCAGGAAGTATTCCTTGTGCGCCTGGCTGGCGTACTTCATCAGCACCGGGCCGATCATGGTCAGGCCGAACGGCAGCATGCGCGGGGCGCCGGCGCGCAGGGTCTCGATCTCGAAGATCAGGCGCTGCAGCGCGCTCCAGCCGGTGCCGCCCCATTCCTTGGGCCAGGTCGGCGCGCCCCATCCGTGCGCGTTCAGGATGCGGTGCCAGCGGACGTAGTCGTCCTTCTCGACGCGCTGGTGGTTCAGCACCTTGTTGCGGATGTCCTCCGGCAGATTGGCCTGGACGAACGCCCGGACTTCCTCGCGGAAGGCCTGTTCCTCAGCGGTAAAACGCAAATCCATCTGAATGTCCCCTGTGGTACGCGGGCCGCATGGCGTATGCGCGGCGGCCCTTCCTGTGCCGGCCGATTGTATGAGGGGCTTGCCATTCAGTTCTTCATCAATGGCAAAGGTGACCTTCGTACCGGCGGAACCGTTATGGGCTGGGGGCGTCGCCGCGCCGAAGACGGCCTTAGCGAATTCCAAATGGTTTAGCCGGGATACATGGCGCAAACTTCCTCACCTGCAACAAGTGCGTTCCCGTGCATTCTTCGACGCATCCGCCGTATCCGCCGTATCCGCCGTAACCATCCCGACCGAGCAGCGAGCATCATGTCTTCCTTCCGCCCCGAGTTCATCCACGACCTTCCCCGCCACTGGGCCACGCAGACACCGCAGGCGCCGTGCCTGCACGAGAGCGGCAACGTCATCAGTTACGGCGACCTGTGGCGCCGCATCGAGAGCACGCGGGACTGGCTGGCCGCGCGGGGCGTGGGCGAGGGCGACCGCGTGATCGTGGTCGGCGAGAACTGCAACGAGATGATCGTCACGATGTTCGCCTGCAGCACGCTGCATGCGTGGCCGATCCAGATCAACGCACGACTGTCGGCGCGCGAGATCGACAATATCCGCGACCATGCGCAGCCGGTGCTGGTACTGTTCACGGGGCATGTGTCCGATGTCGCCGCCGCGCACGGCAGGCGGCTCGACGCCAGGGCGGCGGATTGCCCGGTGTTTGCCGACGGCATGACCGTGGTGAGCGCCGCGGCCACGCCGGAGCGCGTGCCGGCCGAACAGGCGCGCAAGGTGGCCACGCTGATCTATACCTCCGGTACCACCGGTGCGCCGAAGGGCGTGATGGTGCCGCACGAAGGCCTCACGCACTTCGCCCGCATTTCCGCGACCTCCCGCAACATGGGGCCGGCCGACGTCGCCTACGGCGCGCTGCCGATGTCGCACATCTTCGGCATTGCCACGGTGCTGCTGGCCACGCTCTATGGCGGCGCGAGCCTGTTCGTGCGCCCCCGCTTCGATGCGGACGAGGTCTTCGCGGCGCTCGACGCGCCGGGGATCACCATCCTGCAGGGCGTGCCCACCATGTTCACGCGCATCATGGCGGTGGCGCAGCAACGCGAGCGCAAGGCTTATCCGCGCCTGCGCTATCTCTACACCGGCGGCGCGCCGCTGGATCCGACCCTGAAGGGCGACGTCGAGGCGTACTTCGGCCAGCCGCTGCACCATGGCTACGGCATCACCGAATACGCCGGATCGCTCTTTATCACGCGCATGGAAGCGCCGCGCGCCGATTGCTCGGCCGGTTACATCGTCGAAGGCGTGGAGATCAACATCACCGATGGCGAAGGCAATGCGCTGCCGGCTGGCGAGCGCGGGCAGATCCGCGTGCGCGGCCCGGGCGTGATGCTTGGCTACTATCGCAATCCGGAGCAGACGGCCGAGGCGCTGCTGCGCGGCGGCTGGCTCAATACGGGCGATCTCGGTTACCTCGACACTGACGGTGCGCTGTTCATCTCGGGCCGCTCCAAGGACCTGATCATCCGTTCGGGCTTCAACGTGTACCCGATCGAAGTGGAGTCCGTGATCAACGCGTTCCCGGGCGTGCGCCAGTCGGCCGTGGTCGGCCGCAACACCAGCGACGGCAATGAAGAGGTGGTGGCTTTCATCGAGATGCAGGACGGCGTCGAACCCGATCGCGCCAGGCTCGACGCCTACCTGCGCGACAGCCTGGCACCGTACAAGCGCCCCGCCGAAGTGCGCGTGATCGATGTGATTCCCACAACGGCCAGCGGCAAACTGCTCAAGCAACCGCTGCGCGCGCTGCTTGGCTGATTGCCGGCGCGTTTTCTACTCTCCGCTGGCCGCTCATGTCCGGCGGGGAACACAAAGCAAATCCTGGAGGAGACAAGATGAAACGTTGGATGACCGTTGCCGCGATGATGGCAACGCTGCTGCACGGTGCAGCCTGGGCGGCCGATGCCTATCCGTCGCGCCCGATCAAGCTGCTGGTCGGTTATGCGCCGGGCGGCCCCGTCGACACGGCCGCGCGCATCTATGCCGACCAGCTCGGCCGCGCGCTGCGCCAGCCGGTGGTGGTGGACAACCGCGCCGGCGCGAGTGGCGCCATTGCCGCCGACCTGACCGCCAAGTCGGCGCCGGACGGCTACACGCTCTACTTCGTCGCCAGCCCGACCATGACCATGACGCCGCTGATCCAGCGCTCGGTCAACTTCAATCCGCTCAAGGACTTCACCTACATCGGCCTGATCACGGACTACACCAATGTGCTGCTCGTGAACAAGGACTTCCCGGCGAAGAACGTCGGTGAACTGGTCGACTATGCGCGCAAGCATCCGGACGACGTGACGTTTGGCTCGGCTGGCGTTGGCGCGTCCAACCACCTGTCGGCGGAACTGCTTGCGCAGATGAGCCACGTGAAGATGCTGCATGTTCCGTACAAGGGCAACTCGCCGGCCATGGCCGACGTGATGAGCGGCAAGGTGACGTTCATGTTCGACATCACCGGTACGGCCATCGGCCATATCAACGGTGGCAAGGTGCGGGCCCTGGCGGTGACATCGAAGACGCGCAACCCGGCATTGCCGAACGTGCCGACGATGATCGAATCGGGCCTCAAGGACTATGACCTGACCGGCTGGTATGCGCTGATCGGCCCGCAGAAGCTGCCGGCCGATGTGGTGGACAAACTGATCAAGGCGCAGAAGGCGATCGGTGATGACCCGGCCTTCAGGCAGCGCATGATTGCCGGGGGGTATGACCTCAACATCTCCGGGCCCAAGCCGCTGGCGGATCGAATCCAGCGTGAGCTGACGCTGTGGGGTGGGGTGGTCAAGACGGCGAAGATCCAGGCCGACTGAGTACTACCGGAAGCGGATGCCGATCCGCTTATGACAGACTGCTGAAGCGCCGCCCGTTGGGCGGCGCTTTGCATTTCGGGCGCGGCGGTTGTTCTCCCTGCATCCGCAGACTCGCCAAGGAAAAACGGCAAGTCGGGAGACTTGCCGTTTTTCCTTGGCCATGGCGCATGCGCGCGAACAGGCCTCACGCCATCCTGCTGTCAACCTTCGATTTCCGCCCATCCCTGCATGGCCTGGCCGCCGGCATCATCACCAGTCCAGAGGATCAGCTTGCCGGCCTGTGCCGGATCCGCCGTGCCGCCAACGGTAATCATGTCCTGGTCGAACAGTGGCGCCAGCCCGCGAAAACCGAAGCGCCGCACGCGCGCCTGCGGCTGTTCGCGCGCCACCAGGTCCAGCATCAGCATGGCCTGCATGGGCCCGTGCACCACCAGGCCCGGATAGCCTTCGACTTCGCGCGTGTAGTCGCGATCGTAGTGGATCCGGTGGCCGTTGAACGTCAGCGCGGAATAACGGAACAGCATCACCGGGTCGGCGCGCAGCGTGCGCTGCCATCGCGCCGTGTGTTCCAGCCTGGGCCGAGGCGGCTGCGGTTTGCCGACTTCCGGCATGGCACGGTAGACGATGTCATGGCGTTCGCGCACCGCGACCTGGCCATTGACCGTCAGTTCGTGGTCGACCGCCACGAACCAAAGTTCTCCGGTGCGGCCGGATTTGTGCTGGACATCCTTGATGGCCGAGGTGCGCGTCACCGTATCGCCGACATGGATCGGACGCTCGAACGACAGCTCGCTGCCCGCCCACATGCGGCGTGGCAGCGGCACGGGCGGCATGAAGCCGCCGAGGGTCGGGTGGCCGTCGGCGCCGATATCGCGCTGCGGCGCGCGCGGCAGGAAATAGAGCCAGTGCCACAGCGGCGGCAGCGGCCCGCGCACCACGGCTTCCGGGTCCAGGTCAAAGGTGGCGGCAAGGCCGGTCACCGGTTCCGGCGTCAGCGTTTCGGTACGCGATTCGCTGCGGCCGATCCAGGTGCGCAGGTGCTCGAGTTGTGAGTTCTGGGTCATGACAAAGCCTTTGTGTTCAGAGCGCCGACGGTTGCGCCAGCGCGATCAGCCGGCGAGCCTGCTCGATGACGGGGCGATCCACCATCTTGCCATCAACCTGCACGGCATGGCTGCCGCTGGCGGTCGCTTCCAGCACGCGCCGCGCCCAGTCGAGCTGTTCGGGCGAGGGCAGGAAGCCCGCGCGGACCGCGCCGAGCTGGGCCGGGTGGATGCAAAGCTTGCCGCCAAAGCCGAGCGCGCGCGCATAGGCGACATCGTCGGCCAGTACGGACTCGTCCTTCAGCGCCGTGGTGACGCCGTCAACCGGAGGCGGCAGCCCTGCCACGCGCGACGCCAGCACGATGCGCGCACGCGCATGCGCCAGCGCGTCGCGCGTGTGGCTGCAGCCGAGATCGACGGCATAGTCGAGCGAGCCGAAAGCCAGCCGCGCGACACCGTTGGCCGTCGCCACGGCATCCAACTGATGCAGGCCCAGCGCGGTCTCGATGATGGCGATCAGTTCGGCTTCCGGGTTGATGCCGTGCAGGACTTCCATGATCGCCGCGAGGGCGGCCGGATCTTCCGCCTTGGGCACCATCAGCGCCGCCAGCGGGGTTCCTTTGGGCAGCGCGCGCAGCCATTCCATGTCGGCGGCAAAGCCGGGAGCGGCACTGTCGTTGATGCGCACGCAGGCATTGGTGGCGGGGCCTGTAGCCAGCCAGGCCGCGATGGCCTGGCGCGCCGCCGGCTTGGCGTCCGGATGCACGGCGTCCTCGAGATCGAGGACCATCACATCCGGCTTCGCCGCGGCGGCCTTGTCAAAGCGTTCGGGCCGGTCGCCCGGCACGAACAGGTAGGTCACGGCAGTGGACATGTTCGGAGCCTCAGCGCGCGGCAGGCAGCCAGTCGTTCACGTTCGGCGCGCTTTCCAGTGCCCAGACGCGAGCGATGATTGCACGCATCTCGGCCTCGGTCGCGCCATGGCGGAACGCACCGAGCTGCAGGGCCTTGGCTTCGAGTTCGGGGCGCGACAGCGTGTTGTCGGGATCGCCCTTGGGCACGTCGACGCGCGCGGCCAGCGTGCGGCCGTCGGTCGTGCGTACCGTCACGCGGCCGATCCACTGGCGCGGATAAGCGGCGTTGATTTCCTCGTCGAGCTCCATCTCCACCTTGCCGCGGAAGTCGGTCACCTTTGCGTCCTGCAGCGAGTAATCCTCGAACTCGGGCAGGCCCGCGTGTCCATGCACGGCAACCAGGCCCAGCACGGTGCCCATCGAGAACTTGGCCTGGTGGATGGTGGTCGGGTTGACCACGGGGCCGAGCACGTCGATGGCGCCCTGGTGCACGTGCGTGGTGACGCCGGCGATCTGGCCGGCGGCAACGCCTTCGCGCTGCATCAGCACCTTGAGCGCATCGGCGGCCGGATGCGTGTGGCGGCACGAGGCGAAGAACTTGAACGAGGTCTCGGCGGTGGCCCAGCGCGTGCCCAGGCCATCGGTCAGCCAGGCCGGGTTGGCGTCGCTCGACATGCCAGCGGCCATGCCCTGGGCGCCTTCGAGAATCTGCTTCGCACCGGTGAAGCCGGCGCGTGCCAGCCACGCGGACTGCAGCCCGTCGGCGGCGGCCTTCGCGGTGTGCAGCTGCTTGGAGTCGGCGGCGTCGCGCAGGAATTCCCACAGGCCGGCGGCTTGGGTGCCGGCCGAACCCAGCGCCTGGTTGATGCCTTCGGCGTCAAGGTTGTACAGCTTGGCGACTGCCGCGGCGGCAGCCAGCGTGCCGACCGTGCCGGTGGTGTGGAAGATCCGGTAGTGCGACCGGCCCATGAATTCGCCGATGCGGATGCCGGCTTCGTAACCGGCGATGGAGGCCAGCAGCACCTCGGCGCCGGTCTTGCCTTCGGCCTGCGCGGCGGCGACCACGGCCGGAAACACCACGGCGGCCGGGTGCAGCACCGAGCCGTTGTGCACGTCATCCTGCTCGACCACGTGCGACGAAGCGCCGTTGATCAGCGCGGCAAAGTACGGCGAGGTGCGGCGGCGGTCGACGAAGACTTCGGCGTCGCCCGTAGACGGGCCCATGGCCGCCGCGAATTCCTGGATCTTGCTTACGGCGGGGGCGTCCTTGCCGGCAATGGCCGAGGCGATCCAGTCCAGGAACAGGTCCTTGGTGCGCTCGATCACAGGTGCCGGCACGTCGGCCAGCGTGAAACGGGCCAGGAATTCGCAAAGCTGGCGGGTCGGATAGGAGTGGTCTGCGGGTTGGCTCATGCCGTCTCCGGAGATAGTTGGCTGGGCTCGGCCGCTTGCGGCCTTGCGGGGATCAGGGTCCTCTCCCGATGTGGGAGAGGACGGGGGGGAACGGACGTTGCTCGAACGTCCTCAGACAGTCTTCTTGCTCACCAGTGCGTCGATGTCGCCATCGCCATAGCCCAGTTCAGCCAGGATGCTGCGGCTGTGCGCACCCAGTGCCGGCACGTCGCCCATGACGGGCTCCACGCCGGACAGGTTGGCCGGCGGCAGCAGCGCGTCGATCGGGCCGGCCGGCGTGGCGACTTCGCGCCAGCGCTGTCGCGCCTGGAGCTGCGGATGGTTCCACACGCCTTCGATGTCGTTCATCGGGGCATTGGCGATCTGCGCCTGGTCCAGCAGCGCCTCGGCCTGCGCCACCGTCAGCGACGCAAAGCGTGCTTCAATGAGCGCGGTGAGTTCGGGGCGGTTGCTGACGCGGGCGGTATTGCTGGAAAAGCGTGCGTCCTGCGCGAGTTCACGGTTGCCGAGCACGATCTCGCAGAAATTGGCGAATTCGCGCTCGTTCTGCACGCTGAAAATCACGCTGCCATTGGCGGTGCGATGAATGCCATACGGCGCAATGGTCGGGTGCGACGCGCCAACGCGCGCCGGCGGCTTGCCGCCGTAGTGACCGAAATAGAGAACCTGGTTCATCCACTCGGCCATGGCCTCGAGCATGGTCACCTGCACGCGCAGTCCCTTGCCGGTGCGCCCGCGTTGCAGCAGCGCCGACAGGATGCCGCTGTAGGCGTACATGCCAGCTGAAATGTCGGCGATCGAAACACCGGCGCGCGACGGCTCGTCCGGGCCGCCGGTCAGGCCCACGAGGCCGGCGGCGGCCTGGATCAGCAGGTCATAGGCCTTCTTGTCGCGATAGGGGCCGGAGTCGCCATAGCCCGAGATGTCGCAGACGATCAGCTTCTCGTACTTGCCGTGCAGCGTGTCGAAATCCAGCCCCATGCGAGCGGCGGCGCCGGGCGCGAGGTTCTGCACCAGCACGTCGGCATCGGCCAGCAGGCGGTGCAGGATGGACTGCGCCTCTTCATCCTTCAGGTCCAGGGTCAGGCTTTCCTTGCCCCGGTTGAGCCAGACGAAGTACGAAGCCTGTCCGTGCACGGACTTGTCGTACCCGCGCGCGAAGTCGCCCACGCCGGGGCGTTCGATCTTGATGACGCGGGCCCCGAGGTCCGCGAGCTGGCGCGTGGCGAACGGCGCGGCCACCGCGTGTTCCAGCGACACCACGCGGATGCCGTCGAGCGGGCGAATGCCGTTGGGCGTAGATGCAGTCATGCGCGGCCTCAGAACGAACGCGGCAGTTCGAGCACGTGCTCGGCCACGTAGGACAGGATCAGGTTGGTGGAGATCGGCGCGACCTGGTACAGGCGTGTCTCGCGGAACTTGCGCTCGATGTCGTATTCCGCCGCGAAGCCGAAGCCGCCGTGCGTCTGCAGGCAGACGTTGGCGGCTTCCCACGACGCATCGGCAGCGAGCAGCTTGGACATATTGGCTTCCTTGCCGCACGGCTTGCCGGCGTCGAACAGCGCGGCGGCCTTGTAGCGCATCAGGCTGGCTGCCTCCACGTTGACGTAGGAGCGCGCGATCGGGAACTGGATGCCCTGGTTCTGGCCGATCGGACGGTCGAACACGACGCGCTCGCGTGCGTAGTTGCTGGCGCGCTCGACGAACCAGTAGCCGTCGCCGATGCACTCGGCCGCGATCAGGATACGCTCGGCGTTCATGCCGTCGAGGATGTACTTCAGGCCCTTGCCTTCCTCGCCGATCAGGTTCTCGGCCGGCACTTCGAGGTTATCGAAGAACAGCTCGTTGGTCTCGTGGTTGACCATGTTGCGGATCGGGCGGACCGTCAGGCCCTTGCCGATGGCTTCGCGCAGGTCGACGACGAACACGGACAGCCCTTCGGACTTGCGCTTGACCTGGTCCAGCGGCGTGGTGCGTGCCAGCAGCAGCATCAGGTCCGAGTGCTGCACGCGCGAAATCCACACTTTCGAACCGTTGACGACGTACTTGTCGCCCTTGCGCACGGCGGTGGTCTTGAGCTTGGTGGTGTCGGTGCCGGTGGTCGGCTCGGTCACGGCCATCGACTGCATGCGCAGCTCGCCCGAGGCGATGCCCGGCAGCCAGCGCTTCTTCTGCTCTTCGGAGCCATGGCGCAGCAGGCAGCCCATCACATACATCTGGCCGTGACAGGCGCCGGAATTGCCGCCGTTGCGGTTGATTTCTTCCATGATGACGGAGGCCGCCGTCAGCGACAGGCCGGAACCGCCATAGGCCTCGGGAATCAGGGCAGACAGCCAGCCCGCCTGGGTCAGCGCCTGGACGAATTCCTCGGGAAAGCCGTTCTGTTCTTCAACGCGCTGCCAGTAGGCCGAATCGAAACCCGCGCAAAGGCTGCGCACGGCTTCGCGGATTTCCGGGAAAAGCTGGTCTTGATCCTGATCTGCAAACATGGGGGTAGGCCCGGTCGATTTGAATGGGGCCATTATTCCCGAGGGCCCATGGGCACGAAATTCGGATTTGCGAAAGAGCGGCTTAGGTGCGGCTTAGGTGCGGCGCATCGGCGACACGCACGGGAAGCAAGACGCCCGGCGAACCGGGCGTCTTTTCAAGCGAGTAACAAAGTAACGGCGGGCAGCACATCAGTGCATGAACAGCCAGATCAGGATCAGCACGAGAGCCGGTACGCCGAGAAGCCAGGCAATGATATAGGGCATGTTGGTTCTCCTTCCTTTTTTCCACGCTTCCACGATAGAAGGAGCGGCGGCTGCGCCGTGTCCGGACCAATCCGTTTGCACTGTAGGACGGCGCCGCATCGCGCACGGGACAGGCGCGTTCGCCACGCCATCACCAATATTGATGATGATCCGGCACCGACGATCGGCCACAATGCACGAGCGGGCACATTGGCGACGACGAGCGTCACATGCGATCCGCGAAAAAGCAGGGGAAGCGAAAACGGACCACGTCCTCGCCCGGCGCAAGGGGCCGACCGATGTCGGCGAGACGGGACGATGTCCGCGAGGGGCGCAGACGGCGGCCCGGTGGCACTTGACGTGCCGCCGGGCAAGGCCGCTCGGAGGTGCACCCGTGATTGCCACCCAGATCGCGCTCCATCTGCGCGCCAGCGCACGCTTGGTGCGCCAGTTCAAGCCTATGCTCTGGCAGAGGTCCGTCGTCGGGACCCACTGCAGTCAGGGGGCAAGGCATGAAAGCCATCATCAGCGACGAAGCGGCGCTGGCCGTGTTCGTGGGACCGCGGTTCGCGTACTACCGCAACAAGTGGCAGCTCGCCGGGTCGCGCAACGGCATGTCGTGGAACTGGGCGGCGTTCGTCTTCGGACCGTTCTGGATGGCCTACCGCCGCATGTACTGGCAGGTCGGCGTCTACGCCATCGTCCTCTGCGCCGAACCAGTGCTGCATGCACTGTTCCAGATCCGCATGCCGGTCGTGCTGTCGCGGCCGCTGCTTTATGCCATGGCGCTGCTGCTCGGCTTCTATGGCAACCAGCTTTACCGCTGGCACGCGGAATCGACGGTTCAACGGCTGCGCGAATACCACTGGTCGCCGGAACTGGTCAACGACTCGCTGGCGCGTTGTGGCCGCACCAACTGGTCCGGCGTGGCCATCATGGCCGCGCTGATCGCGGTCATGGTCATCTCGCTGCGGCCGCTCGCCGGGCTGGCGGCCTGACCCCGCGGGGAACGGCCATGTATTGCCAACCCTATACGGGCTCGCGGGCGGCGTCGACCAGGTACTGGATCAGGGTTTCGGCGAACTGCGGCAGTTCGCGCCCCGGGCGGCGGCACAGGCGCAATTCGCGGCGCGCCCACTCGTCCTCCAGCGAAATGAAGCGCAGCACCTTGCGGCTGGCGTAGCGGCGCGCGCAACTGTTGGGCACGATGGCGATACCGGCGCCGGCCTCGACCATGCGGCAGACGGCGTCGAAGCTGCCGACCTGGATGCGCAGGCTGATGCGCTTGCCCATGCCCCTGGCGATCCGGTCCAGGAACGACTGGATTGCGCTGAACTGGTTCAGGCCGACAAAGCGGCAGGTGTCGAGCAGGTCGGCGAAGTGCAGCCGCTTGAACTGCGGCAGCGGGTGGTTGACCGGCGCAATCACGATCAGCTCATCGCTGCACAGGTGCATCACATCGAGGTCCTCGGTGGCGACTTCACCCGCCACGATGCCCAGGTCCGCCGCGCCGGCACTGACCGCGGAGACGATTTCCTGCGACAAGTGCTCTTCCAGCTCCACGTCTACGTCAGGGTTTTCACTTAGAAAGCGCGACAAGCCGGTCGCCAGGAAGGAGTTGGTAGCGGTCGTATTGGCGAGCAGGCGAACCTTGCCCTTGACGCCCTTGGCATAGGGTCGCAGGTCGGAGTGCAGGCACTCCAGCTCGCGAAACACCTCGCGCGCATGGCGCAGCAGGGCATCCCCGGCGGGGGTCAGCCTGACGCCCTTTACCTGGCGAATCAGCAACTGGGTCTGGAACGCCTCTTCCAGCTGCTTGATACGCGTACTGGCCGCCGGCAGGGAGAGGAAGCTGCGCTCGGCGGCGCGGGTCAGGTTCTCCGTTTCACCGACGTTGAGGAAAAGGCGCAGGTCGGTCAGGTCGTAATGCATGGGGTTCCGTCAGGCCAAAGGCCACTTTTGCAAATCGTGAATTCCAATGTTTCAGCCGACAATTTATCGTATCCGGCGTGGCAATAACATCTGGACATGATTGTCCGCGCCTTGGCATGGCCGTCGCGGACAAGCCGTTATTGTCGCCAGAAACGCGGTCCGGTGACCGGGAAAGTATTCAGAGGAGCAACGCAATGAGCGGTTTGATGGCAGGCAAGGTAGCGCTGGTAACGGGCGCAGGTGGTGGTATCGGGCGCGGGATCGCGCTGGCGATGGCAGCCGCCGGCGCCAAGGTCGTGGTCAACGACCTTGGGGTCTCGATGTCCGGCGAAGGCGGCGATGCCGGCCCCGCACAGCGCGTGGTGGATGAAATCCGTGCGGCCGGCGGCGAAGCCGTGGCCAATACCGACAGCGTATCGACCTGGAACGGCGCCAATGCCATCGTCCAGTGCGCGCTCGACAATTTCGGCCGTATCGATGCCGTGGTCAACAACGCCGGCAACCTGCGCGACCGCATGTTCTTCAAGATGAACGAAGAGGAATGGCGTTCGGTGATCGACGTGCACCTGCACGGCACCTTCTTCGTGAGCCGCGCCGCGGCCAACTACTTCAAGGACCAGGAAGGCGGCGCATTCGTGCACATGACCTCGACCTCGGGCCTGATCGGCAACCTGGGCCAGGCCAACTACTCGGCGGCCAAGCTGGGCATCGCCGCGCTGTCGAAGTCGATCGCGCTCGACATGCAGCGTTTCAACGTGCGCTCGAACTGCATTGCGCCGTTTGCGTGGAGCCGCATGACCAGCTCGATCCCCGCCGAAACGCCGGAGGAAAAGGCCCGCGTGGCCAAGCTGCAGAAGATGGAAGCCGGCAAGATCGGCCCCGTCGCGGTCTACCTGGCCAGCCCCTCGGCGGCCGAGGTCAACGGCCAGATCTTCGCGGTGCGCGCCAACGAAATCATCCTGATGAGCCAGCCGCGCCCGGTGCGCTCGGTGCACATGAGCGAAGGCTGGACGCCGGAATCGATCGGCGAGATCGCCATGCCGGCCATGCGCAACAGCTTCTTCAAGCTCGAGCGCTCGCCCGACGTGATCAGCTGGGACCCGATCTGAGATGGCGGCCGCCATGCAGGGCGCGCTGGCCGGCGTCCGGGTGCTCGACCTGTCGCGCATCCTGGCAGGGCCGTGGTGCGCGCAGAACCTGGCGGACCTTGGCGCCGAAGTCATCAAGGTGGAACGTCCCCGGGTCGGCGACGACACGCGCTCGTGGGGCCCGCCGTGGCTGCCGGAGGCTGACGGACAGCCGTCGCGCGATGCCACCTACTTTGCCGGCGCCAATCGCGGCAAGCAGTCGCTGACGCTCGATATCGCCAGCCCGGAAGGGCAGGCGGTAGTGCGGGACCTGGCGGCCAAGTCGCAGATCGTCCTGGAGAACTACAAGGTCGGCGACCTGAAGCGCTACGGGCTCGACTACGAGAGCCTGAAGGCGATCAACCCGGCGCTGGTCTACTGCTCGATCACGGGCTATGGCCAGACCGGGCCGAGCGCGCACAAGCCTGGCTACGACTTCATCTTCCAGGGCATCGGCGGATTGATGAGCGTGACCGGCGAGCGCGACGACCTGCCTGGCGGCGGACCGCAGAAGGTCGGCGTGGCGGTGGTGGACATGCTGACCGGCATGTACGCGACCGTGGCCGTGCTGGCTGCGCTGCGGCATGCCGAGCGCACCGGCGAGGGCCAGCATATCGACATGGCGCTGCTCGATGCGGTGGTGGCGGTGGGCGCGACGCCGATCATCGCCCAGCGCATCACCGGCCAGGCCATGCCGCGCTACGGCAATGCCCACGCCAACATGGTGCCGTACCACGTGTTCGCCACGGCGGACGGCTACATGATCGTCGCGGCCGGCAATGACGGCCAGTGGCAGGCGTATTGCCGCGGCATCGAGCGTCCGGACCTGGCCGCCGACGAGCGCTTTGCCAGCGGCCCGGGACGCATCATCCACCGCGAGGTACTGGTGCCGATGCTGGAGGACCATATGCGCACCCGCGCCACCGCGCACTGGGTGGAGGCACTGGAAGCGCAGGGCATTCCGTGCGGGCCGATCAACGACTATGCGCAGGTGCTGGAAGACCCGCAGGTCCGCCATCGCGAACTGCAGGTCGATCTGGTGCGCAAGGATGGCGCCATCTGCCCGACCGTCAAGAGCCCGCTGCGGCTTTCGGCGACGCCGGTGCGGTACGACGCGCCGCCGCCGCGCCTCGGCGAACATACCGAGCGGATCCTGGGCGAGGTGCTGGGCTTGTCGGCGCAGCGGATTGCCGCGCTGCGGGAGCAGGGCGTGGTCTGAGCACGCGCGGCAGGCGTCCCGCAGCAAAAAGGCCGGCGATGACGTTGTCATCGCCGGCTTTTTTTCTACCCCGTTGTCAGGCTTCGGCGCTTGCCAGTTGCATGCCGCGCTGGCGGTATTCGCCCGGTGCCACGCCGGTCCATTTCTTGAAGGCGCGATGGAAGGTGCTCGGCTCCGAGAAGCCCAGCCGCAGCGCAACTTGCTGCAGCGTCAGGCCGGAACGCTCGAGCATGCCGATCGCCACATCGCGCCGCAGGCTGTCCTTGATGTTCTGGTAGCCGTGCCCTTCGTCGCGCAGGCGGCGGCGCAGGGTTTGCGGGGTCAGGCGCAGCATCTGCGCCATCTGCTCGAGCGAAGGCAGTTCGTCGTCCAGGTGCGAACGCAGGTGAAGCCGGATGCGTTCGGCCAGGCAGCTGTTGTCGCGGTAGCGCACCAGCAGTTTGTGCGGGGCTTCGCGCAGGAACTCGTCCAGGCCGGTGGTGTCCTGCATCACCGGCAGCCGCAGCCACGCCGCATCGAAGTGCAGCGCCGTGCAGGGCTGGCTGTATCGGACCGATGTATTGAAGACGCGCTCGGTGTCGGTCTGCCCGGTTGGGGGCCGCGCGCTCAGGTCGACGCGGGACAGTGGCACGCGCCGCGCCACCAGCCAGTTGATCAGGCCATAGGCGTGGAATACGAACGTCGACTCGGCAAATACCTGGCATGGCGATGCCGGCGCATGCGCGTGCAGGCGCACGGAAACCGTCTTGCCGTCGTCGGAGCGATGCAATCTGGGCGTGAAGTCGCCGATATGCAGCCGGTACTGGCGCAAGCCGGCCTGGATGGCCTCTTCCAGCGTTGTGCAATGGACCATCGCCTTGGCGGCCTGGGCGAAGACGCCTGGCGGCACGGGGCGGCTCAGCAGGCCCCACAGCTCGTCGCGCGTGATGCGGCGCAGCGAGCGGATCAGCGCGGCGTACTGGTCCTGGGTGACGCGCGCGGCGGGCGACGCCAGCAGGGCGGGCGAGATGGCCGCGCGGCGCAGCAGGGCCTCTATGTCGCAGCCGAGCCGGTGTGCGCCGAGCAGGATCTGCTGGACGTGGTGGATGGCGATGGTATGGCGGGCCGGCGCGGGCGCCGCGGCCGGTGCCGCCATGACGGCGCCGGTGACGCCGGCCAGCACCGGACCCGGCGCGGCGATGCTGCGCGGCATGCCCGGCACGGAATGCCGGTGAGCGGGCGTGGCAACGATGTGCATGAGTCTCCTCGTCGTTCTGGGGCGGTGCCCGACTTTGCCCACTGCTATGGCGGCATGTCGGCACGGGTCAGACCTTATCGCGGCCGGGTGGCGCCGCACAATCGGGATTTGCCAAAGCCTGCCTTCCATCTGAGCAGTTCGGCCAATCATTTTGGGTCGTCTGGTCATTGTCCGGACCACCCCTGATCGCGCACTCTTTCGCTGTGGAAAAGTCCGCGCCGAACGGACCGCCACCGGCACGCGGACAGGGCCGGATCGCCGGATGCAAGGCTGGCGACAAAAGAAGGGGCAGCCCCCCTGACCCTGCCAACAAAAAAATACACAGGAGACAACCACATGCAGGCAGATCGTCGTAGTGCATTGCAGCGTCTGGGCGCAGGGGCGCTGGCCCTGGGCGGGCTCGTCACCGGCTTGCTGGGTGCCGGCACGGCCATGGCGCAAGGCGCGTTCCCATCGAAAACCGTCCGACTAGTGGTGCCGTATCCGGCCGGTGGCGCGACCGACGTGCTGGCGCGCGCGATTGCAGACGGCCTGGGCAAGACCTGGAAGCGCCCGGTGGTCGTCGAGAACCGCCCCGGCGCCAGCAGCATGATCGGCTCCGAAGTGGTGGCCCGCGCCGAACCGGACGGCTATACCGCGCTGCTGACCATTACGACGCTCGTGCAGGCGCCGAGCCTCTATGCGAAGGCGCCGTTCGATCCCATCAAGGATTTTGTCGCGGTGTCCGAGCTGGGCACCACGAACCTGGTGTTCGCCATCAACAGCGCCGTGCCGGCCACGAGCCTGAAGGAGTTTGTCGCGCTGGTGCGCGCCAAGCCGAAACAGTACTCCTACGGCTCGTACGGCACCGGCTCGAGCGGTCACCTTTACGGCGAGATCTTCAACGAGAGCGCCAGGCTCGACATGATCCACGTCTCCTACAAGGGCGAGGCGCCGGAACTGAACGACCTGCTCGGCGGCCAGGTGCCTTCGGCGGTGATCTCCGTGATGGGGGCCAAGCCGCACTCGGCTTCTGGGCGCCTGCGGGCGCTGGCCGTGACCGGTCCGTCGCGCGCGCCGCAGCTGCCTGACGTGCCCACGTTCAAGGAAGCCGGCATCGCCGGCATGGATTCGATGGGCTGGTTTGGCCTGCTGCTGCCGGCCGCCACGCCGCGCGCGATCGTGGAGAAGTTTTCCGCCGACGTCAACAAGGTGCTGGCCGATCCCGCCGTGCGTACCCGCATGAACGACATGGGCGTGATCCTGACCGGCAGCACCCCCGATGCCTTTGCCCAGACCGTGCAGACCGACTATGCGCGCTGGGGCAAGGTGATCCGTACCCACAACATTCGTCTTGACTGAGCATTGCCCGACATGAAGTCCGCCAGTACCACCCAGCCTTACCGTTCCCCCGCCTGGCCCGCCGGCTTGCCGGGCTCGCTGCACGTGCCGCGCACCAGCCTGTTCTACAACCTGGAAGTGGCCGCGCGCCGCTATCCCGACAAGACCGCGATCCAGTATTTCGGCACCGCGATTTCCTACCCGGCGCTGCTGGACGAGGTCGAGCGCATGGCCGGCTACCTGCAGCACACCTGCGGCATCGCGCCCGGGGACCGAGTGGTGCTGTTCAGCCAGAACTGCCCGCAGTACATCGTGGCCTACTACGCCATCCTGCGCGCCGAGGCCGTGGTGGTGCCGGCCAACCCGATGTGGCTGGAAGCCGAGCTCGAACACGTGGTCAGCGACAGCGGCGCCGTGGCCGCCTTCTGCGGCAGCGAGCTGTACGACCGCGTCGCGCCGCTGCACGGCAAGGCGCTGCGCGACGTGATCGTCCATCACTACGCAGGCATGCTGCACGACGACGGTGGCCTGCAGGTCCCGGCCTGGCTGCGCGAGCCGGCGCCCGCGCTGCCAGCGGCACCGGGCGGCGCGATGCCGGTGGAATGGGATGCCGCGCGCAATGCCGGCCAGCGTCCGCGCCCGCACGAGGCCGGCTACGACACGCTTTGCATGCTGGCCTACACCTCGGGCACGACCGGCAATCCCAAGGGCTGCATGCATACCCACGGCACCATGATGACTTCCGCGGTGGGGTCGCAGGTGTGGCGCAGCAGCTCGCCGGAAGCCGTGGTGCTGGCCGTGGCGCCGATGTTCCACCTGCTCGGCATGCAGAACTGCATGCATTCGCCGATCTACCTGGGCGCGACCGTGGTGCTGATGCCGCGCTGGGACCGCGCCCTGGCGGCCGACCTGATCGAGCGCTATCGCGCCTCGGTATGGGGAGCGCCGCCGGCCATGCTGGTGGACTTCTTCGCGCAGCCGGGCGTGGAGCAGCGCGACCTGTCAAGCCTGGCGTTCCTGGGCGGCGGCGGGGCCGCCATGCCCGATGCGGTGGCCAACATGCTGCAGGAGCGCTTTGGCCTGCCGTACGTGGAAGCCTACGGCATGACCGAGACCGCGTCGTTCCTGCTGTCCAACCCGCGCCAGAAGCCCAAGCGCGAATGCCTGGGCATTGCCACCTTCGGCGTGGATGCCCGCGTGGTGGACCCCGACACGCTGGCCGAACTGCCGCAGGGCGAGATCGGCGAGATCGTCGCCCACGGCGACCAGGTGATGCAGGGCTACTGGAACAACCCGCAGGCCAACGAAGAGTCGTTCATCGAGATCGACGGCAAGCGCTTCCTGCGCACGGGCGACCTGGGCTTCATGGATGAAGAGGGCTACTTCTTCATGCGCGACCGCCTCAAGCGCATGATCAACGCGTCCGGCTTCAAGGTCTGGCCGGCCGAGGTGGAGAACCTGCTCTACGGCCACCCGGCCATCCACGAGGCCTGCGTGATCGCGGCGCGCGACGACCATCGCGGCGAGACGGTCAAGGCCGTGGTGGCGCTGCGCCCCGAGTCGCGCGGCACGCCCGAGGCCGAGCCGGAACGCATCATGGGCTGGTGTCGGGAGCGCCTGGCGGCCTACAAGGTGCCGCGCATCGTCGAGTTCGTCGACGCGCTGCCCAAGTCGGCCACCGGCAAGATCCAGTGGCGCGCCTTGCAGGAAGACGCCATGCGGCCGGCGGACCCGGCGCAAGCCAGGGCGCAAAGCCGGTAAGGCCCGCGGACAGACAGAGTTTTGGAGAGAGACAGCATCATGCACAACAGCAGACGAACCTGGCTGGCGCAAGCCGGCACCCTGGCCGGCGCCGCCATGCTCGGCAGCGTGGGCCACGCACTGGCCCAGCCCAACTACCCGAGCAAGCCGATCCGCCTGGTCGTGCCGTATCCGGCCGGCGGCGGCACCGACACCGTGGGCCGCATGATCGGCCAGCGGCTGGCCGAGGCCTGGGGCCAGGCGGTCGTGGTCGACAACAAGCCGGGCGCCAGCGGCATGCTCGGCAACGATATCGTGGCCAAGGCCTCGCCCGATGGCTATACGGTGCTGCTGGCCATCACCGCGCTGATCCAGTCGCCGAGCCTCTACAAGCGCACGCCTTACGATGTGAGCAAGGACTTCACGCCGGTCTCGCTGATCGCCAAGTCGTCCGACCTGTTCGTGGTGCCCAACCGCGTGCCCGCCAACACGCTGCGTGAATTCATCGCGCTGGCCAAGGCCGGCAAGCTCAGCTATGGCTCGTACGGCAACGGCACCTCGTCGCACCTGCACGGGGAGCTGTTCAGCCAGCAGGCCGGCATCGACCTGACGCACATCCCGTACAAGGGCGCGGCGCCGCTGGTCAACGACCTGCTCGGCGGCCAGGTGGATTCGGCCTTCGTCGATGTGACTTCGGCGTATCCGTACCTCACCAGCGGCAAGTTCAAGATTCTGGGCATCACCGGCACCCAGCGCTTCAAGGCGATCCCCAGCGTGCCGACGTTTGCCGAACAGGGCTTGCATGGCTTCGAACCGAGCGGCTGGTTCGCGATCTTCCTGCCGGCCAACACGCCGAAGGAAGTGACCACGCGCCTGGCGACCGAAGTCGCGCGCATCGTCAAGCTGCCGGAAATCAGCCAGAAGCTGGCCGGCATGGGGCTGCAGCCGGTGGGTTCCGCCCCGCAGGAACTGGCGGGCGTGGTCTCGGGCGACATGCCGAAGTGGGCCAAGATCGTGCGCGACGCGCATATCCAGCTGGACTGATCGCCGCACAGGGCGCGGAACCGCAAGCCTTCCCAGGAGTCATCGATGGAAACGATTCGCTATGCCGTGGAAGACGGCATTGCCACCCTCACGCTGGACTACCCGGCCCGCAAGAATGCGCTTAACGGCGTCATGCGCCGGGAGATCGGGGATGTGATCCACCAGTTGCGCCAGGACGCCAGCGTGCGCGCGCTGATCCTGACCGGTGCCGGCACCGACTTCTGCTCGGGCGGCGATATCAGCTCCATGCAGGGCGAGTTCACGGCCGCGCAGGGCCGCCAGCGGCTGAACAACATCCACCCGTGGCTCGAGGCGCTGATCCAGCTCGAGATCCCGGTGATCGCCGCGGTGGACGGGGCCGCCTTCGGCGCCGGCTTCAGCCTGGCGCTGACCGCCGACATCATCCTGGCGACGCCCCGCGCGCGCTTCGCGCTGCCATTCCTGCGCCTGGGCCTGATTCCCGACTGTGGTGTGTTCTACACATTGCCGCGCATGATCGGACTCCAGCGCGCCAAGGCGCTGATGTTCTCGATGCGCGAACTCGATGCCGAGGCCGCGCAGGAGCAAGGCATCGTCATGGAGATCGTGCCGGCCGACAGCCTGCAGGAGCGCGCGCGGGCGATGGCCCGCGCGTTCACCGAGGCATCGCCGGTGGCCGTGGCGCTGACCAAGAAGGCGCTCAATGCCTCGCTGAACCAGGACCTGCACAGCATGCTGGCCATGGAAGCGGACGGACAGGGCATTGCGTTTGCGACGGAATACCGCCAGGAAGCCGCCAGCCGGTTCCTGTCCAAGCAGGCGCCGCGCTATCGCTGGCCTGACTGATCTCGGGCGCCCGGGCATGCTGCATTGCCGCATGCCCGGGCGCCTTCAACACGAATTACGCCTATCTATATAGGCATGGCAGCTGGCATGACCGGCTGTCTTTCTTCCTCCTCTGGCATTTCGAAGTCGATACACATCATGGGATCTCCCGAACTGAACGCCGCCGCCTCGTCCGAGGCACCCTGGATGACCGAAGACCTGGTCCTGTTCCGTGACACGGTGCGGCGCTTTGTCGAGCGCGAGCTGGCGCCGAACGAGGCGCGCTGGGCTGAACAGGGCTACATCGATCGCGACGTCTGGCGCCGCGCCGGCCAGATCGGCCTGCTGTGCGCGAGCATTCCCGAGGAATTCGGCGGCGGTGGCGGCAACTTCGCCCACGAGGCCGTCATCACGCAGGAAATGGCGCGTGGTATCTGCACCAGCCTGGGCAACAACGTGCACAGCGGCATCGTGGCGCACTACATCCTGAACTACGGCACCCAGGCGCAGAAGGAGAAATGGCTGCCGCAGATGGCCAGCGGCGAAATGGTGGCGGCCATCGCCATGTCGGAACCCGGCGCCGGCTCCGACCTGAAATCGATCCGCACCCGCGCGGTGCGCGAAAAGACAGCCAGCGGCGACTGCTATCGCATCAGCGGCGCCAAGACCTTTATTACCAACGGGTATCACGCCGACCTGGTGTGCCTGGTGGCCAAGACCGATCCGGAAGCCGGTTCGCGCGGGGTATCGCTGATCATGGTGGAAACCCGGGACCTGCCCGGCTTCCGCCGCGGCCGCATCCTGGAGAAGATCGGCCAGAAGGGCCAGGACACGGCCGAGCTGTTCTTCGACGACGTGCTGGTGCCGTGCGACAACCTGCTGGGCGTTCAGGAAGGCCAGGGCTTCTACCAGCTCATGCAGCAGTTGCCGCAGGAACGGATGATCATCGCCCTGGGCTCCGTGGCGAGCATGCAGCGCGCGATCGAGCTGACCACCGGTTACGTGCGCGAGCGCAAGGTGTTCGGGCAGCCGCTGCTGGACCTGCAGAACACGCGCTTCAAGCTGGCCGAGTGCAAGACCAACGCGACCATTGCCGCGACCTTCGTCAACGACTGCATGGCGAAGCTGATGGAGGGCAAGCTCGACGCCGCGACCGCGGCCATGGCCAAGTGGTGGTGCACGCAGCGCAACTGCGAAATCATCGACGAGTGCCTGCAGTTGCACGGCGGCTACGGCTACATGCTGGAGTATCCGATCGCGCGAATGTATGCCAATGCGCGTGTCGGCAAGATCTATGGCGGCTCGAACGAAATCATGAAAGAACTGGTGGCCCGCACGCTCTGAGCGTTGTCATCAGCAGTCCGCGAGTGCTGATGCACGTCGCGGAAACCGCAACAGAAAGGCCGGCGAAAGCGCCGGCCTTTCTGTTTTATCGTTACAAAACCTGCTGTGCAGATTGGGGCGGAAAGGTGTAAGGTTTGTCACAGCATAGTCAATGGCCCGTCGCGCGCGGAGAGGGGCAGTGGTTCAAATGTGGTGTTTGCAGGGCGGAAACGCCGTTGCGCACAGGCAAGCGAATCGTCAACTCAAGCTCCACCATCGCCGTTATTTGACTATGATGAAGTAAAGACTTCGCAACATGACCACGTCGCCAAGCCGGGGTGGTGTATCGCGAAAGCTGGCGCGAAGCCTCAGGGGAGTAGCAGTGCTTTCGCCTCGGACGGGGACTCTGACGGGAGTGAGGTATGGACATTTTCGGCCATTACGCCACGCGTTTCGAAGCTCGCAAGGAAGAGGAATTCAGCATCCAGGAGTATCTGGATATCTGCAAGAAGGATCCGACCGCCTATGCGACTGCGGCTGAGCGCATGCTCGCCGCGATCGGTCAGCCGGAGTTGGTGGATACCCACCACGATCCGCGCCTGTCACGGCTGTTCTTCAACAAGGTGATCCGGATTTATCCGGCTTTCCGCGACTTCTACGGCATGGAGGACACGATCGAGCAGATCGTTGCCTTCTTCAAGCATGCCGCGCAAGGGCTGGAGGAGCGCAAGCAGATCCTGTATCTGCTCGGGCCTCCCGGTGGCGGCAAGTCCTCGCTGGCAGAGAAGCTGAAGGCGTTGATGGAGGAGGTGCCCATCTATGCGCTGAAGGGTTCGCCTATCCATGAATCTCCGCTCGGCCTGTTCTCGCCGGAGGAAGACGGCAAGATTCTGGAAGAGGACTATGGCATCCCGATCCGGTACCTGAACACCATTCCATCGCCGTGGGCGGTGAAGCGCCTGCACGAGTTCAATGGCGACATCACGCAGTTCCGCGTGGTCAAGCTGCGCCCGTCGGTGCTGTCCCAGATCGCGATCTCCAAGACGGAGCCTGGCGACGAAAACAACCAGGACATCTCCTCGCTCGTCGGCAAGGTGGATATCCGCAAGCTCGAGGATTTTCCGCAGGACGACCCGGATGCCTATTCGTATTCCGGCGGCCTGTGCCTGGCCAACCGCGGCCTGCTCGAGTTCGTCGAGATGTTCAAGGCGCCGATCAAGGTCCTGCACCCGATGCTGACCGCCACGCAGGAAGGCAACTACAAGGGCACGGAGGGCTTTGGCGCGATACCGTTCGACGGCGTGATCCTCGCGCACTCGAACGAGGCCGAATGGCAGACCTTCAAGCAGGACAAGAACAACGAGGCTTTCCTCGACCGGATCTATATCGTCAAGGTGCCGTACTGCCTGCGCGTGTCCGAAGAGGTGAAGATCTACGACAAGCTGCTGCGCAGCAGTTCGCTGTCGGCGGCGCCGAATGCGCCCAGCACGCTGAAGATGATGGCGCAGTTCGCGGTGCTCACGCGCATCAAGGAGCCCGAGAATTCCAACATCTTCTCGAAGATGCGCGTCTATGACGGCGAAAGCCTGAAGGACGTCGATCCGAAGGCGAAGTCGTACCAGGAATATCGCGACTACGCCGGCGTGGATGAAGGCATGAATGGCCTGTCGACGCGCTTCGCGTTCAAAGTACTGTCCAAGGTCTTCAATTTCGACAACACCGAGGTCGCGGCCAATCCGGTCCACTTGCTGTACGTGCTCGAACAGCAGATCGAGCGCGAACAGTTCCCGCCGGAACAGGAAGCGAAGCTGCTCTCCTATATCAAGGAGTACCTGACCACGCCGTATGTGGAGTTCATCGGCAAGGAGATCCAGACCGCGTACCTGGAGTCGTATTCCGAGTATGGCCAGAACATCTTCGACCGCTACGTGGTGTTCGCCGACCTGTGGATCCAGGACCAGGAGTACCGCGATCCGAATACCGGTGAAATCCTTGACCGCAACGCGCTGAACGACGAGCTCGAGAAGGTCGAGAAGCCCGCGGGCATCTCGAACCCGAAGGACTTCCGCAACGAGATCGTCAATTTCGTGCTGCGCGCCCGGGCCAACAACGGTGGCAAGAATCCGGTCTGGACCAGCTACGAGAAACTCAGGATGGTGATCGAGAAGCGCATGTTCTCGACCACCGAGGATCTCCTGCCGGTCATCTCGTTCAATGCCAAGTCTTCGCGCGAAGACCAGGACAAGCACGAGAATTTCGTCAACCGCATGACGGAGAAGGGGTATACGCCGAAACAAGTCCGACTTTTGGTGGAGTGGTATCTGCGCGTAAGAAAATCATCCTAACGGCGCCTGAACCAGGCCTCTCTTCGAGGGCAAATACATGGCCACGGTCATCGACAGGCGTGAGAACGGCGGCAACAAAAGTGCCGTCAACAAGCAGCGCTTTATCAAGCGCTACCGCGAGCAGATACGCCAGGCGGTTGCAAAGGCGGTGTCCGGCCGGAAGATCATGGACATCGAGCAGAGCGGGCAGGTGTCCATTCCGGTCAAGGACATCTCCGAGCCGATCTTTCACCACGGCCCGGGCGGGCGGCGCGAATGGATCCATCCCGGCAACAAGAAGTTCGTCCGGGGCGATTCATTCGACCGCCAGCAGCAGGGCGGGGGCGGGACCGGCTCGCGCGCCAGCGACAGCGGCGAGGGCGAGGATGATTTCGTCTTCACGCTGTCGCGCGAGGATTTCCTGAATTTCTTCTTCGAGGACATGGCGCTGCCGGACCTGGCCAAGCGCCACCTCGCCAAGATCGCCGAGGTCCGCAAGGTGCGGGCCGGCTTCTCCATCGACGGCACCCCTTCCAACCTGTCGATCCTGCGCACCATGCGCAGCTCGCTCGGCCGGCGCATTGCGCTGTCCAGCCCATACCAGAAGCGCCTGCGCGAACTGGAGAAGGAATACAGCGAGGCGCTGGAGAAGGAAGGGCCCTACAGCGAAGCCGCGCTCGAAATGATGAAGGAGATGCGGCACCTGCGCGCCTGCATCGACCGCGTGCCGTTCATCGAGAAGCTCGATCTGCGCTACAACAACCGCGTGCTCAAGAAGCGGCCCCAGGCGCAGGCGGTGATGTTCTGCCTGATGGACGTGTCGGGGTCGATGGACGAGAGCAGGAAGGATCTCGCCAAGCGCTTCTTCATGCTGCTGTACCTGTTCCTGAAGCGCAATTACGAGCGCATCGATGTCGTGTTCATCCGCCATCACACCGTGGCCAAGGAAGTGGAAGAGGAGGATTTCTTCCATTCACGCGAGTCCGGTGGTACGGTGGTGTCCAGTGCGCTGAAGCTGATGGTCGAGGTGATCCACGACCGTTACCCGCCGAGCCAGTGGAACATCTACTGCGCGCAGGCGTCCGACGGCGACAACTGGGCCGGGGACTCCGAACTGTGCGGCCGGCTGCTGCGCGAGGCGATCCTGCCGCTGGTGCAATATTTCGCCTACGTGGAAGTGGCGTCCGAAGAACCGCAGAATCTCTGGGAAGAGTACCTGACGGTCAAGAGCCAGTTCGAGCACTTCGCGATGCAGCGGATCATCAGCGCGGACGAGATCTACCCCGTGCTGCACGACCTGTTCCAGAAGCGCGCGGCCTGACGGGCGGTACGTTGGCGGTACGTTCGCGGCCCGCCGGTTCAGGCGGGCCGGCAGGACCTTTGCAACGCGGCGCGGCGGCGCCGTCCCGGCAGCATCTGCCGGCGCGGACGGCTGTGCCAGACGGAGGTGAAGATGGCTTATCTCTCAACGGGTTCGGACTGGACCTTCGAGCTGATCAACCGCTATGACCGCGAGATCGCGCGCATTGCCGGCGAGTTCGGACTGGACTCCTATCCCAACCAGATCGAGATCATCACGGCCGAGCAGATGCTGGATGCCTATGCGTCGGCAGGGCTGCCAGTGGGGTACAGCCACTGGTCATATGGCAAGCATTTCCTGGCCTCGGAGCGCAGCTACCAGCGCGGCCACATGGGCCTGGCCTATGAGATCGTCATCAACTCCAACCCTTGCATTGCCTACCTGATGGAGGAGAACACGCTGCCGATGCAGGCGCTCACCATCGCGCATGCCTGCTACGGGCACAACTCCTTCTTCAAGGGCAACTACCTGTTCCGCACCTGGACCAATGCGGACGCTATCATCGACTACCTGTTGTTCGCCAAGAACTACGTGCTGGAGTGCGAGCAGCGCTATGGCGAGCAGGAAGTGGAGATGCTGCTCGATTCCTGCCACGCGCTGCAGAACTACGGCGTGGACCGCTACAAGCGGCCCAAGAAACTGTCGATCAACGAAGAGCAGGCGCGTCAGACCGAGCGCGCGAACTACCTGCAGATGCAGGTCAATGACCTGTGGCGCACGCTGCCCAAGCATCGTCCCCACGCGCTCGCGGATGAAGATGCGGCGGAACCCGAATCCTCGTTCCCGCCCGAGCCGCAGGAGAACCTGCTGTACTTCATCGAGAAGAATGCGCCCAGGCTGGCGCCGTGGCAGCGCGAGATCGTGCGCATCGTGCGCAAGATCGCGCAGTACTTCTATCCGCAGCGACAGACCAAGGTGATGAACGAAGGCTGGGCCACGTTCTGGCACTACACCATCATCCACCAGCTCTACGAGGAAAAGCTGGTCAACGACGCCTTCATGCTGGAACTGCTGCAGGCCCACACCAACGTGATCTACCAGCCGCCGTACAACAGCCCGTATTACAGCGGCCTGAACCCGTACACGCTGGGCTTCCTGATGTTCCAGGACCTGCGCCGCATGTGCGAGCACCCGGACGAAGAGGACCGCCGCTGGGCGCCGGAGATCGCCGGATCGGACTGGCGCACGACGCTGGACTTCGCCATGCGCAACTTCAAGGACGAAAGCTTCCTGCTGCAGTTCCTGTCGCCGCGCGTGATTCGCGAACTGAAGCTGTTCTCGGTGCTGGACGATGACCGCGAGAACAAGCTGCGCGTGACGGCCATCCATAACGACGAAGGCTACCGCATGATCCGGCAGCTGCTGGCGTCGCAGTACGACCTGTCCGGCATGGAGCCCAATATCCAGGTTACCAATGTCGATGTGGGCGGCGACCGCTCGCTCACGTTGCGCCACCAGCAGAGCGACCGCCGGCCGCTGTCGCATAACTTCGACGAAGTGATCCGCCACGTGACGCGCCTGTGGGGCTTCAATGTGCGGCTCGAAGTGGCGTATGAGGACGGGCGGCGCGAACTCAAGTACGAGTGCAAGCCGGAACGCCGTCACAAGAAGGTGCCGGGAGGCGGGCTGAGCCTGGCCGCCTGAGGCGGCGCTTTCACTGCGATGCGGCGGCCCCGGACCGGGCCGCCGTTTCATTTCCTGGCGTGCCTCAGGCCGTCGCCTCGTACCACTCGCGCGCCAACTCCACCGCGCCGCGCGATGGTTCCGCGCAGACCAGTTCGCCCAGCACGCGGCTCCACCATCGCTCCGATCCGTCGGCCACGCGCCATGCATGCAGGCGCCGCGTGTACAGCTGCAGGTCGAACTCCTCGGTAATGCCGATGGCGCCATGCACGGCGTGCGCGATGGCCGCGACCGGCGTGACCGCGTCGCTGGCGCGCAGCTTGCCGATGGCGGCGCGTACCGGGTCGGGACGGCTGCCGGTGCTGTCGCAGGCGATCTGCGCGGCCACGCGCGAGGCGGCGACATGCTCGGCCATCTCGCTGATCTGGTGCTGGATCGCCTGGAACTTGCCGATCGCGCGCCCGAACTGCAGGCGGTCGTTGGCGTACTGCAGCGTCATGTCCATGACCTGGGACAGCGCGCCGGCCATCTGCGCGGCATGCAGGCAGGCGCCGATGGTGCGCAGCATGCCGGCGGGCAGCGCGAAAGCCGTCTCTGCCTTGCCGTCGAAGCGCGGCAGCCGCATGGTCTGGTCGGCGTGAGCGCCAGTCGGCTCGGCGCCGGCAGCGGCGGCCGGCAGCAGCACGCAGCGGGTACCGGACTGCGCCAGGAACCAGCCTGCGTGACGCGCATCGGCCACCAGCGTGGCGAGGCTGCCATCGTCGAGGCTGGCCAGCGCGATCGGTTCGGCGGGCACGGTCACGCCATGGGCCTGCAGCAACCCTCGCGCAAACAGCGTCTGCGCGAGCGGCAAGGGCATGGCGTGGCGGCCCAGCACATACAGCACGGGCGCCAGTTCGGACAGGGACAGGCCGGCACCGCCTGCCGATTCGGGCAGCAGGCAGTCGGCAAAGCCGCTTTCGAGCAGCGCCTGCCAGAGCGGCGCCGGGTCGGCGCCTTGTTCGATGGCGCGCACGGTCGCGGGCTGGCATTGATCGCGCAGCAGGTCGGCGAGCGCGTCGGAATAGGTGTTATGCATGGCGATGGATTCAGTGTTGGACGCGTGCGGGGCTTCGGCGCATCAGCGCAGCCCCAGGCCGCGCGCAATCATGCCGCGCAGGATTTCGCGGGTGCCGCCGCGCAGCGAATAGGACGGGGCGATCTGCGTGACGTAGGCCAGCGTGCGGTACAGCGCGCCATCGGCGGCCAGCGCCGGTTCGTCGCCCAGCGCGGCTTCGACGAGCGCCGGGATCGATTGTTCGAAGGTCGTGCCCAGGTCCTTCACCAGCGCGGCTTCGACCACCGGGCTTTCCCCCGCGGCCAGGCGTGCGGTCACGGCCAGCGACATGGCACGCAGCACCGCCAGGTGGCCGACCAGCCGGCCGGCGGTGACGGTGTCGCGCCGCGCTTCGGGCAGGCGCCGCAGCGCCGCCAGCCAGGTGTCGAGCAGCACCACGCTCGAATAGAGCCGCTCGGGGCCGCTGCGCTCGAATGCCAGCTCGGCGTTCACCTGTTCCCAGCCGCTGCCTTCCTGGCCAATCAGGGCGTCCGGTGCGAGCGCCACGTCCTCGAAGCTCACCTCCGAGAAATGCGCGTCGCCGGTCAGGTCCTGGATCGGGCGCACGGTGACGCCGGGCGCGGAGAGATCGACGATGACCTGCGACAGCCCGGCCTGCCGGTCCTGCGGCGTGCCCGAGGTGCGCACCAGCGCCAGCATGTAGTGGCAGCGGTTGGCGTTGGTCGTCCAGATCTTGCGCCCGTTCAGGCGCCAGCTGCCGTCCGGCTGCCGCACCGCGCGCGTGGCCACGCTGGCCAGGTCGGAGCCCGAGTTCGGTTCGCTCATGCCGATGCAGAAGAAGGCGTCGCCACGGCAGATGGCGGGCAGGTACCTGGCCTTCTGGGCCTCGGTGCCATAGCGCAGGATCAGCGGGCCGCTCTGGCGGTCGGCGATCCAGTGCGCGGACACGGGCGCGCCGGCGGCCAGCAGTTCTTCCACCAGCACGAAGCGCGAAAACGGGTCCAGCCCGGCGCCGCCGCAGGTGGCCGGCAGCGTGATGCCGACCCAGCCGCGCGCGGCCAGCGCGCGGCTGAAGGCGGCGTCGAAGCCCATCCACGAGCGTGCCCGCACATCAGGCGGCAGCGCCGGCATGTGTTCGGCCAGGAAGGCCCGGACCTGCTCGCGGAACGCCGTGGCGTGCGGCGGCAGGCTGGTGAGCTGGAAGGTGGAAAGCAATGCGGTCACGTTGAATATCCGGTTGCGTGAAGGCGTGGGGCCAGGACGAAGCCCAGGGTCAGTCGGGCGTGGCGCGCCGCGGTTTCAGTCAGGATGTCCGGCCAGCAGCCGGCGCGCCGTGTACGTCATGACTTTCTCGTTGCGCTGGTTGAAGACCTCGATGGCCGAGTCCACCACCGCGCGGTTGCCGCGCGATGTCGGCCGGATGCCCGTCACCGTGACGGTGGCCCATACCGTGTCGCCGACCACCACCGGGGCAAGGATCTGCTGCGTGAGTTCCAGCATCGCCAGGCCGGTGCCCTGGATCATGGTTTGCAGGATGAAGCCTTCGATCAGCGTGTAGGTCAGCGCGCCGGGGACCGGCCGGCCGCGGATCGCGCCGGCGTCGTAGCCGTCCTCGATAAAGATCGCCTCGACCATGCCGGTGACCGAGATGAAATTGACGAGGTCGGTCTCGGTCACGGTGCGGCGGAAGGTGCGGAAGGCCTGGCCTTCCTTCAGGTCCTGCCAGTAGAAGCCCTGGCCCAGGCGGGGCAGGTGGCTTTGCATCATGCGGTCTCCTTGGCGTTGTCAGACTGGACCGGCGGCTGCGGGGCGCAGTACGCGGCACCCGTGGCGCTGAGCCCGTCGATGTCCTGCTGCGTCATCCCGGCCCGCGCAAGCAGCTGCGCGGTGTGCTCGCCGAGGCGTGGCGGCACGCCGATCGGTGCGCGTGCTCCATCAAAGCGTACCGGTGCTCCCGGAAAGCGCAAGGCGCCCATGGCGGGATCTTCGACCGGTTCGAAGAAGCCCGTCGCGCGCAGGTGCGGATCGTCGGGCAGGTCGTCGAGTTCGTTGACCCGGGCCACGGGAATCTGCAGCGCTTCGCAGACTTCCAGCCAGTGCGCGGTGCTATGTCCGCGCACGATCTCGCCGGTGATCTCGTACAGCGTTTCGATGTGCGCGGTGCGCGCCGAGATATCGGTGAAGCGCGCGTCCGCGGCCAGTTCGGGGCGGCCGGCGGCGCGGAAGAAGTCGCGCCAGTGGGCATCGGTGTACGGCATCATGCAGACATGGCCGTCGGCGCTCTGGTAGGGCCGGCGCAGCGGCGCCAGCACGCGCGGGTAGCCGGTGCCGCCGCGCGGCGGTTCGAAATGCCGGCCGTAGAAATGCTCCACCAGGTTGAAGGCCACCATGGATTCGAACATCGGCACCTCGACCATGGCGCCCTTGCCGCTGCCATTGCCATTGGAGCGCGCCCGGCCGGCCAGCGCCGCGCACACCGACAGCGCCGCCACCAGGCCGCTGGTCTTGTCCGCCGCGATGGTCGGGAAATAGCGGCTGCTGCCGGTCTGCGCCGCCATCAGCGCGGCGTTGCCGGACAGGCCCTGGATGATGTCGTCGTAGGCCGGGCGGCCGCCATACGGGCCATCCTCTGCGAATCCGAGCAGGCTGACGTAGACCAGTTGCGGGTGGCGCGCCCTCACGTCGTCCGGCGACAGGCCCAGCGCGGCCAGCTTTTGCGGGCGCATGCTGTGCATCAGCACGTCGGCGCCGGACAGCAGGCGGTCCAGCGCCGCCTGCGCCGCCGGCTGCTTCAGGTCCAGCACGACGCTCTTCTTGCTGCGGTTCACGCCCAGGAAAATCGCGGCCATGCCGGATTCGGCGGCGGGGCCGGTGCGGCGTGTGGAATCGCCCTCGGGCGGTTCGACCTTGATGACCTCGGCGCCAAAGTCGGCCAGCCACTGGCTGGCATAAGGGCCCATCACGACCGTGGAAAGGTCGATCACGCGGATGCCGGCTAAGGGCAGCATGCGTCTGTCTCCGGATCTGGTTCTGTGGGGCACAGCGTAGATCAGCGACAGGTATCTGGTCTAATATTACTTTTTTAGAAATTGATATTCACAGGATATCAAAATGGATCTGCGCCAGCTCCAGCAGTTCGTTGCCCTGGCCGAGACGGGCAACTTCCACCGGGCCGCCGAGCGCCTGCACATGGCGCAGCCGCCGCTGTCGATTTCGATCCGCAAGCTGGAGGAGCAACTCGGCACCGCGCTGTTCGTGCGCACCCCGCGCGGGGTCCGGCTGACGCAGGCGGGCGAGGCGGCGCTGCAGGACGCGCGCCGCGCGCTGTTCCACGCCAGCCAGGCACGTGCGGCGGCCATGGCGGCCGCGCAGGGCGAGCGGGGCGCCTTGCGCATCGGTTTCATCGGCTCCGCCACCTATGCGTTGCTGCCGAAGCTGATTCCGGCGTTCCGCGCCGCGCATCCGGGGATCGAGCTGGTGCTGCAGGAATCCACCACGGCGGCCATCCTGGACCAGCTCGAAAACCATCGGCTCGACGCCGGGCTGGTGCGGTTTCCGATCCTGAGCAGCGGCGGCTACACCCTCACGCCGCTTGAAACCGATGTGTTCGTCGCCGCGGTGCCGGCGGACAGCCCGCATGCCAGCGAGGCCTCCATTCCGCTGAAGGCACTGGCCGCCGAGCCGTTCATCATGCATCCGGCCGCGGCGGTACCCAACCTGCATGCGGTCGCCATGATGCTGTGCCAGCAGGCCGGTTTCGTGCCGCGCGTCACGCAGGAAGCGGTGCAGGTGCAGACCATCGTCAGCCTGGTGGAAAGCGGCCTGGGGGTGGCGCTGGTGCCCGGCGTGACAACGCGCTATGCGAACCGCGGGGTGAAGTTCCTGCCGATCTCGAGTCCGCGGCCGGCGGGGCGCATTGGCATTGCGCTGGCCGCGCGGGCGGATGACGCGGACCGGCAGGTGCAGAGGTTTCTTGCCGCGGCGTTGGCGGCGGTGGAGGGGGAGGGCTGAGGTCAGCCCCGGGAATGGGCTCTCACCCGTTCTTGACCTGCCTCGCCCTGGGCCGCGCCACCGGACAAGCTGCCGTCCGCATCAGGTTCACGCCAGGCAGCAAATGCAGCAGCCGCACCAGCTCGGACTGCCGGTGCGTGCCGGTCTTGCGCAGCGTATCGCGGATATGCACGCGCACGGTATGGGGCGACAGGAACTCCCGCTCGGCGATTTCATTGAGCGTTTCGCCGGCAGCGAGCCGGATGGCAATGATGCTTTCCTTGCGCGACAGCCCGAACAGCGACGTCAAGACCGCGGCATCGAGCACCGAGCGCGATTCCGAGTTGCCGAGCAGCATCATCGCCGCGGGCAGCTGCCATGGGCCTTCCACCGGCTGGCGCGAGACCAGCGGCACCACGATGATCGGTACCGGTTGCCCGCCGGAGGTGATGTGCATCCATGAGCCCGCGGCGGCGTCGGCACTGCGGCCCCGCACGGCGCCGTCGAGCAGCCGCTGCAGCACGTCCTGCAGCGCGGCATCGCGCGCACGCAGCACGCCGCGTTCCAGCGCAAGGTTGCTGTCGGCCTGCACCAGCGATTCGGCCCAGCTGTTGGCGTAGCGCACGCGCATGTCCGCCTGCAGCACCATGACGCCGAAATCGAGCGTGTCGAGTCCGGCCAGCCCGAGCGAGGCCAGTCCGCTCAGTTCGAAGTTGCGCTGCTGCATGCGCGCCGCGCGGACCCAGTGC
The DNA here is from genome assembly GCF_057798895.1 of Cupriavidus sp. 22TCCZM04-2. Taxonomy (NCBI): domain Bacteria; kingdom Pseudomonadati; phylum Pseudomonadota; class Betaproteobacteria; order Burkholderiales; family Burkholderiaceae; genus Cupriavidus; species Cupriavidus sp. 22TCCZM04-2. The sequence continues at coordinate 34,222 of NZ_JBYOJS010000019.1, forward strand.
GGCATGACATGGGCCAGGCGGCGTTCGCGCACGCTGCCATGCAGGTGGCTGTGCTCCGAGGTGGTGCCGCTCATGAGCACGCAGATCTCGCTGGTGTCGATAAGCCGGAAACCCTGTTCGAGTCCGCCAGCGTCACCGGAGACGGCCAGGTCGGCAGCCCCGCCATCCGCCATCGCCAGTGCGGCGCCGGCCCCGGCGGATGCGAGGGCGGCTGGGACGATAGCCGGATGGCCGCCGCTTGCCGGTGGCGCAACGACGCCTTCAGGCAGGTTGACGCCATGGGTGAAACAACCGTGCGGCGTCACGCCGAGCCGGGCGTGGCCGGCAAACTTGTCCCAGATCAGGTAGCGCGGGCTGCCTGTGGCTGTGTAGCGAGAAAAAAGGTCCAGGGCAGCGGGCATTGCCGCCACGTCCATTGCGGACTCGTAGATAGAGTCGACCAGACGATGAAACTCATCGTCGAGACTCGGGTGTTCGCCCATATTTTTCCCCCGGTGGCAAACGCCTTGACTGACGCCATTTTCTAATGGCTGCTCTCTTGTGTTCCCTTGCGCCAAGTGCCTGCCCGGGTGTCTGTCGCGCCCTGTGGCAACGGTGCCGTGGCTTCCGGCCCCGTATGCAGGATGCTCCTCAGGCATGACCGTGCCCGAGTGCCGGCCATGATGCCAAACAATCGTGTCGGTTTTATCCACCCTTTGGGGGGCTATGGTCCCCACAGCGGGAACCACCGGACGATCGGCATATGTCGACGCCTGCATAACGCAGGGATGTTAATGCGCGAGATGGGATTCGTGAGGGATTTTTGACGCGCGAAAGGGACGGGCGTTTCGCAAAAGCGACAAGCACACCTTTCTTGCATGACGCATACATCTCATTTAGACGCCGGCATGATGGCTTCGACACTTGCGGCCCCGGCAGGCCCCCCTGCGAGCTGGATGGTCAGGCTTGGGGAGGCCATGCAGATGCCATTGGCATCGAATTGCCGCTTCAGCTGCGCGTTGAACGCGCGCGTGATCTCGGCCTGCATCAGCGGGCGGGTCTTGACCTGGGCCATCACCACCGGGCCGCTCGGGTCGAAGCGATCCAGGCCCAGGATCTCCAGGCCGGACAGCAGCTTGTGCGCATAGCGCGGATCGCGCGCGATCTGGGCGCCGGTGGCGCGGATCAGGTCGAGGGCCCGGTCCAGGTCGCTCTGGTAGGCGATGCCGATACTGAACACGGCGTAGCCGTAGCCGCGCGACAGGTTCTTGACCGCCTTGATCTGGCTGTATGGCAGCGTATGCAGGGCGCCCTTGCCATCGCGCAGCTTGACGGTCCGGATGGTCATGCCTTCGACCACGCCGGCATGGTCGGGCAGCTCGATCGAGTCGCCAATGGCGATCGAATCCTCGATCACGATAAAGAGCCCGGTGATCAGGTCCTGCACCAGGCTCTGCGCGCCGAAGCCGATCGCCAGCCCCACCACGCCGGCACCCGCGAGCAGCGGCGTGACATTGACCCCCAGGTTGGCAAGGACCACGATCATCGCGATCACCAGCAGCGTGACCAGCGACGCATTGCGCACCAGCGGCAGAATGGTCTTGGCCCGCATGCTCGGCTGCGCGGCGCGCCCGTAGGCCGGAGACAACGCCTGGGTAATGGCGGTGTCGATCAGCAGCCAGACCAGCCACGCCAGCAGCACCGTGGCCGTGACGCTCAGCATGGATTCCGCGATATGCCGGCCCGCCGGCGACGCTTGCGCCAGGTGCAGCACCGATGTGCCCCAGATGCGCGCGCCCAGCTCGATCACGGTGACCCAGATCACCACGCGTACCAGCGCCATGGCAAAGCGCCCGAAGCGTTCCAGGTAGGCCGAGCGCCGCCGGTCGCGGATACGTGGCGCGCGCACGCTGGCCTTGGGCGAGCGGCCTGCAACCAGCGTCAGCAGCAGCGCGAACACCAGCAGCGCCACCGAGGCCACCGTGCGGCGCAGGAAGACGTCGGCATGGCCGGTGGCCAGCACGGTGCCGATCACCGAGGCCACCACCACTGCCAGAACCGGCAGGTGCCAGGCCTGGCCGGCCAGCCGCAGCAGGTCCGCCAGGGCCGGATGCGACTGCCGGAATTCGAGCGGCCGCTGCGCGATCACCTGGCCGACCTGGCGCCGGAAGCGCAGCGCGAACACGCCGATCAGGATTGCCGCGGCGACATTGGCCGCCGTCGACAGCAAGGCGCACAGGTTAGCGCCGAGCACGGCCGTAATGCGGCTGTCGGTGGCGCTGTTGCCGAGTGCGGCGAGGGCGCCGGTGCAGAACAGCAGCAAGGGTGAGCGCGTCAGCAGCTGGTGCACCGCCAGCCGGCGGTGCGCGGTGCGGAACAGCGCGAAGATGACCTGGCAGACCGCGGCCGCGATGGCCCCGGCGACGATGGCATGGGCCGCCATCACGGCGGCCACGCTCGCCGGCGATTGCGAGAAATTGCGGTAGGCGAGCAGCACCGTGAGCCCGAATGCCGCGACCCAGGGCCCGATGCGCCGCAACATATAGATGCCGACATCGATCCACGACGGCACCTCGGGCAGCCCGCTGCGCGGCTTGCGTACCAGCGTGACCTTGCCGTCGGCCTGCTTTCTGCGCCGCAGCCGGATGCGGTGGCCGATCTCCCACAGGACCCATCCGCACAGCGCCCAGCCGCCGATCACCACGGCGAACTCGCGCAGCGACTCGAGCCCGGCGCGCGTACCGTTGTGCGTCACGGACGCCCGCCATTCCTCGGCCGCGAACTGCGCGCGCCAGCGCCAGTAGTGCCAGGGGCCGTGGTCCTTGCGCAGGTGCGTATCGAATTCATCGAGCGCCTGCGCCACGGCGCCGATCAGGCCCGGTGACGAGGCCGGCGCGACGGGCGCCGACGCCGCCGCGTTCAGGCCGCTGCGCAATGATCGCAACTGTTCCAGCAGCGCTTTGCGTTGCGTGTCGTCCTGCAGGGTGCCGATGACCTGGTCGAGCGATTGGGCCAGCGGGACGCTGGCCGGCGCGGCCCTGGCATCGCTCTGCTGGATCGCGGCAACGAGCGGGTTTGCCGGCGCCGCATGGGCGGGCCGGTGAAACAGCGGCGAAAGCAGCAGCGCGGCCAGCAGCAGCCAGGCATGTCGGCGCAGGTACCAGCGGAGGTCGGGGAGATGAGGGCGCATGGGATCGGTCAAGCCTTCCATGCGCGACACTGTAGCGCATTGGTCCCATCCCGGTCCGCGACGCCGGGTCCCGGAGGCTGTGTTGCGACGCCGCGAAAGGCAATGAAAGTGGCGTATCGGTGCATTCGTCGCTTCCGACGATGCGTGTCAGGGCCCGATCCACGAATCTCGAACCCGCTCCGGCGCCCCGCGGTGCCGGCTCTTGACACCCGTATCGGGCCCGTCGCGCGTGCGGCAATGACCCGGCAAAAACCAGACGGAAGGAACACGGTAATGGAACTCAATGCATCGGTATCGGCCATCGTGACCGGCGGCGCCTCGGGCCTGGGCGCGGCGACGGCCCGTGCGCTGGCGGCGCAGGGCGTGCGCGTGGCGCTGTTCGACCTCAATGCCGAGAAGGGCGAAGCGCTGGCGCGTGAACTGGGCGGGGTGTTCTGCCAGGTCAACGTGACCTCGGAAGCCGAAGTCGAGGCCGGCTTCGCCAAGGCGCGCGCCGCCATCGGGCAGGAACGCATCCTGGTCAATTGCGCCGGCACCGGCAATGCGATCAAGACCGCGTCGCGCTCGAAGGAAGACCCGTCGCAGATCAAGTTCTTCCCGACCGATGCGTTCGAGCGCATTGTCCAGATCAACCTGATCGGCACCTTCCGCTGCATCGCGCGCTCGGCCGCCGGCATGCTGACGCTGGACCACACCGCCAGCGGCGATCGCGGCGTGATCATCAGCACGGCATCGGTGGCGGCGCAGGACGGCCAGATCGGCCAGGCTTCCTATTCGGCATCGAAGGCCGGCGTGGTCGGGATGACGCTGCCGATCGCGCGCGACCTCTCCGGTGAAGGCATCCGCGTCAACACCATCCTGCCGGGCATCTTCAATACGCCGCTGCTGCAAGGCGCCCCCGAGAACGTCAAGGCCGCGCTGGGCGCGTCCGTGCCGTTCCCCAAGCGCCTGGGCCAGCCGGAGGAGTTTGCCTCGCTCGCCGTCGAGATGTGCCGCAACGGCTATTTCAACGGCGAGTCCGTGCGCCTGGACGGCGCCATCCGCATGGCACCGCGCTGATCCGGCGCACCAGCGTGTTGCTGCCCTCTCCCGCAGCCGGGAGAGGGCAGCAAACAGTCGGCATTCCGGCGTGTCAGTCATTACACGCATAAAGAGGGAGACGCCCATGGATTTCAGCTATCTGGCCACGCTGCCTCAGGCCGTGCGCCACTTTGCCGGCCTCAGGCCTGGCGCGGTCGCTTACTCGTTCGAAGGCCGGCAGACCACCTATGCCGAGTTCGAGCGCAATACCAGCCGCGTCGCGCAGGCATTGCTCGCGGCGGGCGTGCGTGCCGGCGACCATATTGGCTACGTCGGCAAGAATTCCGACCACTACTTCGAAGCCTGGCTCGGCGCCGCCAAGATGGGCGCGATCATTACGCCGGCGAGCTGGCGGCTGGCACCGCCCGAGGTGGAATTCATCATCGGCCACTGCGACGCCGTGCTGCTGCTGGTCGGGCCCGAGTCCGCGGCGATGGTGCAGGGCTTGCTGCCGGCCCTGCCGATGGTGCGCCAGGTGGTCGCGATGGAAGCCGGCGGCAACCCGGACTGGCCGGTCTATGCGGACTGGCGCGACGCGCAGCCTGCCACGTTGCCGGACCACCAGCCCGGCGCCCATGACGTCGTGCTGCAGCTCTATACATCGGGCACGACCGGGCGCCCCAAGGGTGCCATGCTGACTCACCGCAACCTGACCATCGGCACCGAGGTCAGCGAGCGCGAATCGATTCCCTGGTCGCACTGGACCGCGGACGATATCTCGCTGGTGGCGATGCCGGTGGCGCATATCGGCGGCTCGGGCTGGGGCCTGCGCAACCTGCTGTCGGGCGCCAAGGGCGTGGTGGCGCGGGAGTTCGATCCGCGCGCGGTGCTCGACTTCATCGAGCACGAGCGCATCAGCAAGCTGTTCATGGTGCCGGCGGCGATGCAGATCGTGCTGCGCGACCCGCGTGCGCGCGCGGTGGACTATTCGCGCCTGAAGTACCTGCTGTACGGCGCGGCGCCGATTCCGGCGGCGTTGCTGCGCGAGGGCATCGAGGTCTTTGGCTGCGGCTTCGTGCAGCAGTACGGCATGACCGAAACCACGGGCACGATCGTGGCGCTGCCGCCGGAAGACCACACCACGGAGCAGGTGCCGCGCATGCGCGCGGCCGGCAAGCCGCTGCCCGGCGTGGAACTCAAGGTGGTGGACTACGAAGGGCGCGAACTGGCGCCGGGCGAAGTGGGCGAGGTGGTGATCCGCTCCGCGCACAATATGTCCGGCTACTGGAAGCAGCCCGAGGAAACCGCTCGCACGATCGACGCCGATGGCTGGCTGCGCACGGGCGATGCCGGCTACCTCGACGCCGAGGGCTATCTCCACATCCACGACCGCGTGAAGGACATGATCATCAGCGGTGGCGAGAACGTGTATCCCGCCGAGGTGGAGAGCGCCATCTACGGTCACCCGATCGTGGCGGACGTGGCCGTGATCGGCGTGCCCGACGAGAAGTGGGGCGAGGCGGTCAAGGCCATCATCGTGCTCAAGCCGGGGCAGGGCGCGGACCTCGACAGCATCATCAGCTGGACCCGGCAGCGCCTGGCAGGCTTCAAGGTGCCGAAGAGCATCGACTTCGTCGAAGCCCTGCCGCGCAACCCGTCCGGCAAGCTGCTGCGCCGCAAGCTGCGCGAGCCTTATTGGGAAGGCATGGGGCGGCAGGTCAACTGACGATCGGCCTGCACCAGCAAGAAGGGCCCGGTTCCGCCAGGAACCGGGCCCTTCGATGTTCTGCGCGCGCGATCGCGGTGCGCGTCAGTCGGCCTGGATATTGAACTCCTTGACGATCTTCGTATAGCGCGCCGTGTCGGCAGTCAGCAACTGCTGCAGCACCGCAGGCTCGCCGCCCTTCGGGGTGACGGCGATGGTGGCCATGCGCGCCACGACGTCGGGCATCTTCAGGATCTCGTTGATGTGCCCGTTGAGCGTGCGCACGAGTTCCGGCGACATGCCCTTCGGCCCCAGCAGCGCCTGCCAGGCGCCGATCTCCACGTCCTTGTAGCCCTGCTCGGCCAGCGTCGGGACATTGGGGGCGAACGGCGAACGCTTCGGGTCGGCCACCCCGATCGGGACCAGGCTGCCGTTGCCGACATACTGAGCCACCGCGCCGTAGGTGACGAAAGTCACCGGCACCTGCCCGCCGAGCACGTCGACGATGGCCGGCGCCAGGCCGCGGTACGGCACCTGGTTGATCTTCACGCCGGCGGACTTGTTGAACAGCTCGCCCATGATGTGCATCGGCGAGCCATTGCCCGGCGTGGCATAGGTTTCCACCTTGCCTGCCCTGGCCCGCGCGACCAGGTCGCTGACCTTGGTGATGCCGGTGCCCTTGTTCACCACCACGAACAGCGACTGCGTGCCGATCTGCGAGATCGGCGTGAAATCGCGCTGCACGTCGTAGCTGGCGCCCGTGCCCGGTTTGAGCACCAGCGGCGCGATGGCAACCGTGTTCGGTGCCAGCAGCAGCGTGTAGCCGTCCGGGTTGGCGCGCGACACGTAGGCGCTGCCGATGGTGCCGGCCGCACCGGTGCGGTTCTCGACCACGATCGATTGCTTCAGGCGCGGCGCCAGCTTCTCGGCGAACAGGCGGGCCAGCACGTCGACGTCGCCGCCGGCCGGGTAGGCGACCACGATCGTGATCGGCTTGTTGGGATAGGCGCCCTGGGCCAGGGCGGTGCCCCCGGCGAACAGGGCGGCGGTGCCGGCAGCGATGGCGGTGGCAATGACTTTGCGGCGTGCAGACTTCATGGGGAACCTCTGAAAACTGGGATCCGGCGCATCGGGCATGCGCTCGGACGATGGCAAGTGAATGCTTCAGGTCAGCCGTGGGGGGGGGGGGGGGGGGGGGGGCCCCCCCCCCCCCCCCCCGGGGTGGGCCAGCGCGGGGGGTCTTACGTGGGCGGTTGGCATTGCTTGGGTTCTGTGCCGCGTGGGGGGGGGCGGGCGATGGGGCCAGCGCGCCGCACGGACTGTGTCGTGCCAACGCGGTGCTTAGAAGATGTGCTTGATGCCCAGCATGGTGCCGAACTGGTTGGCGCCCGGCTTCGGGTTGGAGCCCGGCGAGCCGCCGCTGACGGACGCGGCCAGCTGGCCGCCGTTGTCGATAAAGCCGGCGGTCGCATACACCGAGGTGCGCTTGCTGAACGAATACGTGCCGCGCACCGCGTACAGCCAGGCCTTGTTGTCGCTGCCGTGGTAGTTCAGGTAGTAGACCTGGCCGGCCAGGTTGACCGCGGGCGTGATGTCATAGGACGCGCCCGCGTAGTACAGGTCGCTGATGCGGGTTGCGCTGCCTTCGTTGTCGCGGCGCAGCCAGCCGGCGCCGAGCTTGGTGCGCGACAGGATCATGTAGCCGCCCACCGACAGGCGGTCGTCGGTCAGGTTGCTGTTGGTCAGGCCGGCGAACGCGCCGGGGCCGCCGCGCTGCGAGTCATACGCGGTATGCACGCCCCACCAGTTGGTCGCGTACTGGACCATGGCGGACCACTCGCGGCAGGCCTTCTTGTCGGCCGGGTTCTCGCCGGCGCAGTTGGTACCGCCCGGGCTCGGGCCGGCATTGACTGCGTCACGGCCAAAGCTGTACGTCGCGCCAACCGTCAAGCCGCCAAAGGTGCCCTTGTACGAGACGGAGTTATCGGCGCGCGTGTTGGGCAGGTAGCTGTCCAGCGAACCCGAGCCGTAGACGTTGGGGCCGAGGATATCGCTGTCGAGCGTGGCCCAGAACAGCATGGTGTACTGGCGGCCGAACGAAAGCTGGCCATACTGGTTCGACAGTCCGACCAGCGCCTGGCGGCCGAACAGGCGGCCGCCCTGGTTGGCGCTGCCCGTGTCGGGCGCGAAGCCCGATTCCAGCACGAAGAGGCTCTTCAGGCCGCCGCCGAGATCCTCGGTGCCACGCAGGCCCCAGCGCGAGGGGACGGTCGCGGTGTTGTTGGGCACGCGCGTCAGGCCATAGCCATTGGCGCCGACATTGTTCACGTATTCGACGCCGGTATCGACCACGCCGTACAGGGTGACCGACTGGGCCGAGGCCAGCAGGGGGGAGGCTGCAAGCAGGCCTGCTGCAGCGATTCGTGCAAGTTTCATCTACCGTTTCCTTCCTTGTTCCGTCTTCTAATCGTTCTGGCTCGTCTGTCCTGGGGCGGATGCTGCAAATCTCTAAAAAATGAATTTCTAGGCGCTTAAACGTTTCGTATATAAAACATCAAACAACATAAGAAACGTTGAACGAAATATAGCCGGGCTTTTTCGTGATAGTGAGGAGGGTTATCCCTACTGAGGCCTGTGTGCGACGCAACCGCCAGGCCGAAGGCGGCACACGAGCGTGGTCGAGCGTGAGGTGAATGACGGCGGGGATGCCGACCGGCTGCGTTTACAGCAGTACTGCGTTCGGACCAGCAAGGCACGCCAGTAAAGCCTTTTCGGACCGCGTCTTGCCATAGCCACCGGCGAAAGCGCAGTCGCAACGCAAGCACCGGAGCGGCCCGGTCACATCGGATCGGATCAAAGACCTGTCGTTAACCCTGATCCTCATGCGGCAACCCAGCTTCTATAGTCATAAGGTTTCATTCGCAAACGTTGGTTTTATATATGGAACAAAATGACCGTGAGAATTCATGCTCCCGGGTCCAGGGCATGCTGGACGCACTAGACAGCGGGTTTGCGGAGCGCGTTGCGCCGGTCGGGGATGGCGCTCAGGTCGCCTATCGGAGCGGCGGCAGCACCGGACCGGTGATCGTGCTGCTGCATGGCATCAGTTCGGGGGCGGCCTCATGGCTGCCCTGCGCCAGCCTGCTGGCCGCGCACGCGCGTGTGCTCGCGTGGGATGCCCCGGGCTATGGCGGTTCGTCGCCGCTGGCGCAGTCGGCGCCGAAGGCCTCGGACTATGCGGCGCGCCTGCGGGAATGGCTGCGGGCGCTGAACGTGCGCCCGGACCTGATCGTTGGTCATTCGCTGGGAGCACTGATGGCGGCGGCCTATGTGGCCGGCGCGGATGACGCCGGCCTGCCCGGGCAATTGATGCTGCTGAGCGTGGCGCAGGGCTACGGCGCACCGGGCAAGGAAGACAAGGCGCGCGAAGTCGCGCGGCAGCGCCTGGAGGCGCTCGCGTCGCTGGGCGTGGAAGGTCTCGCCGAGCGCGGACCCGCGCGGCTGCTGAGCGGAACCGCAGACGACGGCGCGCAGGCGTGGGTGCGATGGAACATGCGGCGTCTGCGTCCGGATGGCTACCGGCAGGCGGTGGCCATGCTGTGCGGGGACGATATCGATGCCTACCTGGCACGGCGTCCGACATCCGTGCCTGTGCAGATTGGCTGCGGCAGCCGGGACATCGTCACCACGCCGGTGGCCTGCGGCATGCTGGCGGAGCGCTTCGGCCTGCCATTCGCGCCGGTGCCCGATGCCGGGCACGCCTGCTACATCGACCAGGCCTGCGCCACAGCCCGCCTTATCCGCGGCGCGCTGCCAGCGGCTGTCCGCTAGTCCACCCTGGCCGGGGCCACGCCCCGGCAGCACTTTCCGCATTTCGCGGGTTAACCCCAGTCTATTTTTGAACGATCGTTGTCTATAGTCGTATCTGTGTTCAATATCTAAACCAGTGTTTCATTAGTAAAACAAAACGCGGCGTGACCTGAACCAGGCGGCAGTGTGATGAAACCGGTCCCCATGCAGGCAGAAATGGAGCAAAGCGCAATGGATAGTCTCTCGTACAACCCCAACCTGGTCCCCTGGGAGCGTCCGGCTCCGAACAACGTCGCGGGCAAAGGCCACATCGAGCAGCCGGGCAAGGTGGCCAACATCGTCTGGCAGACCCGCGCCGACGCGCCTTCCGCCTACGAGAACGCACTGGGCGACGCGCTGGAAGCCGCGTTCGAAGGCGGCGCGCAATCGCCCGCCGACATCGTGCGCGCCTTCAATGCCACCAACTTCCTGTGCCTGGACGGACAGGCCTGGACCGAAGCGCGCTTCCTGGCCGAAATGCGCCGGCTGGGCGCCTGACCGCCGCCAGCCCGACTGACAAGCCCAGAGCCCGAGAGACAAAGATGGAATCGAACAAGCAAGCCCGCGCCGAAGCCCGCCTGAACAGCGGCCTGCGCAACTACTGGTACCCGGTCACCGCCTCGTGGGCCGTGACGCATGCCCCGATCGGCATCACGCGCCTGAGCCAGAACATCGTGCTGTGGCGCGACAACGCCGGCCAGGTCCACGCGCTGGAAGATCGCTGCCCGCACCGTGGCGCCCGCCTGTCGATGGGCTGGAACCTGGGCGACCGCGTCGCCTGCTGGTACCACGGCGTGGAAGTCGGCGGCGACGGCCAGGTCAAGAGCGTGCCGGCCGTGGACAGCTGCCCGCTGGAAGGCCGCACCTGCGTGCGCAGCTACCCGGTGCAGGAACAGGCCGGCGCGATTTTCCTGTGGTTCGGCGACCAGGCCCCGCAAGAGGGCGAGGGCAGCCCCGACGTGCTGCGCCTGCCCGAAGAGCTGGTCAGCGACGAACACAGCAACTTCCTGTGCGTGGCGCACTGGGACTGCAACTACCGCTACGCCATCGACAACGTCATGGACCCGATGCACGGCGCCTACCTGCACGCCGTGTCGCACTCGATGGCCTGCGGCGAGAAGTCGGCCACGATGCAGATCCGCGAAACCGACCACGGCCTGATCTTCGAGAAGGTCGGCCAGCGCGGCGTGAACTTCGACTGGGTCGAATTCGGCGAGACCGGCACGCTGTGGCTGCGCCTGGCGATTCCGTACCGCGACAAGGTCGGCCCTGGCGGCCCGTTCGGCATCGTCGGCATGGCCACGCCGGTCGACGAGGACCACTGCATGGTGTTCTTCTGGCGTACCCGCCACGTGCAGGGCTGGCAGCGCGATGTCTGGCGCTTCCTGTACCGCAACCGCCTGGAGCAGCTGCACTGGGACGTGCTGGAGCAGGACCGCGTGGTGCTCGAATCGATGGCGCCGCAGGCGCGCGACCACGAAATGCTGTACCAGCACGATGCCGGCATCACGCGTGTGCGCCGGCTGCTGAAGCGCCGCGCCGACCAGGAGATCGCCGACGAGCCGGTCGCCATGCTGAAACCCGCGGGGGTGGCCAGCCATGGCTGATACGCAGAACAGCAAGCTGCTGGCCGGGCGCAAGGTGCTGGTCACCGGCGCGGCGCGCGGACTGGGACTGGCCTTCGCCAAGTCGCTGGCCGAAGCCGGTGCCGCCGTGGCCATGGCCGACATCCTGGCCGAACGCCTGCAGCAGGAAGCCGAAGCGCTGCGCGCACGTGGCCTCAAGGTCGTGGCGGTGCCGGTGGACCTGTCCGACCCGGCATCGATCCAGGCTTGTGCCGACGCCGCCGTCAAGGGCCTGGGCGGCCTGGACGGCCTGGTCAACAACGCCGCCGTGACCGATTCAGGTGGCCGTGATGCCAGCGCCATCGACATCGCCACCTGGGACCACGTGATGAACGTCAACGTGCGCGGCACCTGGCTGATGACCACAGCCTGCCTGCCCGCGCTGAAGGCCAGCGGCCGCGGCGCGGTCATCAACCTGGCCTCCGACACGCCGCTGTGGGGCGCCCCCAACCTGCTGGCCTATGTGGCGAGCAAGAGCGCCATCATCGGCATGACCCGCTCGCTGGCGCGCGAGCTGGGCCGCGACCAGATCACCGTCAACGCGGTGGCGCCGGGCCTGACGCTGGTGGAAGCCACCGAATACGTGCCCCAGCACCGGCACGACCTGTATCGCGAGCAGCGCGCCATCCAGCGCGAGCAACTGCCCGACGATGTCTGCGGCGCGGTGCTGTTCGCGCTGTCCGATCTTGCCCGCTTCGTGACCGGCCAGACGCTGGCGGTCAACGGCGGCTTTGTCATGCACTGATCCACCGATCCACCGATCAACTGAAACCGAAGGAATCCAGATGAGCGACCTGTCTCAACCAGCAAACATCAAGCGTTCGTGGGAACAACCGGAAGACGCTTCGTTCGACCAGTGGATGGAAAGCCGCGTGGCGCGCTTCTCCACGCGCAAGTACGACTGGGACGCGCTGAAGTTCCAGGCCGACTATGACCCGAAGTACCGCCGCGCGCAGATGCGCTACCTGGGCACCGGCGGCACCGGCGTGGCCGCCGACACCAACACCGTGCCGTCGGAGCACTTCACGTTCTCGACCATGATCATCCCGGCCGGCCATGAAGGCCCGATGCACATCCACACCGACGTGGAAGAGGTGTTCTTCGTCATGCGCGGCAAGATCAAGCTGGTCCTGGAAAAGGACGGCGAGCGCTTCGAGACCATCCTGACCGACCGCGACCTGGTCTCGGTGCCGCCCGGCGTGTACCGCGAGGAAATCAACATCGGCGATGAAGACGCGCTGATGTGCGTGATGCTGGGCGCCCAGAAGCCCATCACGCCGACGTACCCGCCCGAGCACCCGCTGTCGAAGATCAAGCGCTGATGCGCGCGCCCGCCCGCACGCCGCGCCATCAACAGGTACCCAGGCCATGACCGCCCTGCAATCCGCCGCCGCCACGCAAAACGCCGCCGAGTTCCCGGACAAGTACATCGTCCCGGGCCTCGAGCGCGGTCTGCGCCTGCTTGGCGAGTTCAACAGCAAGGACCGCGCGATCTCGGCGGCCGAGCTGGCGCGGCGCCTGCAGGTGCCGCGCTCGACGGTGTTCCGCCTGCTGACCACGCTGGAGATGCTCGGCTTTGTCGAGCGTGCCGACGGCGGCCGGGACTTCCGCCTGGGCATGGCCGTACTGCGGCTGGGCTTCGAATACCTGGCGTCGCTGGAGCTGACCGAACTGGGCCGCCCGCTGCTGGAGCGCCTGCGCGACGAGATCGGCTATCCGTCCAACCTGGTGGTGCGCGACGGCCGCTCGATCGTGTACGTGGCCAAGGCGGTCTCGCCGCGCCCGTTCGCGAGCACGGTGAATGTCGGCACGCGGCTGCCCGCGCATGCCACGGTGCTGGGCCGTGTGCTGCTCGAAGACCTGTCGCTCGACGAGCTGCGCGCGCTCTACCCGGAGCCGCGGCTCGAAGCGTTCTCCGAGCGCACGCCGGCCAGCGTGGAAGCGCTGTACGAACTGGTGCAGCACGACCGCGAGCGCGGCTATGTGCTGCACGAGGGCTTCTTCGAATCGAGCATCTCCACCATCGCCGCGCCGGTGCGCGACCGCACCCGCAAGGTGGTGGCGGCGTTGGGCGCGACCATCCCGGCCGCGCACATCGATCCGGCGCAGCTGGACTCGATGGTGGAAAAAGTCAGGGCAACCGCGGGCGAGCTGTCGCGCCTGCTGGACTACCGGCCGTCGCCGAAAGGCACGGGCGGCAAGGTCGTGAATCTGTATCGGGAGTGAGGACAATGTCCATGATTGAACTCGACGGCAAGGTTGCCGTCGTCACAGGCGGGTCCTCCGGCATCGGGCTGGCGACCGTCGAACTGCTGCTTGAAGCGGGGGCCGCTGTCGCCATCTGCGGCCGCGACGAAAGCCGCCTGCGCAGTGCCGAAGCGAAGCTGCGCGAGACGTTTCCCGGCTGCCGGCTCTACGCCGCCACCTGCGACGTGCTCAAGCCCGAACAGGTCGCAGCCTTTGCCGCCAGGGTGCAAAGCACGCTCGGCAACGTCGACATGCTGGTCAACAACGCCGGCCAGGGCCGCGTCTCGACCTTCGCGAACACGGAAGATGCCGCGTGGATGGAAGAACTGCAGCTCAAGTTCTTCTCCGTGATCCACCCGACGCGCGCATTCCTGCCGCAGCTCGAACAATCGGGGCAGGGCGCCGTGGTCTGCGTCAACTCGCTGCTCGCGCAGCAGCCCGAGCCGCACATGGTCGCCACGTCGGCCGCGCGTGCCGGCGTGCTGAACCTGGTGCGCTCGATGGCCACCGAATTCGCGCCCAAGGGCGTGCGCGTCAACGGCATCCTGATCGGGCTGGTTGAATCCGGCCAGTGGCGCCGCCGCTTCGATGCGCGCCCCGAAGAAGACAAGCACCTGGACTGGGCCGCGTGGACCGCGCGCCTGGCCCAGCAGAAACATATTCCCCTCGGCCGCCTGGGCCTGCCTGTCGAGGCAGCCCGCGCCATCCTGTTCCTTGCCTCGCCGTTGTCTTCGTACACCACGGGCAGCCATATCGATATCTCCGGAGGACACTCCCGTCATGCCTAATCAACACCAGTACGAACAACAGCAAGTCACCGTGGGCTGCGCCATCACGGCGTTCCTCGAACAGTGCGGCGTCAAGGCAGCCTTTGGCGTGATCTCGATCCACAACATGCCGATCCTCGACGCCATGGGCGAGCGCGGCAACATCCGCTTCGTGCCGGCACGCGGCGAAGCGGGCGGCACCAATATGGCCGACGCCTGCGCCCGTACCACGGGTGGCCTGGGCGTGTGCCTGACCAGCACCGGCACCGCCGCCGGCAACGCCGCGGGCGCCATGGTTGAAGCCCTGACCGCCGGCACGCCGATGCTGCACATCACCGGCCAGATCGAAACGCCGTACCTGGACCAGAGCCTTGCCTACATCCACGAGGCCCCGGACCAGCTGACCATGCTGAAGGCCGTGTCGAAGGCCGCCTTCCGCGTGCGCAGCGCCGACACCGCGATCAGCACCATCAAGCTGGCCGTGCAGACCGCGCTGACGGCGCCGACCGGCCCGGTCAGCGTGGAGATTCCCATCGACATCCAGGCGGCGCTGATCGACATGCCGGCCGACCTCAAGCCGCTGCCGGTGCCGCAGCACCAGCCGTCGGCGCACGCGCTCGACGCACTGGCCGAGCGCCTGGCCAAGGCCAAGCGCCCGATGCTGTGGCTCGGTGGTGGCGCGCGCCACGCCAGCAAGCAGGTCAAGCGCCTGCTCGACCTGGGCTTCGGCGTGGTCACCAGCACGCAAGGCCGCGGCATCGTCGCGGAAGACGATCCGAGTTCGCTCGGCGCGTACAACCTGCACAAGCCGGTGGAGCAGTTCTATCAAAGCTGCGACGCGATGCTGGTGGTCGGCTCGCGCCTGCGCGGCAATGAAACGCTGAAGTACGAACTGAAGCTGCCGCGTCCGCTGCTGCGCATCGATGCCGATCCGGCCTCCGAAGGCCGCTGCTACCAGAGCGACTACTTTGTCAGCGGCGACGCCGCGCTGGCGCTGGACGCCCTGGCCGATCGCCTGGAGGGCCGCATGCAGATCGATCCGGCCTTCGCCGGTGACCTGCGCCGCGCCCACGACACCGCGGTGAACGCGCTGATCGACGGTCTGGGCCCGTACTCGGTCCTGGTGCAGGCGCTGCAGCAGGCCGTGGGCCGCAACTTCAACTGGGTGCGCGACGTGACCGTGTCGAACAGCACCTGGGGCAACCGTCACCTGCAGATTTTCGACTCGCGTGCCGGCGTGCATGCACTGGGCGGCGGCATCGGCCAGGGCCTGGCGATGGGGATTGGCGCAGCCGTCGGTGCGGCGGCCACGGCTTCGGGCAAGAAGACCTTCACGCTGGCTGGCGATGGCGGCTTCATCCTGAACCTGGGCGAGCTGGCCACGGCCGTGCAAGAGCGCGCCGACATGGTTATCGTGCTGATGAACGACAAGGGCTATGGCGTGATCAAGAATATCCAGGACGCGCAGTACGGCGGCCGCCGCCACTATGTCGACCTGCATACGCCCGACTATGCGCAGCTGTGCCAGTCGCTGTCGCTGCGTCACCGCCGCGTCAGCAGCCTGGATGAAGTGGGTGCGGCGCTGCAGGAAGCGACGGCCGAGACAGGTCCGTTCATGCTGGAGATCGACATGCTGTCGATCGGCAGCTTCAAGACCGTGTTCGCCGGCCCGCCGGTGAACAAGCAGGCGCCGATGGCTGCGCCCGCCACGACCGCCTGAAGGGAGATGTCCATGCTGCATGTGTCCATGGTGGGATGCGGCGCGATCGGCCGCGGCGTGCTGGAACTGCTGAAGGCGGATCCGGAGGTTGCGTTCGACGTGGTGATCGTGCCGGAAGGCCAGATGGCCGACGCCCGCGACGCGCTGGCGGCGCTGGCGCCCAACGTCCGCGTGGTGACGCGGCTGGCCGACGGTGAGCAGCGCCCCGACCTGCTGGTCGAATGCGCGGGCCACCAGGCTCTGGAAGAGCACATCATCCCGGCGCTGGAGCGTGGCATCCCGTGCATGGTGGTGTCGGTCGGCGCGCTGTCGGAGCCGGGGCTGGTCGAGCGGCTGGAAGCTGCGGCCCGTCGTGGCAATACGCAGGTGCAGCTGCTGTCCGGCGCGATCGGCGCGATCGACGCGCTGGCGGCGGCCCGCGTGGGCGGCCTCGACGAGGTTATCTATACCGGCCGCAAGCCTGCGCGCGCGTGGACCGGCACGCCGGCCGCCGAGTTGTTCGATCTTGATGCGCTGACAGAGACCACGGTGATCTTCGAAGGCACCGCGCGTGACGCGGCCCGGCTGTATCCGAAGAACGCCAACGTGGCGGCCACGGTATCGCTGGCCGGCCTCGGACTGGATCGCACGTCGGTGCGTCTCCTGGCTGATCCGAATGCGGTAGAGAACGTGCATCACGTGGAAGCGCGCGGCGCCTTCGGCGGCTTCGAACTGACCATGCGCGGCAAGCCGCTCGCGGCCAATCCCAAGACTTCGGCGCTGACGGTGTTCAGCGTGGTGCGCGCGCTGGGCAACCGGGCGCACGCGGTATCGATCTGACCAGCACCAGCCGGCCCCCACAGACCAAGCAGGCAACGACAATGAAGACGCAAGAAGTACTCCCCATCTGTATCGCAGGCGAATGGCGCCTGGGGACCGGCGACCGCTACGCGACCCGCTATCCGGCCACCGGTGAAGTGGTGGCCGAACTCAACGCCGCCAGCCTGGCGGATGTCGAAGAAGCGGTGCAGGGCGCTCAGCGCGCATTCGAGACCAGCGGCTGGGCACGCCGCAAGCCGCATGAGCGTGCCGCCGTGCTGTACCGCGTGGCCGAACTGATCCGTGCGCAGGCCGAGCCGCTGGCGCAGCGCCAGCGCCTGGACAACGGCAAGCCCATCAGCGAAACCCGCGCCCTGGTCGCCAGCGCCGCCAGCACCTTCCAGTTTTTCGCCGCCGCCTGCGAAACGCTGGAAGAGACCATCACGCCGCAGCGCGGTGACTGCCTGACCATGAGCGTGTACGAGCCCATGGGCGTGGTGGCCGCCATCACCCCGTGGAATTCGCCGATCGCCAGCGAAGCGCAGAAGATGGCGCCCGCGCTGGCCGCCGGCAACGCCGTGGTGGTCAAGCCCGCCGAAGTGACGCCGCTGATGGCGCTGGAACTCGCGCGCATCTGCGAGGAAGCCGGCGTGCCCAAGGGCCTGGTCAGCGTGCTGCCGGGCAAGGGCTCCGTCATCGGCGACGCCATCACCAAGCATCCGCTGGTGCGCCGCGTGTCGTTCACGGGCGGCACCACCACCGGCAAGCACATCGCGCATATCGCGGCCGACAAGATGATGCCGGTGTCGCTCGAACTGGGCGGCAAGTCGCCGACCATGGTGTTCGACGACGCCGACCTGGACCACGCGGTGAATGGCGTGCTCTACGGCATTTTCAGTTCGTCGGGCGAATCGTGCATCGCGGGATCGCGCCTGTTCGTGGCGCGCTCGCAATACGAGCCCTTTATCGAGCGCCTGGCTGCCGGCGCCGCGCATCTGCGCGTGGGCGACCCGGCCGATGAACGCACCCAGATGGGTCCGCTGATCACCGACCGCCACCGTGATTCGATCGAATCCTATGTCGCCATGGGCGTGCAGGACGGCGGCCAACTCCGCACCGGCGGTCTGCGCCCGGACGTGGCCGGCTTGCCCAACGGCTACTTCTATACGCCGACCATCATCGAAGGCCTGGACAACCAGGCGCGCATCGCCCAGGAAGAGATTTTCGGGCCGGTGCTGGTGGCCATTCCGTTCGATGACGAGGACGACCTGATCGAGCAGGCCAACGACAGCGTCTATGCGCTCGCGGCCGGCATCTGGACGCGCGACTACAAGCGCGCCTGGCGCGTGGCACGTGCCGTGCAAGCCGGCAATGTGTGGATTAACACCTACAAGCAGTTTTCCATCTCCGCGCCGTTCGGCGGCTGGCGCGACAGCGGCCTCGGGCGCGAGAAGGGCAGGCTGGGCATCCTGCAGTACATGGAGCAGAAGAGTGTGTACTGGGGCCTGAACGAACAACCGCTGCCGTGGGCCAACTGAGCCCGGCACGCAGGAGAGAACCATGATCAAGGTATTGGGAATCGACGAGATCGTCTACGGCGCGGATGACTTCGACGCCTGCCGCGGCTTTTTCGGCGACTGGGGCCTGACCATCAAGCGCGACGACGCGCAGGGCCTCAATTTCGAAACGCTCAACGGCTGCCGCGTGCTGGTGCGCCGTATCGACGACGCCACGCTGCCGCCCGCCATCGAGGCCGGCCCGACGCTGCGCGAAGTGGTGTGGGGCGTGGACAACGAAGCGTCGCTGGCGGGCATCCGTGACCGCATCGGCAACGAGCCGACGTTCGTGTCGCTGGATAACGGCGCACGCATCGGCTGTACCGATCCTAACGGCCTCGCCGTGCGCTTCCAGGTCACGCGCAAGCATGAGGTGCAGGTCGAATGCGCGCTGATGAACACGTGGAACGACAAGCCGCGCCTGAACCAGCGCAGCCCGATTTATGAACGCGCCATCCCCATCGAAGTGGGACACGTCGTGTTCTTCGTGAAGGATGTGAAGGCTACCGAGCGCTTCTACGTCGAGAAGTTCGGCTTCGTGCCGTCCGACCGCTACCCGGACCGCGGCGCGTTCCTGCGCTGCGCGGCCGAAGGCGGCCACCATGACCTGTTCCTGCTGCAGTTGCCCGAACCGAAGGCTGGCATCAACCATGTTGCCTTCACCGTGCGCGACCTGCACGAAGTCTTTGGCGGCGGCATGCACATGTCGCGCAAGGGCTGGGACACGCAGCTCGGCCCGGGCCGCCATCCGATCTCGTCGGCCTATTTCTGGTACTTCAAGAATCCGGCCGGCGGCCTGATCGAGTACTACGCCGATGAAGACCAGCTCGACGAACACTGGGAACCGCGCGCGTTCGAGCCGGGCCCGGCCATGTTCGCCGAATGGGCGATCGAAGGCGGCATCGACGGCAACACGCGCCGCCAGAAGAACGCCGGCGGCCCGGCAGGCAAGTTCCTGACCGAGAAGCGCTGAACGCGAACGTTAGAGCATACGAAGGAAGAGACATGAGTGCCCACAAGACCCTGACGATGCGAGTTCAGGCCATGCGCTACGAAGCGCGCGGCATTGTCAGCCTCGAGCTGCAAGATCCCGACGGGGCCGCGTTGCCCGAATACGGTCCGGGCGCCCATATCGACCTGCACCTCGGCAATGGACTGGTGCGCAGCTACTCGCTGTGCGGCGCGCCGGAAGTGCGTGACCGCTACACCGTAGGCGTGCTGCTCGATCGCAACAGCCGTGGCGGTTCGCGCTTTGTGCACGAGCAGCTGCGCGTGGGCGCGACGCTGACGATCGGCGCGCCGCGCAACAACTTCGAACTCGATGAAAGCGCCGCGCATACGGTGCTGGTGGCCGGCGGCATCGGCGTCACGCCGATCGTCTGCATGGCGCGCCGGCTGGCCGAGCTGGGCCGACCGTTCACGCTGGTGTACTGCGCGCGCACGCGTGCCGAGGCGGCCTTCGTCGAATCGCTGTCGGCCTATGGCGACGCCGTGCGTTTCCACTTCGACGATGAAGCGGGCGCACCGCCGGACCTGAAGGCGATGCTGGCCGGGCAGGATGCGCAGACGCATCTCTACTGCTGCGGCCCTGGCCCGATGCTCAATGCGTTCGAAGCCGCGTGCGAGGCGCATGGCTATCCGAACGTCCATATCGAGCGCTTTGCCGCCGATCCGTCGACCGAGGCGGTGCAGGAAGGCGAGTACGTGGTCCAGCTGTCGCGCACGGGTTCGCTGGTCAAGGTGCCGTCGGGCAAGTCCCTGCTGGATGCCTTGCTCGATGCCGGCCTCGATGTCGAGCACAGCTGCCGCGAAGGCGTGTGCGGATCTTGCGAGACCGCCGTGCTGGAAGGCTGTCCCGACCACCGCGACAGCGTGCTCAGCAACAGCGAGCGCGCGTCCAACAAGACCATGATGGTCTGCGTGTCCGGCTGCAAGGGCAGCCGGCTGGTGCTGGACCTGTAGGTCCGCATCCGACGGCGGGGCCTGCGGGTCTCGCTGGCGCTTCACCGTGCGCCTGCGAGCGCAAACGAAGCCCTTCGTGTCGTGGCGCGAGGGCTGACGGCCCCCGAAAGCATTAGAAGAGAAGCACCGTGTTGATACAGAGACAAGACACCGCGTCCCCCGGCGCGCAGATGGCGGCCAGCGCCAGTATCGTGACCGCGGCCGAAGGCGCCGCCGGCATCGCCGACAGCCGCAGCGCCAGCGCAGTGGGCGACACAGGCGGAATCACACGGGGCAACATCATCGCCCGTATCGAGCGCATGCCGGGCAATGCCATGCATATCCGCGCGCGTTTGCTGATCGGCCTGGCGACGTTCTTCGACGGCTTCGATGTCATCGCCATCGCCGCCACGCTGCCGCTGCTGATCGCCAAGTGGTCGCTCACGCCGGGCCAGATCGGCTTCCTGATCGCGGCGCCGTCGGTGGGCCAGCTGGTCGGCGCGCTGGTGTTCCCGGCGCTGGCGGAACGCTTCGGCCGGTTGCGCTCGATCGGCTGGAGCGCGGGCATCATCGGCCTGATGAGCATTGCGTGCGGCTTCGCGCCGTCGTTCGAGATCTTCGCGTTGCTGCGCATCGTGCAGGGGCTCGGCCTTGGCGGCGAACTGCCCGTGGCCGCCACCTACATCAACGAAGTCACGCGCGCGCATGGCCGCGGCCGTTTCGTGCTGCTCTACGAGGTGGTGTTCCCGATCGGGCTGATGGTTTCCAACGGCGTGGGCGCCTGGCTGGTGCCGCACTACGGCTGGGAGGTGATGTACTTCCTCGGCGGCGTGCCGCTGGTGCTGTTCTTCATCCTGCGCCGCGTGATTCCCGAATCGCCGCGCTGGCTGGCGGAGAAGGGCCGCATGGCCGACGCCGACAGCGCGCTGCGCGCGTTCGAAGCGCGTGCCCGTACGCCGCTGCCGCCGCCCGGTGATACCAGTGCCTTTGACAATATGGCGCACCATCCGCGCCGCCGTGTTCGCGACCTGGTCAGCAAGGCCTATATCGGCCGCACGCTGGCGGTGTGGATGCTGTGGGCGACCTGCGGGTTCATCCAGTATGGGTTGTCGACCTGGCTGCCCACCATCTACAAGACCGTGTACCACGCGCCGCTGCAACTCGCGTTGAACCTTGCTGCGGGTGCCTCGGTGCTGGGTGTGATCGGCTCGCTGGTGTGCGCGATGATTGTCGACAAGGTTGGCCGCAAGCCCGTGATCAACGTGTCGTTCCTGCTGTGCGCGTTGTCGCTGGTGCTGGCCGGCGTGTTCCATGCTTCGTCGGTCTATGTCGTGGCCACCCTCTGTGCGTTCTCGATGGGCTTTCTCGCTTGCGGTTTCATCACGGCGTACGTCTATACGCCGGAGCTGTACCCGACCAGCGTGCGCGCCATGGGGTGCGGGCTTGGCGGTGCGTGGCTGAAGCTGGCAGCCATCTTCGCGCCCTCGCTCATCGCCGGCACCATCGGCAGCGGCGATCTCAGCAGTGCCTTCCTTGCGCTGGCCGCGGTGCCGTTCGTGGCGGCGATTACCGTTCACTTCCTTGGCATCGAGACCAAGGGGCAGGTGCTGGAAGAACTGGAGGTTTGAGTTGCAGGGCGATTAGCCGGCTGTGCTCGACCTGTACGTGCCGGGCGGTCCCGGCCGGGCAGGGCGGTATACTCCCGGCTTTCGCCACGACCACACGAAATACCCATGAGCGCCTTGCCCGCCTGCCCGAAATGCCATTCCGAGTTCACCTATGAGGACGGCAGTCTGTATATATGCCCGGAATGCGCGCATGAATGGTCGGCGCAGGCATCGACGGCAACCGAAGCGGAAGTCAGGATTTATCGCGATTCAGCGGGCAATGTCTTGCAGGATGGCGATACCGTCACGGTCATCAAGGATCTCAAGCTGAAGGGATCGGCCGGCGTGATCAAGATGGGCACCAAGGTAAAGGGCATCCGGCTGGTCGACGGCGACCACGATATCGATTGCAAGATCGATGGCTTTGGCGCAATGAGCCTGAAATCGGAGTTCGTCCGGAAGGTGTGACGAGATCGGCGGGTAACAGTGGGTTACCCAGCCGTCCCGGTTGCGCCAATGGCGCTCACGCCTCGTATCACAGGCCTTGGCGGTCTCTCAAGACAGCTTCTCCCGTCCGGGGATTCGTCAGGGTGACATTCTCAAGCGCCTTGATTCGCCACGCCCCGGCCTGCTGCGTCAGCACGGCAAGGACCAGCGTGTCGACGGCGTGCGGGCCCGCCGGATGCGCGGCACCCGCCGCGAGTCGGCTCCAGAAGTGGACGACTGCCGCGTCATCGTAGAGGGCGACCACGTCGATCAGCTCGTTCCGGAGCGTGGAATCGCTGTAGATGGTCGCGTGAATCGGCGCATGCATCCCGACAATTGCTGCGACGCCGCGCACGTAGTGCCCGAACCGGTTCACGAACGTTGCGTCATCATGGAACAGGGCGCCAAGGGCGTCCATGTCATGGCTGTTCCAGGCGGCCTGGAATGCGAGGGGTGCGATTTCGGGTTGTCTCATCTGCAGATGCCTGGTTCATTTGGCTCGCTTTAGCACGACCTCGCCGGAGCCGCCTCCGGAGGCGGCAGGCGTGGTCCACCTGAGTTGATCTCCCGAAAGAACAAAGGGCCTGCGCTGTTCGACCCCATTCCAGTTCGGGAATGTGCTCGCATCGATGTGAAAGGTGATGGTCTTGTCGGCTTCGTTGATGACGTAGGTGCCAAAGTGGGCGATGGAACCTTGTCCCATGGCGCGATACTCGTCCGCACTGCCTTTCATTCGATCGTTGGAACCATACTTGGGCAAGTCGCTGCGTGAATTCACCAGCGCGTAGTGGCCATGACCGTCAAAGATCACAAGACCCTGGGGATTGGGCCCGTACATTGGCGTGCGGCTGCCGTCGGGGCGGACCGTGTCGACCGAGACATAGGTCCATGCGCCGGCCAGTTGCTGATCCAGTGACGGTTGGCCCAATGCAAGGGCCGAATTAAGCAGGAGGGCCAAGAAGCGCCAATCGTGGAATGGTGGCGAGGATGTGGGTGTATTCCATGGACCTCCTCCTGTCGCAAAGTGGGCTATAGCGGCAAATAGCGAACCGCTGATTACGCCCACCTTTTCCCCAGCGCTTCCAGTCCAGCCTTTTGCAGATCCTCCGGGCTCATCACAATGCGGAACTTGCAGTTGGCCTGGAAGTTGAGAAAGAAAGGCTCCGCAAAGGCAGGAACTTCGGATGGGTTTTCGACGTTGATCACGAAGACACCGCAGCGCATTCCCTCTTGCTCGGTAAAGAACACCGCTTCCGGCTTGATCGCTTCCAGGATACGCCCGATGATCTCGCCCACCTTCCCGCTTCTGACGAGGGAGTTGAAGGGCTCATGAGGGAATTCGACTGTGAGTAGCATCTTCATGATTCACCTTCCTCATTTATCGTTGGCTGCGCAGCGGCCGGACTTTTGCCTCAGGCACTCGAACTGGCTCAGCGGTCCATTGAGCACGGCGGGTGGGAAGATCGATGCCGTGAGTGGCGGGGGCGCCAATACTACAAGATAGCACCGGCCACTGGGAAAGCCAGTCGTCGGCCCATCCCGCTAGGTCCGCGTTGGGCCGTGGCCGACCCGACACCGCTGTTCGGGCATGGCTGCGGCGAGCGACCGCTACGGGTCTGATAGGGGACGTTCGTTTCCCGGAACTCTGCCAAGATACCGGGCACGGAATTCGCTGATGCCGCCATCGTACTGCTGGGGGTTTCCTGCTGGCCTGGCGGAAAGATGGTTCACGGTAGCTGGCCTGGTAAGGCCCCGCGCATTTAAACGACCGTCGGACATTGGAATAACATGCATCAGTCTTTTGAAAGTGCTTCACTGAATTTGCGGAACGATCCCGATCTTCTCGGCCAGCATCCGTTCGTACACGCCAAAGTGGAGATCCACTTCGGTCTGGCTGACCACCGTGACGTCCAGGCTGATCTGGTCCGCTTTCAACCCGAGCACGGTGGCGAGCGCCACTTCCAGATGTGGCGCCGCAGCCGAGTCTTTTGGAAACGTCGTGCCGATATTGATGGAATAGGAATTTGAACGGTCAGCGACGACCTCCAACAGTCGCGCTGCAGCGCTCATATTGTGCTCGATGGCAATGCGCGACAGCTCTGCGATGGTCCGCATCTTTTCAGTCGGAAAACCACGCACGCAGCGCAGCCGGACGCGATGGGGACCTAACGTTGTCCAATCGGTATCGAACTCCATGATGACCTCTGCTCACGTAATAGGCCGAGATATGGCGGGTCGACCAGGGCGCCCGGTGAGACGTCCTGGTCGATACCATGTCTGCTTACGTCACATTGATCGCAATGCGCCGCGGTCGCGCTTCCTCACGACGCGGGATGGTCAGCTTCAGCACCCCGTCTTGCAACTGAGCGCTGATCTGTGTGCCATCCAGATCCGGACTCAGTGAAAAGGAACGCGCGAAGTGAGGCTGGCTGATTTCCGCGTACTGCACGCGCAGTCCGGAAGGCATTGGCACGACCGCTTCCGCAGCAATATGGAGGTTGCTGTCGTGGACGCTTACCTCCAGCTTGTCACGACTCACTCCCGGCAGATCCGCCCACAAGGTCACGCCGTTTCTGTCTTCCACGATGTCTACTGCGGGCACGAGGGTCACTGTCCGCGCGGCTTTGTCCTCTTGACGTTGAGCCAACGCACTGTCGTTGCGTTCGGCGACTTGGGTGGTATCGTTCATGGCGGTCTCCTTCCCACTATTGCACGGTGATGGCACGCGGCTTCGACGCCTCACGTTTGCCCACGCTTACGGAAAGACAGCCATTGGCATATCGCGCCTGTACCTTGTCGGGGTCGGCGCCGTCGGGCAATTCGATCACCCTTCGGAACGCACCAACAAAGCGTTCCTGCGCGTACCGTCGCGAATCGGGCACGTTATCGGACCAAACAGAATGCCGCTCGCCGCTGATCGTCAGCAGCCCTCTGTCGATAGAGACCTCAAAGTCCTCCTGCTTGACGCCGGGTGCGAACGCGACGATCTCGATGGAGTCGTCCGTCGCCCCGATATTTATCGCAGGAAAGGCGCCGAAACGCCCGGCGCGGATGCTGGAGGGAAACCCCCCGAACAGCCCCGACATCTGCCTTTGCAAGCGATCGAGGTCACCGAAAAGGTCGGTTCCAAAGAATGCGTCAGTCATGGTCGTATCCTCCTATCGTTGCCAGCGAGGAGGAAGGGGCATTACGCGCTCCCATTCACCTGCCCCATTGCCGGCAAACAAACAGAAACACGCAGCGCGAAGTCGCGACTGCCTGAGCGGAAATAAAAATAGCAAGAGAAAAAGGCAATTTCAAGAGCTGCATAAGGCACCTTCATGCCCCTGGGCCGAGGAGCTCGAGACGACCCGCGAGCTCCTTGATTGGCGCTTGACGTCGCACTTGCGCAACTACCGCTACCAGCAAAGTTCGACCGTCGTCTCAGCCAATGCGCTGCCGGTAGAATTGGCCAATTGCCTCCGTGAAGCTTCCACGCCGCCATGTCATCCGCCCGAACTTCCGCCGCGCGTGCGTGGGCCCACGTCGCCGCGAGATCTGCGGGCCACCCGCTCGATCCGGGTTGGCGCGTAACGCTGAACTTCCACCCTGATCGGATGTTTCGCGGGCGGCCGCTGCTGGAGGTGATGGCCGAAGATGGCGTGTATCGATCCCAGTTCGAAACTGGCACGAGCAATGGTGGGCTGACCGCCTACCCCGGTGGCGATCGGTGGCAATGGGAAAGCCGGATCTTCGGGCAAGCCTATGACACAGCGCCACCTTCCGAGCGGCCATGCTATGGCGCGCTGAATCTGGGTCATGCAGCCGGCGCAGCGCCACGCTTTGGTTCGGCGCATCTGCGGCTTGCTTCCGGCGTGCTGGCTCGCACGACGTTTTGCCACCCGGACAGTGTCTACGAGCCGAATCACTTCGGCGTGGTCGACCGTTTCGCCCTTGTCGAACGTCTGGCTGCCGTGGCGGAGCAGGGCGATCCGCTTGACCATTACATCGAGGCTCATGTTCATGGCGGGGTGCAAATCGCGCGCGACGTGGAGGCCATCGTACTCGACCCATCATTCCGGCATACGGGCGTCGAGGCGCTTGCCCATGCATTGCCCTGCCGTGTCGAATGGCACGCCGGCTTTCGCGCAGGAGCAGATTTGCTGCGCCGACAGCACGAGTACCGCGGCCAAGCCGTCGCCGAACTTGCTGCGACCCTGGCAGACACACACCTGTTGACGCCGGCGCGGATTGGCGAGGCCGTGCGCGTCGGCCAGCACGATCCGCAGATGCTCAAACAGGTGTGGCACTGCCTGGCCCGTTTTGGCAACTGCAATCACCGCTGAGCCACGTTCGCCGTTGTTCGCACGGCCGCGCGACCGGTGAACAGTGCGGTACCGCGACGCGAATCGAGGCCTCCGCAATAGAAGCCGATTGCCTCGGCGCAGTCCTCACCTCTCCGTCCGACTGAGCGTTCCTCCTAGACCGGTCCGCGTGGGTCAGAGGGCGACCCAAAACAGTAGTTCGCACTACGTTCTTCGAATGGCCGAAGTTCGGTGCGTGAGCGGCCTGTCGCTCTGCGGGTCGCTTTGTAGAGTCTGAGGCGGCTTGGTCGAATTGAAACGGTGCGGGAGGGTCGGAAGCGCTGTTCGTCTCCCCAGTCCTTCGCACTTCAGACGTCTCGTTCATTGGACAACCCTCCTGGGACATCCACTGCCACGCGAGGCGGCTGCAACACTGTAGGGCAGACGAATCTTAGGAACTGGTAAACTCGGCGGCTTCTGGATGGCTATAACCCAAATATGCCTGCCGCTGTCTCCCCCACAGATCACCGTCCCCGCGTCGCCGCCGAACGCCGCGCGCGCATGCGCAGAAGGCTTCTGGAAAGCGCGATGATCGTATTCGCGCAGAAGGGTCTCGGGGCCAGCGTCATTCCGGAAGTGGTCGCCGCGGCGGAGGTCTCGAAAGGCTCCTTCTACAATTATTTCCGCACCAACGAGGAATTGCTGGTGGGGGTCAGCGAGGCATTGAGCAACGAGATGCTTGTGCTGATCGAAAGCGCCGTGGGTGGTATCGAAGACCCGGCGCTGCGCGTTGCCAGCGGCGTCCGATCGTACCTGCATCTGGTGCGGTCCTATCCTGTCGTTGCCCGCTTTCTTTGCAGCGCCGGCCTCAGCCTGGCAGGCAAGGGCAGTGCCATGTTCGACTACCTGCCACCAGACCTCAAGGAAGGCCAGAAGCGGGGTTCTTTCAGCCCCATGCCGATCGACGCGGCGGTCGATCTGGTCGCGGGTACCTGCCTCATTGCCGTGCATCGGATGACCAACAGTCGCACGGCGAAGCGGTATCCGGAAACCATTGTCGAAGCCATGCTGCGTGGACTCGGCATCGGCGCGGCCATGGCGCACGCCTTGACGGAAGCACCCATCCCGAAGCTGACGGCCCCGCCCGAATCGATGCTGGCCAAGACGCAGGCACGAGCCGAGTCAGCACACGGTGACTCCGCGTAACCCGCGGATACGGTTGGGGTCGTCCAGCGCCCAGTTCATCCTGCCACGATACCGAGGGTAGCGGCCAGGGCGCCGACAAGCTGAGCCTCGTCGGCATCGGGCAGCGTCCTGGCGATCTCGTCGGCGCTATGCGCGTCAATCCCCAGCGCTCGCAGCGCCATGGCGGCAGCTTGCTCCGAATAATCTTCCCGGCTGTCCGTTTCCTGCATCCGCTGGATCGTGCCCAGCACAGCCCCCACGACGATGTTGAGCGCGATGGCCATCGGCATGCGCGTGAAGCGCCCTTGCCGGAAGCCTTCCTCGATGTCGGTGCGCACGAACTCCAGCATATTCGGTCCGTGTTCGCCCGGCCATCCCACATGCGCGAGAAAGTCGGCGACCGCTGAGTAGTGCAAGGCAAGCCGCGACGCGAGCCGAATGCCGCGCGCGACCAGCCGAGCCGGATCGTCAATGCCGCGCACCAGCGGATCGACGGTACGTACGATCTGGTTGGCGATCTCGGTCGCCAGTTCCCGGATCAGGGCATCTGGCGACGGGAAGTACTTGTAGAACGTTCCCCGGGACACGCCCGCCTCACGAATCACGTCGTCGACCGACATGGCGGCGTGGCCCTTGCTCGCGACCAGCTTCAGCGCACTGTTCAGAAGCCGCCAACGCATGCGCTCGCGACGCTCCGCGCCGACACGCTGGCGGTGGTTTGCCATTTGCGGCAGCGGACTTGCCATACCAGACCGATCATTCGGGTGATTTTCCCATTGCTCCGCCTCGGCCTTCAGCGAGATAGCCGGTTTTGTCATGATGTAATTATCGTCATTATGAAAAAATGTTAAGTGCCATGTCGCCCGTCCTGCTACGCGACGGGTGACGCATGACTGACATGGGCCGCCGGCCGTGTCGGCAGGGTAATTGCCGCGTGTCGGCAAATTACGTCGGCCATCCCGGCACTTCCGCTGTGCCCACCGCACATTGCTCCTCATTCCGCCTTCCGCCCGCGCCGGCGTGTTTCTGACCTTTACATAATACACTAAGCGTCATCATGACAAATCGTAAATGATGATATATAGTTCGATCCGTCGATACCGAGGCCCCCGTCCCGGAGCGAGTGAACTATCGCGTCATGCGAGCTGGACTGCATGCGACTCGACGCACTTTTGGCGGATTGGCGCCCGGCGGCCAGGACCGCACAACGGCCGCCCTGCAGCGGATCTGAAAGGAAGGCAGAAATTGACCCGAAATCGTAAAACCCTAGCCCTTACATTGATCGCGGTCTGCGCGGTCGCCGCCTGTTCCCGGGCTGAGCCCCCTCAGCATGAGGAAGTGCGTCCGGTGCGCACGATCATTGCCGGCCAGACCCCTGGTACTGTCGGCGCAAGCTATTCAGGTGAAATTCGCGCCCGGTACGAGAGCCGGCTGAGCTTCCGTACCGGGGGCAAGATCGTCGCGCGGCTGGTCGACGTGGGTGCCCATGTCAAGCGCGGACAGGTATTGCTGCGGCTGGATCCGACGCAGGAGGCCTTGCAGGTGACAGCCGCCGCCGATGTCGATGCGGCGCGCAGCCGCGTCGCGCAGGCACGTGTGGACGTAAAGCGGATCGAGCAACTACTGGCGCGCAATTTCGCGTCGCAAGCGGAGCTGGACCAGCAGCGTCTCGCGCTGGACCAGTCCGAAGCGCAATTGCGCTCCGCACTGGCGCGACAGAAGCTGAATGCCAACCAGGAGGGATTCACCACGCTCGTGGCGGATCGCGATGGTGTCGTCAGCGCCATCGGCGCGGAGGCCGGCCAGGTCGTGTCGCCTGGGCAGTCCGTCGTCACAGTGGCCGCGGACGGTGAGCGCGAGGTGGCGATCAGCATTCCCGAGTCCCGCGTCGAGGAACTGCGCAAGGCCAAGTCCCTGCAGGTCTCCGTCTGGGCCCATCCGGACAAGGCCTGGACCGGCACGCTGCGTGAGCTCGCCCCGGATACCGATAGCGTGACGCGCACCTATTCCGCGCGCATTTCGATTCAGGATCCGGACGAGACGCTGCTGCGCCTCGGCATGACGGCGTCAGTGTTCGCGCCCGACGTGGACGGAAACCGCGCGATCCGGCTGCCCCTGACCGCGATCGTGGACCGCGACGGCAGCCGCCAGGTGTGGATCGTGCCCCCCAAGAGTTCGCGTGTCCAGGCGCGGGATGTGCAGCTTGGCAGCGCGCAGAAGGACACCGTGCTGGTAACCGCCGGCCTGTTCGGAGGGGAAACCGTGGTGACGGCGGGCGTCCATATGCTCAAGGCCGGCCAACGCGTCAAAGTCATCGAGGCCACCAACGCTACCGCTTCCGCGAGCCAGGCAGGGAGCGAAAAATGAAAGGCATCAATCTCTCCGAATGGGCACTCAAGCACCAGCAGATGATCGCATTCCTGCTGTTGCTCCTGTCGGTGACCGGTATCCTGGCATACAGCAGCCTGGGCCAGAAGGAGGACCCTGAGTTCACCATCAAGACCATGGTGGTGCAGGCGTACTGGCCCGGCAGTTCGGCGCAGCAAATGGCCGACCAGGTCACCGACAAGATCGAGCGCAAGCTGCAGGAAGTTGCCGAGATCGATTACACGTCCAGCTATGTGAAGCCGGGCGAGACCCAGATCAAAGTCAACTTGCGCGAAAACGTGCCGCCCAAAGCGGTTCCTGACGTCTGGTATCAGGTACGCAAGAAGCTGGGCGATATCCGCCAGACACTGCCCCAGGGCACGCAAGGCCCTTTCTTTAACGACGAGTTTGGCGATACCTTCGGCAACATGTATGCGTTGACCGGGGACGGCTTCAGCTATGAGGACCTGCGCCGCTTTGCCGACGCCGCGCGCAACGAGTTTCTGCGCGTGTCCGATGTCAACAAGGTGGATCTGATTGGCAAGCAGGAAGAGAAGATCTACGTGGAGATGTCCACCGCCAAACTGGCGTCGCTGGGCCTGGATCCCGCCCTCATCGCCTCAACGCTGGCCCAGACCAACGCAGTGACCGCTGCGGGCACGGTACAGAGCACGAGCGAGCAGGTGCGCCTGACAGTGGGCGGAGAGTTTGATTCGGTCGAGAACATCCGCGCGATTGGCATCCATGCCGGCGGCAGGACGTTCCGGCTTGGTGACATTGCCGATGTCCACCGAGGCTTTATCGAGCCGGCAGCACAACGCATGCGTTTCAACGGCTCCGAGACGATGGGCCTGGCGGTGAGCATGCGCAAGGGTGGCGATGTGATCCACCTCGGCCAGCAACTGGACGAAACCGTGCGGCGCATCCGCGCCGAACTGCCGGTCGGCGTGGAGATTCATGCCGTCAGCGACCAGCCACGCGTGGTCGAGCACTCGGTCTTCGAGTTCAAGAAGAGCCTGGCAGAGGCGGTAGTGATCGTGCTGGCCGTCAGCTTCTTTTCGCTGGGCGTGCGAAGTGGGCTGGTGGTTGCAATGAGCATCCCGCTGGTGCTGGCCATGACCTTTCTCGCGATGTATGTGCTTGGCATTGACCTGCAGCGGATTTCGCTTGGCGCGCTGATCATTGCGCTGGGCCTGTTGGTCGACGATGCGATCATCGCCGTCGAGATGATGGCCCTGAAGCTTGAACAGGGCTGGGATAAGTTTCGCGCGGCCACCTATGCTTACACGGCGACCGCATTCCCAATGTTGACAGGCACGCTGATCACTGCAGCAGGCTTTCTGCCGGTCGGCTTCGCCAAGTCAGGAACCGGTGAGTACGTCTTTTCGCTGTTTCAGGTGGTGGGCATCTCGTTGTTGCTGTCGTGGGTGGTGGCGGTTCTGTTCACGCCATATATCGGCTTCAAGCTGCTCAAGCAGGAAGCGCACGCTTCCCATGACGAAGACGCGGTGTACCAGCGCGGGTTCTACGTCAAGTTCCGGCATTTCATCAACTTCTGCCTGGTCCAGCGTCGCTGGGTGATCGCCATTACGTTCGCGGTATTCGCCGGCTCGCTGGCGCTGTTCAAGTTCATACCACAGCAGTTCTTCCCGGCATCGGACCGGCCCGAGCTGATCGTGGATCTGTGGATGCCCAAGGCTTCGACGTTTGACGCCAGCGAGCGCGAAGTCCGTGACCTGGAGCGTCTGCTCAAGCGCGACGCGGACATCGAAGCGGTCACGAGTTTCGTCGGCAATGGCGCGCCCCGGTTCTACCTGCCGCTGGATGTACAGACGCCCAATCTGAACCTGGGCGAGCTGATGATCATGACCAAGGGCGGCGAGGCACGCGAGCGTGTCATGGCAAAGATCGACAAGCTGTTCGACGAGCGCTTTGCAAACGTGCGCGGCCGGGTGCTGCGGCTTGAGAACGGTCCGCCCGTCGGTTATCCCGTCCAGTTCCGCGTCTACGGCAGCGACAACGCCAAGGTCCGGGAGATCGGCGAGCGCGTGGCAGCCATCATGCGTGACAACCCGAATCTGCGCCGCGTCAATGCCGACTGGGGCGAACGGGTCAAGCGCATGCAGGTCGATGTCGACCAGGACAAGGCACGCGTGCTCGGGGTCAGTTCCGGCCAGATCAAGGAGGCACTGCAAGCTTCCCTGTCCGGCACGCCGGTCACCCAGTACCGCGAAGGGGACCAGGGACTGGACGTGGTCGCTCGCCTTGTTGAAGCGGAACGCACCGACCTGAACAACCTCAAGGACGCAAAGATCTATCTGCGCGACGGCAAGTTCGTGCCGGTTTCGCAGGTCGCGCGGCTTTCGCTGGAGAGCGAGGACAGCGAGCTCTGGCGGCGCAACCGCATCCCGACGCTGACCGTGCGCGCCGACGTCTCGGGTGCGCAGGCGCCGGACGTTACGCGGGCGGTGATGCCGAAGATCGAGGCGCTGACCAAGGGTCTGCCGATGGGTTATGGCATCGACGTTGGTGGCGCGACCGAATCGAGTGCCAAGGCGCAAAAGTCCGTCTTTGCGGTGATGCCCGTGACCGTCATCGTCGTGCTCCTGCTCCTGATGATTCAACTGCAGGACATGAAGAAGATGGGGCTGGTGCTGCTGACCGCGCCACTGGGCCTGATCGGCGTGAGCGCGATCATGGCGGCCTTCCACATCGCGTTCGGCTTCGTGGCGATGCTGGGGGTGATTGCGCTGGCGGGCATGATCATCCGCAACTCAGTGATTCTCGTGGTGCAGATCGACCAGGACGTGGCAGCGGGCGTGCCGCTGTGGACGGCCATCGTTGAATCCGCCGTACGTCGACTGCGGCCGATCGTTCTCACCGCGCTGGCCGCCATCCTTGGCATGGTGCCGTTGACCCACTCGGTGTTCTGGGGCCCGATGGCATGGGCAATCATGGGTGGCCTGGCCGTTGCAACGCTGCTGACACTGGTGTTCCTGCCCGCACTGTACGCCGCCTGTTACCGCGCCCAACGTACTGGCACGCACTGACAGGCATTCAAGACAAAGAGTTATCCCAATGATGATCAATTCAAACACCGCCCGACGGGCGGCGCAGGCGGCGTTCGCCCTGCTTTTGGCGGCCGGTGCCGGACAGGCCGGCGCAATGGACCTGATTGAGGCCTATTCGCAGGCGCTACGTAACGATCCGGCAATGCTGGCTGCCGATGAAGCGCTGACCGCGGGCCGCGAAAAGGCGGTACAGGGTAACGCATTGCTGCGTCCGCGCATCGACCTGCAAGCTGGCGTGTCGCGGATCAACAACCGCTCCACCGCTGAACTCCCGCCACCGCTGTCTGGTCTGGCGCCATCCAACACCAACGGTACGGTGCGGCAAGCTTCGGTACAACTCGTGCAACCGCTCTACGACAAGGCCGCGGGCGCCACCCGGCGCCAATGGCGCGAGCAGTCCGAACTCGCGAAAACGCAGTTCGATCACTCCCGCGAAGATCTCGCACTGCGGGTGGCAGATGCCTATTTCGGGGTCATCGTCGCCGAAGAAACGCTGCGCGTCGTGGAGGCCGAGAAACGCGCGTTGGGCCAGCAGCGTGACCGTGCCAAAGCGCGCTTCGACGTGGGGCAGGGCAAGATTACGGACCTCCAGGAGGCACAGGCGCGGCTCGACGGCGTCGAAGCGCGGGAAGTGTCGGCCAGGTCGTCGCTTGAACTGCGGCGCACGCGCTATCGCGAGACGATCGGCGTCGCACCCGAGCGTCTGTCGGCGCTGGCGCCGACCTTTGCCGCGCAGCCTCCGCTGCCCGACGATCTGACTGCCTGGCAGACGAAGGGAGAGGATCGCAACACCCTGGTCAAGACCAGGCAGTCCGAGCTTGAGATTGCCGGGGCGGAGATCGACAAGTTCCGGCTTGCAAGCCGGCCCACGCTGAACCTGGTGGCCGGCTATGGCACCGAGGACCAGAACGGCAACCTGTCGCCACTGGTGGCGCGACAGGGCAACCGCACGGCGCTGGTCGGACTCCAGCTCAATATTCCGATCTACGCGGGCGGTGGCATCGACTCGCGAGAGCGGGAGGCTGCCGCCAGGCGGCGCCAGGCCGAGCAGGAACTTGCCGCCGCGCGACGCGACGTGCGATTGCAGGTGCAGGACGGATTCCTCGCGGTCAAGACGGGGGTGTCTCGCATCGCCGCGCTCGATCAGGCGCTTGTCTCTGCGCGCAGCGCGCTCGAGTCGACCACGCTCGGACGCGACGTGGGGACGCGTACGCAACTCGATGTCCTGGACGCGCAGCAGCGCATGTACAGGGCGGAGCTGGACTTGATCCAGGCACGCGTCGACTATCTGATGGGTCGCCTGCGGCTGGAAGCCGCAGCCGGCGAATTGAATGAGGACAGCCTGCGCGGGTTGGGCGCATGGCTGGCGTCGTAATGCGCGCGGACAACGTGAACGTCGCTTGCGCCGCGACGACATCGAATCCCGCGGGTGCGCTGGCACAGAAAGCCGCCGGCATGGCCCGGCGCCTGACGTTATTGTTCGCAGCCGCCGCTTTGGCGGCGTGCTCGACCGCGCGGCCGTGGATCAACGAGCCGATTTCGGCGGATTCCCCGCTTCCGTCGACGACCCCGGTCCAGGTGCCGGAACCGTCGCGGCCGCCGAGCATCATCGCAGCCGTTACGCTGTCCGGCGGCGGTGCGCGTGCAGCGGCGTTCGGCCTCGGCGTTCTGGAGGAAATGAAAGCCACACGTTTCGAGTGGGAAGGGCGCAGCACGACGCTGCTGGATGAGGTCGGCCTTGTCAGCGGCGTGTCCGGCGGCAGTGTACTGGCTACCTATTTCGCCGCGTTTGGCGACGAGACCCTGACACGTTTCGAGCCTGAATTCCTGCTGGCGGACTTCCAGGGCGGCCTCGTCGGCCATGTGTTGGCGCCCGGCACGCTGTACAGGATGACCTCGCCATGGTTCGGCCGCACCAATGTCCTGCAGGAAAAGCTTGACGCGCTTTACCGGGGCAAGACCTTCGGCGACCTGCGCGGCCGAAGCCGGGGGCCGCATCTGCTCGTAACCGCGACCGACCTTACCACCGGCGCGGCGTTCGAGTTCACCCCCGAGCAGTTTGCCCTGATCTGCTCAGACCTGAGCAGCGTGCCCCTGTCATTCGCAGTCGCCGCGTCGTCATCGGTTCCGATTCTGCTCAGTCCGGTGACGCTGCACAACTATGCCGGCGCCTGTCCCCAGGCGGCCCAACTCGCGGATACGGTACGCAGCGACCGCAATTTGCAGGCGAGGATGCTGCATGCCAATGCACAAAGCTATCTCGATGCTGAAAACAGGCCGTACCTGCATCTTGTGGACGGAGGCTTGGTGGACAACCTCGGCGTGCGTGGCCTGCTGGACCGTACTGCTGCGCGCGGCTCGCTCGACGCGAGTTTCGGAAACCTTCCTGCTGGCTCCGTACACAAGATCGTACTGATCAGCGTGAATTCAGAACGGGACACCGCCGAGCGCATTGACCGTAGCGACCGGGTGCCCGTGACGCCCCAGGTGCTGGATTCTTTGATTTTCGGCGCCGGCTCCCGCGCAACCGGTGAAACCATCGCGGCCATGGATGACAACGCCCGCCGCTGGGCCAAGGAGTTGACCGAAGTGCGGGGCACGAAAGATAGCCCGTTTGCACCGGACGCAGAAATTCATGTGATCAGTGTCAGCCTGCGCGACGTGAAGGACTCGGGAGTCCGTCAGGCACTGCTTCAAGTACCCACGGCGCTGACGATCCTGCCGGGACAAGCGCATCAACTGGTGAAAGCGGGCCGCGAGGCGCTGCGCGATTCGGCCGAGTTCCAGAGGCTCACAGAAGGTCTGGCGCGGGCGGACGCCAGGCCGAGCCTGCATGCCGGCCATGGCGAATGATGCAATCGGCGCTAGCGGTGCAAGGCGGCGTTGGCCGCCAAACGAAGGAGTTTGCTATGCATTTGCGGCCTGCGGGAGTCCGGTCGCGACAGTATCCAGTCGGGAGAGCACCATACGGCGCGCCAAGATTCACTCAGGCGGCGCGCCCGCAAATCCCACATCCCGATCTCTATTTTCATATTGACTTAGCAGTCAGGATGACCATAATGTCATAAAAAGAACGGGCGTCGCTGCAGAGCGTGCCCGGCCACTTCAAGGAGACGACATGACCCGCCAGCCTCGCAGCGTGCTGCGCACGCCCCCGGCATATCCAGAAAGTGCACTGCCTCCCTCGGTCCAGAAACTCCCACGGCCAGAAGCCGTGGTGAGAGCCCAGGCGCTTGCTTTTCTCATCTTTGAAAAACATGATTTGCGTGCTGCGGAGACCTTCCTGACGGATTTCGGCATGTGTAGCGTGTCGCGCACGGACAAGCAGTTGCTGATGCGCGGCGCTGGGCCGCAGCCATGCCTGCTGTTGATACAGAAAGGCAAGCGCTCGCGTTATGTCGGCGCCGCGTTTACCGTTCGCAGCGAGGCCGACCTGGTTCGTCTTGAGGCCGAGGCGAATGCCCGCCGACTGCCGCCCGGCGCAATTCCGGGAGGCGGCGCTGGCGTCGAGTTGACCGACCCGGCGGGGAATCTTCTATGGCTGGTCACGGGTCAGCAACCGCTCAATCGGCTGCCATTGCGGGAGCCGACACACGTTCTCACCAATGATCCCGCCCAGCTCCGCAGGGTGAACGCTATGGTGCGGCCGCCGCTGGAGCCCGCAGCCGTGGTGAAGCTCGGCCACGTCGTGCTGCAGACCGTTGACTTTGCCGGCATGGCGCACTGGTACATGCGGCATCTCGGCCTGATCCCGACCGATGTTCAGTATCTAGAGGACGGGTCGCCGAACCTCTGCTTCTTTCGCCTGGATCTGGGAAGCACGCCCGCGGACCATCACTCCTTCGTGCTCGCGGGAGGCATTGAGGAAAAGTATGAGCACAGTGCGTACGAGGTGCTCGACCTCGATGCGCTCGGACAGGGCCACAACGTGCTGCGTGCGAACGGCCACCGGCATATGTGGGGCATCGGACGGCACGTCCTCGGAAGCCAACTCTTCGATTACTGGTTCGATCCGGACGGCATGGAATTCGAGCACTACACCGACGGCGATGTCTTCACCGCGGACCATGAAACGCATTACGTCCCCCTCGACATGGCCGGCATCTGGGCCTGGGGCGACGACGTGCCGGCAAGCATGGGCGTCAAGCGCAATTTCGACACGGTGCTCCGTGTGGCTGGATTGCTGCGGACCGGACGGCTGTCCCTGGAGCGCCTGAAATTGCTTGGCCGCGCCATGAGCCCTGCCAGACCCTGGCTGTGAATGCGCTATCGCGGTCCTGCAAGAACCCACACATCAAGGAGAACAAATGGCTGTCAAGGTCGTCCGATATATCCATGCCGGCGAGCCGCACTGGGGCGTGGTCCACGACCGCCGCATCGCACCGTTGCGCTGCGATGGCGCGAGTACTGCCGACTTCGTCACCAATGGCCTGGAGGCCGCCTGGCGCAGCACCGCGGGCGAGGCAACGCTTGCGCTCGATGGCGTCACGCTGCTGCCGCCAGTCACGCCAGACCGGCAGTTCCTGTGCCAGGGCATTAACTACGCCAGTCATGTACGCGAGTCTGGCATGGACCCCGGCAAGATCGGCTTCAACACGCTGTTCACCAAGGCTCCATCCTGTCTTGCCGCGGCTGACGCCGACGTGGTGCGGCCGGGGCATGTGCACCTGCTCGACTACGAGATCGAGCTTGGTCTGGTTGTCCGCAAGCCGCTGGCCGGCGCACTGCGTGTCGGGCCGGACGAGCTTCACGAGTTTCTGGCGGGTGTAACGATTGTCAATGACGTTTCCGCGCGCGACGTCCAGTTGCCGCAGGCTCAGTTCTACAAAGGAAAGAGTTATCGCAGCTTTGGTCCCGTGGGTCCCTTCCTGGTACTGCTGAACGCAGAAGAGTGGGCGCGCTGGCCTGAACTGCGCATGCGGCTCCACGTGAACGGGCAGCCCCGGCAGGACACGTACTGCGGCGACATGATATTCAAACCGCACCAGACACTGACGGAACTGTCGGCCTTGCATGATCTGCTGCCCGGCGACCTCATCGCTACCGGCACGCCGGCAGGCTGCGCGGCCCGCGCGCCGGGAAAGCTCGCGATGTGGATGTTCCGCCATGTACTGTCCGAGCGTACGAAGTGGAAGCTTTTCATCAAGAAGGGCCGCTCGAACCCCGCCTACCTGCAGCCGGGCGACATCATGACCGCTTCGATACGCACCGACGATGGTGCAATCGAGCTGGGCGAGCAGCGCAATCGCGTGGTGTCGGCATGAACGCCCCATACGGCGAACCAACTGCCGCGGCGGCCGCGATCGATGGATTTGGCGAGGACTTCGCGCTCGAGGTTCGTCCAAAGCCTTACCCGAAACCGCGCAATGGCGAGATCGTGGTGAGAGTCGAGGCAGCGGCGGTGAATCCTATCGATGTGCGCCGACGCAGCGGCTACGGCAGGAGAATTTTCTCGTTATTGGGGGCAACGCGCCTGCCGCTGGTTCTCGGAAACGATTTTGCCGGGACTGTTTGTGCCGTGGGGGCTGGCGTGAGAGGCTTGCGCGAAGGCGACCCTGTGTTCGGGGCCAAGCCGCCGTCAAGCGAAGGGACGCATGCCACGCACGTAACCGTCCGGCCTGACCACGTTGCGCACAGCCCTCGATCGATTCCCGCTGAAGCCCTCGCCACGTTGCCCTACAACTTCCAAACCGTGGCCAGAGCATTCGCGGACGCTGGCATTTCGCGTGATACCGTGAACGGACGGGCCGTACTTGTGCATGGGGCGACTGGCGGCCTCGGACAAATTGCTGTCAAGTTGCTTTACCTGCTGGGAGCCGATGTCACTGCGGTCGGCTCAAAGGACGGGCTACAGGCCTGTTTGGATGCTGGTGCCACCGAAGTGGTTGACCGCCGTGCGCAATCGCTCGCCAGTTTGCCGCGGCACTTTGCTGCCACGCTGAACTTCGCCAACTGGGACGAGGAAGCAGAGCTGCTGCACCTGCTCTCGTCTGACGCGGTGGGCCATGCCACAACGGTCCATCCGTTGCTTGGCAATTTCGACAGGCTGGGCCTCGTCGGGGGAGGCGTTGCTTCGATGGCTGGCAAACGGGCCAAACGCGCCCTGGTTCCGCATGGCGCACGGTATGGGTGGACGACGTTCCGCTCGAGCAACGCTGTATTGAAATCGCTCATCACATGCGCAACGTCCCTTGGCCCGCTTTGCGTAAAAACCTTCCCGCTTTCGCAGGCTGAACAGGCATACCAGCACGTCACCCGGCGCGAGCCCGGGCGCGCCGTCCTGCTGCCACAGCAATCCTGACAAAACAGACCATCAATCAAGGAGACAAGCATGCCCGATACGACGGTGGGCGGGACCTTGGCCGGCGAAATCCGGACCCAGGCCGATATCGACGCCTTTGAGCGCACACCGTGGGAAGACAAGGTTCCCGCGCAGAACACATACGAACTCCTGTGCCGCGCCTGCGATCGCTACGCAGCGCGGACAGCGCTTCGCTTCGTGATGAACGGCGAGCCGCACGCGCAGGAGTTTGCTGTCGACTACGCCACGCTCAAGGCGCGCGTGACGCAGGCGGCCAATGCCTTCCACCGTAGTGGCATTTCGCCGGGCATTGCCGTGAGCCTGCTACTTCCGAACCTGCCGCAGACGCATTTCGCCTTGCTTGGCGCCCAGGCTGCAGGTATTGCCAGCCCCATCAACCCCATGCTCGAGGTGGACCATATTGTGGCCATCGTCGAGGAGGCCGGGGCCCGGGCGCTGGTTGCCTGCGCACCGATGGAAGACAGCACCCTATGGGATAAGGCCGTCGCGGTGGTTGACCGCTGCCCTGCGGTGCAGACCCTATTCGTCGTCAGCGCCACGCCTTACGTTGGCGACGACGAGCGCAAGCGCCTGGAAACGGCCTTCCAGGCTGCGTCTCGGCCGGCTCGCGTGGAAGTGAGGGTGGTCAGCTTCGAAGACGCGTTGGCCGCGGAGCCACCAGACATGCTGTTGTCCCAGCGACGCATTTTTCCGAGCGACATCTGTTCGTACTTCCACACCGGGGGCACCACCGGCCTGCCCAAAGTCGCCACGCACGCGCATCTCAACGAGGCGTTCGTTGCCGCCATGCTGGGCGTTCTCACCCCGTCTCCCAACACAATCCTGTGCGGTCTCCCGCTGTTCCACGTGAACGGCGCGATGGTCACCGGCCTGGCCGCCTTCCATCGTGGCTGGGAGGTCGTCATGCTGACCGCGGCCGGCTATCGTGGTCACGGCGTGATGCCGAATTTCTGGAAGCTGGTCGAACGATTCAAGGCGAACAGCTTCAGTGGTGTGCCGACGATCTATAGCGCGCTCGCCGACCTGCCTCGCGATGGTGCCGATATTTCCTCGCTTCGCTTCGCATTCTGCGGTGCGGCGTCGTTGCCGGCCGAAGTGGCAAGGCGCTTTGAAGCAGCCGCCGGTATCCCGTTGTACGAGGGCTACGGGATGACAGAAGGCGCCTGCGTTTCAGCGCTGAATCCGCCTCTGGGCGAGCGCCGCCTTGGCAGCGTTGGGTTGCGCCTGCCTCACCAGGCCATCGGAGTATGGAAGACTGGCAGCACGGACCTTGCCAGTGAGCCGGCCGCGCCGGGGGAAACGGGTGTTATTGGTATTCACGGCCCCAATGTGTTCCCGGGCTACTTGCGGGAGCACGATAACCGCGACATCTGGCTAAAGCCCGGCTGGCTCAACACTGGCGATCTCGGTTATCTGGACAGGGATGGTTACCTGCACCTGACGGGCCGTGCCAAGGAGCTGATCATTCGAGGCGGCCACAATATCGACCCGGCAATGATCGAGGAAGCGCTCCTGCAGCATCCGGCGGTGGCGATGGTTGCAGCCGTCAGCCAGCCGGATGTGCACGCCGGTGAATTGCCTGTCGCCTATGTCACGCTCAAGCCGGGGCACGTTCTCACGGCCGACGAACTGCTGGCCGCGGCGCGCACGCTAGTACCGGAGCGCGCTGCTGTCCCTGCGCGCATCGAAATTCTGCAGACGCTGCCGCTGACTCCCATTGGCAAGGTGGCACGCGCGGCGTTGCGCATGCGCGCGGTCGAGGAAGTCTTCCGCGAACAACTGGAGCAGGCCGGTGTACCCGCCAGCGTACGTGTCGGGTCGGATATCAGGCGAGGTACCGTCGCATTCGTTCAATGCGCCGCTGCCGACGCAGCGCGGGTGCGGGATCTCCTGGCAGGTCGGTTTCCATACCCGCTCGACTTCACTCATCCGGCGTGACCCGAGGCTCGATCCAGCGATGAAAAAGATTGTCCTTCGAACTATCTTGTTCGCCTTGCCACGGGTCCTGAACCTGACCGCGTGGAAGCACGCGGACTTCCGCCGGCGCCTGAAGCAGAAAAACTGTACCGCCTTCATTGGGCTGCTCGATGGCAGTATTGGGGTCACCCTCGAAATCAAGGGTGGAAAGCTGCGGTCGCGGAATGCGAAGAGCGCCGACGCCGACGTCAGCCTGCTGTTCAGGGACTTGCCGACGGCACTGAAATTCCTGATGCCCAACCCGGATCAGGGCGATATTATCCACGCCGCGAAAAACTTCAAGGTCATCACGAAAGGGCCAGACCCCCTGGTGGT
The DNA here is from genome assembly GCF_057798895.1 of Cupriavidus sp. 22TCCZM04-2. Classification (NCBI taxonomy): domain Bacteria; kingdom Pseudomonadati; phylum Pseudomonadota; class Betaproteobacteria; order Burkholderiales; family Burkholderiaceae; genus Cupriavidus; species Cupriavidus sp. 22TCCZM04-2. Next base: position 76,232 of record NZ_JBYOJS010000019.1, read on the forward strand.
CTGGTTCATGCAAACGCTGAACCTCAGCCAGACGGTTGGCGTCGAGATGGGTACGGCAATGGCCGACGGCATGCGACGGTTTGCCACCTGCACGAACGGCGGGCCGCTGTTCGTCTACGTAAAAGCGGGACGCATCGTGCGCGTGACCCCCATCGAGTTCGACATCGACGATGCGCACGGCTGGGAGCTCCAGGCGCGCGGGAAAACCTTTCGACCGCAACGCCGCGCGCTGGTGGCGCCTCACGCCATGACGCTGAAGTCCGTCGTCTATTCGGACAAGCGCATTCTTCATCCGATGAAGCGCGTCGATTACGATCCCGATGGCGACCGCAATCCGCAGAACCGAGGGAAATCGGGTTACGTGCGCATCTCCTGGGATGAGGCCCTGGACATAGTGGCCAAGGAGATCAACCGGCAGAAACGCGTCCACGGTCCTGGTGCCATCACGTTTCCGATGTCGTCCCACCATCAGTGGGGCAACGTCGGTTATTACCTCAGCGCCTTGACGCGCTTCGCCAATCTGATCGGTTTCACCCGGGTTGCCGCCAATCCCGACAGTTGGGAGGGCTGGTACTGGGGGGCGATGCATCATTTTGGCAATTCCATGCGGATCGGCGTCCCGGCGGGCTATGGCGGAGTCGAGGATTGCCTCAAGGAAGCAGACTTGATTGTGTTCTGGTCCTGCGATCCCGAAAGCACCAATGGTGCCTATGCCGGTTTCGAGGGCACGCAACGGCGCCTGTGGGCCAAGGAACTCGGCATCGAGTTCATACATATCGACCCGCACAATAATCCGACGGCTCAGTTGCTCGGCGGTCGCTGGATTCCGGTTCGGCCGCAAACCGACGCCGCGCTGGCCACCGCGATCATGTACGTATGGGCAGTCGAAGGCCTGTACGACCAAGATTACGTCGCGGCCCGCACGACGGGCTTCGAAGCGTGGCAGGCCTATCTGCTCGGGCAAAGCGACGGCATCCCGAAGACGCCGGAGTGGCAAGAAGCTGAAACGGGAGTGCCCGCCAGGGACGTGCGCGCACTCGCGCGAAAGTGGGGCAACAGGAAGGTCTATCTGGCGGCCGGCATGACGGGCGCGGGGTTCGGCGGCGCTGGGCGCGGCGCCACCGGACAACAGTGGGCACGCTGCATGATCATGATGATGGCGATGCAGGGCTGGGGCAAGCCGGGGGTCAATTTCGGATGCCTTCAGCTCGGCACCCCAGTGGACCTTCACTTCTACTTTCCGGGATACGCGGATGGCGGGATTTCCGGTGACCTGATGTGGACGGGCAATGCCGTCAGCAACTATCAGCGGATGCCGCACATCCTGACGATGAACCCGGTCAAGCAAATGGTTCCGCGGCAACAGCTTCCCGACGCGATCATCAACGGGCACGCCAGCGGCTATCTGTGGGACGGCATTTCGCAGGAGGCGCAATTCGCGCCGTTCACCTATCCGATGCCGGGCTATTCGCCGATTCACATGATCTACCGGTATGGAGGCTCGGCATTCAGCACCGTCACCAAGTCCGGGCGATGGATCGATGCCTATCGGCATCCCAGCATCGAGTTTGTCGTCAATCAATCGATCTGGATGGAGGGCGAGGCCCGGTTCGCGGACATCATTCTTCCGGCCTGCAGCTCGCTGGAGCGCTGGGACATCGGCGAATGGTCGAATTCGGGGGGGTACGCACATCACGGGATTGCCGGCGTCAATCATCGTGTTGTAACGCTGCAGCACAAGTGCATTGAGCCACTCGGTGAGTCGCGGTCTGACTACGACATATTCACCGCGATTCTGGAGCGGCTGGGTCTGGGCGCCTTGTTTACCGAAGGCGGCTCAGAACTTGACTGGGTCAAGCGCGTTTTCGATGGCTCCGATCTGCCGAACCACATTTCGTGGAAAGCGTTCTGCCGCAAGGGTTACTACGTTGTCCCACCCGAACGGCCGGATTTCAGCCAGCCGGTGGATATGCGCTGGTTCGCGGAAGGCCGCCAGAAGGATCTCCCCGAGCCGCACCCGCTGCCAAGCCAGTTTGCGGAGGGATTCGGCAAGGGCGTGCAAACGCCCAGTGGAAAGATCGAATTCATTCCCGAGATTCTCAGGCGCCATACGGCGGACAATCCCGATCGGCCGGCGCTCAACCGCTACATCCCATCATGGGAAGGTCTAGGGACTGCCACGCTGGCGGGCAAGTATCCGCTACAGATGATCGCCACGCACTCGCGCTATAGCTTCCACACGTCGAGCGATGGCAAGAACAGCGCCGTGAATCACGTGCCAGACCACCGTGCCCGTATCGCCGGCCATGACTTCTGGCTCCTGCGCATCAATGCCGTCGATGCGAAGGAACGCGGGATCGCGCACCGTGATCTGGTCAAGGTCTATAACGACCGCGGCGCGGTGATCTGTGCGGCCGATATCTCGCCGTTGATGGTTCCAGGGGTGGTGAAGTCGCATGAGGCCAGCGCCGAGTTCCAGATGGTCGACATCGGAGGCGAAACGGTCGAGATCGGCGGTTGCATGAACATTCTCACGCCCGACCGCCCTCAGACGCGGGGCACGAGCAGCATGAGCCCAAATTCATGCCTGGTCCAGATTGAAAAATGGCAGGGCGCCGAGCAATTCAAGCTCAGCCGCGCTGATACGGAGATTGCTCATGGATAAGTGGAATCTCATCATCAACGTCGGCCGCTGCGAGAATTGCTATAACTGCGTCATTGCGGAGAAGGACGAACACGTCGGTAACGACTTTCCCGGATATGCGGCACCCGCCTCCGTATCCGGTGACAGCACGATCCGCATTCTGCGCCGCGTCGAGGGGCAGGCACCAATGGTCCAAACGACCTACCTGCCGGTCATGTGCAATCACTGCGACAACGCGCCCTGCATGAAGGTCGGTGGCGACGCGATCAACAAGCGCAAGGATGGCATCGTCATCATCGACCCTGTCAAAGCCAAGGGCCGCCGGGACATCGTCCGGTCGTGCCCTTACAAGGCCATTGTCTGGAACGAGGAGTTGCAGGTCCCTCAGACCTGGATTTTCGATGCCCATTTGCTCGACAGCGGCTGGCAGCGCCCGCGCTGCCAGCAAGCATGCCCCACCGATGTTTTCGAGGCGGTGAAGCTCGACGACAACGCCATGGCCCAGAAGGCTCGCACTGAGGGACTGAAGGTACTGCTGCCTAAGCTGGGCGCCAGGCCGCGAGTCTATTACCGCGGGCTGGAGCGCTGGGAAGCGTGCTTCATCGGCGGCAGCGTCAGCGTCGAGGTATCTGGCCAGGTCGAATGCGTTGCGCGCGCCCAGGTGTCGCTTTATCAGGGCGAGGAGAAGATTGCCGTTACGGAAAGCGATGATTTTGGCGACTTCCGTTTTGGTGGTCTGCCCGCAGAAAGCGGCGGCTATCGTGTTGAAGTCCATCACAGCGCGGGAATGGCGCACAGGGACTGCGAACTCCACGAAAGCGTTTATCTCGGCGAGATCGTGCTGGTCCCTACCCATCGGACACGGAAGAGCGACCTCTCTGAATGCATCCCGCAGAGCTGATCGCACGGTTCAGATAGCGCGCCCACTACGGGAACAGCAGCGGGGCCGTGCCTGGCATTCCATCCGCGAACCGCATCCGGCGCTCGCCCTTGATGCGGTTCGATGGTGTGCGGCTGAGCGATGTGGGCGCACTTGCATTCAATACCACCGCTACAACAACGAGGAGACATTGCAGCATGAAAGAGCGCCTTCTTACCTGTGCAGCAGTCGGACTTTTTTCCGGCGCTGCCTACGCACAGTCCAGTGTTACGCTGTACGGCGTCGTTGACACGAATCTCGAATACGTCAATAGAGTTGGATCTGTTCCATTACCCACGAATCTCTACAACCCCGGCGCGGGGCACAGCGTCACCCGCATGAACAGTGGTGGTCTTGCGGGATCCCGCTGGGGCTTACGTGGCGAAGAGGAGCTGGTGACGGGCATGAAGTCGCTTTTCGTCCTGGAAAGCGGCATACAGGCCGATACAGGGGCTTTGGAACTGAACAACACACTGTTTGACCGACAGGCGTACGTTGGCTTGCGCAGCGACAAGTTTGGCCAACTGACATTCGGCCGGCAGTACACATCGCTCTTTCTCGGGCTGGCCAATTTCATGCCTGCCGCCTATTCGGTTCAGTATGAGCCGATCGGTGTGATAGCCGGTCCAAACTTCCGCGAGAACAATACCGTTCAGTACGCAGCCGTAGTAGGGCCGGTGACAGCAATTGCGCATTGGTCCTTTGGTGTCGGGATGACCTTGCCACCTATCAGTCCGTTCGCTCAGCAAGTGATGGTCGGAGGCAATGGCGAGGTTCCGGGTCACGCCAGGAAGGACACGGGGTATGGCGCGGCACTGATCTATACGCCCGGCGGATTCGGCTTCACCATCGACTACGATCAATACAACCCGTCGATCGCCCAAGGGAGCGGTACCAGCCGGCGGGTAGCGGCCGCAGCGAGCTACACATTCGATGCCAAGGCCAAGGTCATGGGTGGGTATCGCTGGGGACAGAGCAGGGATCAGAACAGCCTTACAGTGTTGCGCGATGACTACTACTGGGTGGGTGGGAATTATCAGGTGACCCCAGCCGTCGAGCTGACGCTTGAATATGATTATCAGATTGTCCGGAATCTGTACGGAAGCGCTACGGTGGCGAACCCATGGCAACTGTTCTTTATGGCGAAATATAGTCTGAGCAAGAGGACCGCTTTGTATGTGTCCACGGCCTATGCGCGGAACGCCGGATTGATGCTCGAATCAGCGGCGTCTGGCTATGGCGCGAGCCTCTTGCTCAATAATACTTACGCGCCTGCGAACGGGCAGACGTCCATGATCGGCGTTGCGGCAGGTGTTCGCCATATCTTTTAATCGCGCTCAGTAGTTACATGCGCGCCTTCTGCGGCGAACCGCTTGGCGGTGGCCAGTCCGATGCCGCTCGTGCCACCGGTTACGAGTGCGATCTTCTTTTCGAGTCTGCGGGTCATGGTGATGCTGCGCGTGACCAACTCGGAAGCGCTGCTCCCCATGCTACCGGCGGGGCAGGGCGTTGCAGAATTGCCGGAATTCATGGCGGGCGAATATCTGGCCGACGGACGGCTAGAGGCGATCCTGCCTGGCTGGAGCCTGACACGCGGCGGCGTGTACTTTGTCACGCCATCGGCACGAGCCCGGCCCCGCCAAGGTCACTGCGCTCGCCGATTTCTTTGCAAAATACCTCTCTTCGCCCCCATGGTCGCGGCCGCCGGTTGATGGATCGGGCGCTCCACAGCGGGGGAAATAGCGTTGGAAAGACTCTTGCCGTCAGGGATTCTGCCCTCGTCTGGAAGGCTGTGAGAGGCCGTGGCGCGTGTGAGCAGGCGTTGAACAATCCTTAACGATTTGAGCCGGCCGAGGGCGAGGGCGCCGGCCGGCGCTACCCGACCCTTCTCGCCCGTTTGGCACGTGATGCCAATGGCCGTAACGACCTACGTAGCGGCCATCGACACTCCGCGAAGTACGTTTCTCCAGACCCAACCTCATTCCGGGCGAATATTGCCCTGTTTAATGACTGTCGCCCATTTTGCGCGCTCCGCATCAAGGAACTTTCGAAATTCTTCTGGCTTATCACCAGAAGCCTCCGCGCCGATTGCCGCGAGCCGTTCCTTGATGGCGGGTTGTGCCAAGACTTCGATTGTTGCCTTGTTGATCTTGTCTATGACTTCCGCAGAGGTGCCAGCAGGCGCGAACAAGCCATTCCACTCATACACCTGGTAGCCGGGAAGTCCGGATTCCGAGATGGTTGGTACATTGGGCAACGTGGTGGAGCGCTTTGCGCCTGTTGTCGCCAGCACCTTCAACTTCTTGCCTGAGACCAGTGGGTAAGACGCTGCCATGTTGCTGAACATCATGTCCACCTGGCCACCCATCAAGTCACTCAACGCTGGTGCGCCCCCTTTGTAGGGAACGTGAAGCATATTCAGTCCGGACTGCTGACGGAACAGCTCTGCGGCCAGATGCTGTGCGGTGCCGGAGCCCGCGGACGCATAGGTCAGCTTTCCTGGCGTAGCCTTTGCGCGCGCCACGATATCCTTGGGCGAGTTGAACGGAGAGTTTGGAGGAACCACTAGAAGGTTTGGCACTAGTACCACCAGGGAGATGGGGGCAAAGTCCTTCGCGGTATCGTAGGGAAGCTTCGGTTGCAGACTAGGGTTGACCGAGTGAGCCGTAGCATCCAGTAGCAGGGTGTAGCCGTCCGGCGCAGCCTTGGCGACCGCGCCGGCACCGATCACACCGCTTGCACCGGGGCGGTTGTCTACGACAATGGTCTGACCCAGCTTGGTACCCAGAGGGGCAGCTACGATGCGGGCGACCGTGTCGGCCGCGCCGCCTGCGGGATATGGAACGACGAGACGGATTGGATGATCGGGATAGGCGGCGCTCGCACACGCGGTGGCGCACAGCAGTGTGAGGCCGGCAATGGCGCCGGTAACGGACTTGAACATTGTCTCGTCTCCAGAAAGTTGTAGTTGTGTACTAGACCGTCGCGATCGGAGTCGCCGGCGAACCTACTGCACCGGGAAGGCGCAGAGGTGGGGCGGTCAGCAGGAAGCGGCTACGATTGTTCTTGCGCAGCCAATATGCCAATGGTGTCAAATGCCACAGCTCGCCGAGGTGAATGCCATTCTTGAACAGGCAATGTTCATGCAGCGGCAGTCGTGGCCCGCGAATGGGGGAAGGCGTCAGCGGTTTCGGCACAACCAGCTCCACGGCGGGGTTGTCTGCCAGCAGGCATGCCAGGCGCGAGTCGGTGATCCAATTGAGCAGCTTCGCGTCGTAGCCATCCAGTCCGGTGCCGGAGTCGTGGAGTACCTTGAGATCGGGCGACTTGTTCATCGATAACAATGTGTCGGCGAACCCGGTATGGAGGCAGACCATATCGCCCGACTCGACTGTTACGTTATCTGCTTCCAGAATGCGCATGAGCCGGTCGTAGCCGACAGCCTGTCGTTTACGCCCAATGTGGCGCTCGATGTCGATCATGACGCCGCGGCCTTGGGCACCGTGCTCAGCAAGGACGGCGATACTCAACGCTCCGGCTTCCGGGTTCTCGTATCTTGCCCATGCCTCGGACGCTTGAGTCTCGACACCGGCTCTGATTTCCTCGCCTGCCCGAAAGCCGTTGTAGAAGACAGCTTCGTCGCTGCCGTCACCGTCGGCATCGAAATGACTGCCTACGTGTGCAAGGCTGTCCCACTGCGTTGAATACTGCAGGCTCATGAGGACAACATCGTCATTGACCACGTCCGTCAGATCGGGATCCTCGGAACGGTACGACCAGCAGAAACCCTGCTGCCCGGCGCTCTTTCCATCCCGAAGGACGGCGAAGCGCCGCGGTGGCTGCCGACGCACGTTCATGGTTTGGCCGCCGGGGTAATCGAGGGGAAGCGAAAGGCAGAACGTAATGCCCTCGCGCACCTCTGCGACGCCTTGCAGTACCTTGGCGCGATCCACCAGGTTCATGCGCCCACGCTGATCGTTCGCTCCAAACTCTCCCCAATTGCTGCCGTCCGGCTTACGCTGCCACCGCCTGGCTGCTTCACTCATGTCGGCTCCTTATCGCAGCTTCGCAAGTTCGGCCAGCACGTTCGTCGCGGCGGCTACACCCATGTTGACGAAGGCATCGCTAGTTACGCCGCCGATATGCGGGCTGATGATGAACTTGCTGTTTCTGAAGAAGGGATGATCGGCGGGCGGCGGCTCTTGCTGCAACGAATCCAGGCCTGCTGCGGCTACTTTGCCGCCATCAACCGCTGCCAGAAGCGCGCTTTCTTCAATGAGTCCACCGCGCGCGGTATTGACGACTATAACGCCATCCTTACATTTGGCCAGGTTATCCGCGTTGAGGAGTCCTCGATTTTCGGTGGTCAGTGGACAATGGAACGATATGACGTCCGAATTTCGCCAGATCGTGTCGAGGCTGACGTGCTCGATGTTCGCCGGCAGATCGGTGGCATAAGGGTCATATCCAATGACCTTCATGTCCATGGCATTCGCCATCCGGGCGAAACGTCGGCCGATCGCCCCCAGGCCTACCAGACCGAGCGTGCGCCCCTTCAGTTCGAGGCTTTGATGCGTCGATTTGTCCCAATGGCCGTTACGTGTGCGCTGGTCTAGGATCACGACCGATTTTGCGCAGGCTAGCATTAGCGCCAGCGCTTGTTCGGCCACTGCTGCCGCATTTGCGCCTGTCGCGGCCACGACTTTGACGCCACGCGCCTTAGCAGCTTCCTGGTCGATGTTGTCGATGCCACTTCCATGCTTTGACAGGACGCGAATCGACGGCGCTGCGTCGAGCGCCATGGCGCCGACCTTGCTTGTGCGGACGATGATCGCCACAGGCGCGTAACGCCGGCAAAGTTCTGCGGTCTCTTCTTCGGTTGCCGCTTTTCCTGCATAGACCAGTTCGAAGTCTGACAGCAGCGCGACTGCCTGTTGCGCAATGTTCGCCGCGGTCACAACGATTACGGGCTTGTCCGGCGCACTCACAGCGATTCCCCAGCCTTCAGGACACCAGCGGCACGCAGGGCATCATCCAGCCAGGATGGTCGCAGTGCTTTGCCAGACTTGATACCTTCGATGCGTTTACGCTCCGCCGCTACCTTCTTTGCAGCCTCCTCGATCAGAGCCGGCGCCTTTTCGCGCTCGATGACGACTACGCCATCCGCATCGCCAATGACCAGGTCGCCCGGGCGCACCGTAACGCCGCCACATTGAATCGGATGATTCACGCGGCCGGGTACGAATTTGGTAGGCCCGTTGGGATTCAGTCCTACAGAGTACATCGGGAAGCCAGTCTCGATGATCTCTTCGGCATCACGCGCAGCGGCGTCCAGGACAACGGCCGCGACACCCAGTGCAATGCACTGATTGACCATGATTGCGCCCATCAGCGCGCTGTTTTGGTCGCCTTTGCCATCGACGAGAATGACGTCGCCTGGTTGAGCCAGCGCCATGGCGGCGTGAATCATAAGGTTATCGCCAGGGCGAACTTCCACGGTGACAGCCGGACCGCAGAACTTGCTTTTTTGGCTCAGTGGTGCGATCCGCCCGTGCAGGCCGCCGCGGCGACCCGCTACATCGGCGAAGATCGAAGACGCGTACTCGGAAGCCTGCTTGACGATGTCCGAGGAGACGCGTTCGAAATCACGGATGACATCAGGGAGTTGTTGGGTTGCCGACATAGTTGCTCCTAAAATCTGCGAGTGAATCCAGCCGCACAGTTGGCATGCCAACTGACGGATTGTGAAACCGCGAAAGTGGAATCCGGCGCGCGGTCGCGCGCCGAGGCGTTAATCGATGGTCGCGCCCGAGTCTCTGACCACAACTCGCCAGCGAGCAAGATCCTTTTGCAATAAGCCTGCAAATGCTGAGGTACTACCGCCCAAGACCTGTCCGCCTTCCGCCTCGATCTTGGAACGAACGGCCGGGACCTGGAGTACTCGATTCAATTCAGCGTTGAGTCTTGCGACGACGGGTGCCGGGGTGCCGGCGGGTGCAAGCAGGCCGAACCATGTGTCCGCGTCAAATTGCTTCACTCCGGCTTCCGCTACGGTGGGCGTGTTAGGCAATTGCGGCGAACGCTTAGCAGAGGTCACAGCGATTCCGCGCAACTTGCCCGTCTTGATTTGGCCCATGACCGTAGGGACGGAGCCAATATAGATTTCTACCTGGCCACTCAAAACGTCGGTGAGAGCCTGCGATGCACCCTTGTATGGAATGTGCTGCATCTTCACACCGGCCTGCTTCTGCAGGAGTTCCATGGCGAGGTGTGCGACCGTACCATTGCCCGGCGTGCCGAACGTTACCGTGCCTGGCTTGGCTTTCGCAGCGGCAAGCACGTCAGTCAGGTTCTTGTATGGTGAACTGTTGTTGGCAACAATCGCGAGAGGTGCGGAGGCAATCAAGCCGATGGGCGTCAGATCTTTTGCAGGGTCATACGGCAGCTTCTTGTACAACGACGGATTGATGGCTAGATTGCTGGTTTGGCCGAATACCAGCGTGTAGCCGTCAGGCGATGCTTTTGCCGCAGCCTCGACGCCGAGGTTGCCGCCAGCACCTGGCTTGTTGTCGATGATGATGGTCCACTTCAGATCCCGGCTCAGTTGTTGGCCAATTTCACGCGAGAAGGTATCCGGCGCGCCGCCCGGTGGGAAGGGAACGATCAGGCGAATGGGCTTGGTCGGATAGGTGTCCGCGGCATGCGCAGGAACGCCTGTCAATGCAGCAATGGTGCAGGCCGCCAGAACGCGAAGGATCGTCTTCAAGGGTGTCTCCAATAGAAGCCTTGTATTTGTGCGTTGACTATAGATTGCTGTTCCGTGCTATACAATTGCGTTGTCCATAGCGGAACATGTGCCATGAAACGGAATGCTCGGCCTGACCATGCGCCTGAAGGTGCGGATAAAGACACAATCATTGCGGTCACCCGTGCTTTGCAGATTCTCGAGGCATTTTCTGCCGATGACGCTTCGTTGAGCTTGTCGGAGTTGAGCCGACGGGTCGGGATGGGCAAATCGACCGTGCTGCGCACGGCGCGGACGCTTGCGCAAAGCGAGTATCTGGCCCAACGCGAAGATGGCCAATGGCGCCTCGGAGCAGCCGCGGGATGGCTGGGCGCGCGCTATCAGGCTGCGTTTCGAGTGAATGAAACCGTGGAGCCTGTGCTCAGGCGAATTAGCTACGAAACACGTGAAAGCGCAGCCTTTTATGTCCGGGAGGGAGACACTCGGGCCTGCCTGGTGCGAGTCGAAGGACCGGGCGCGGTGCGGCACCACGTGCGCGTCGGGGAAAGGCTTTCTCTCACCGGAGCGCCGGGCAGAGTGTTGCGGGCATTCGCAGGCGAAAGCGGCGAGCCATACGAGGCCATTCGCAAAGATGGTTATTTCATTTCAATGGGCGAAAGGGAGCCTGAAGTTTCGAGCCTGGCTGTCCCGGTGTTCGGAATCAATTGGACTTTGGCCGGGGCTCTTTGCATCTCAGGGCCCATTAGTCGGCTGACGCGAGATAAGTTGGCGGAGTATGTGGATCTGATGCTGGCAGCGGGAAAGGAAGTGTCCTATGCAATTTCCGGCTCCCGGGATCAGAGTGTCCGCCCTACGACATGGCATCCCTGATTTCGAGACGGCGATTTTGAGCCAATGCTCTGACTACCTTATGAGAGCCAAGTGTCTTGGGGCCGCATGAATGATTGATCGTATGGGACGCTACGGAAAAGGCACTTGCTGAGGCGGTCAGCGACCGATGTTTGGCGCACTCTGGTCGTTAAGTTTCGAATTGCAGGTGACAGGAGTGGCCGGGTAGGGCCGTCGATCCTCCATTCAGAGGCCGGGCCAAGCTCGATCGGCAGTTCGCGACCCAGAGCGCCCACTCGTGCCGCTCAAGGCCGGACATTTGACGGGAGCGACAATGTCCGGTTATGTGCAAGAATGACACGTCTGTTCAAACTCGACTGATCCATGAATGCGAGTCTCCGCGCCACTATAACCATTCGACGGCTTACACCTGTCGAATGGCCGCAAGCCTTCCCTGTTATCGCTCGGTTGCGCAAACTGGACGAAGCTGAATTTCTCAGACGAGTCCTCCGGCAATCGTATTCCGGGTACGAATTGATTGGAGCTTTCAGAGACGGCGAACTTATTGGCGTCTTGGGCATGCGACCAGTCCACACGTTGGCACGCGGGTCGTATCTGCACGTGGATGATCTAATCGTCGTTGCGGAAGCACGAGGAAGCGGGGTAGGGCACGCCTTGATGGAGTACGCTGAAGCTGACGCACGCGTACGCGACATGAGTGCCGTATTTCTCGACGCGAGACCAGAAGCTGTTTCGTTCTATGAGAGTCGAAATTTCGAGTTGCATCCTGCACCGTCGATGAAGAAAATTCTCTAATCACGCGGCCGCGCGCACGATGGAACCGGAGCCGACCCTAAGCAGTCCGTCAACAATGCCGTGACGGTGCGGCCGAGCTTTGTCGAATAGCGGGCATTCGCCGCCGAGGCGATTTCTAGATGTCCTCGATGGTCTGCCCCGGAACCTCGCGGAGCAGGGCCAGCCCATAGCACGGGCGGCTCGTCAGGGCGCGTACCCGTCAAGGGAGAATATTTTCAGAGCGCGCAAAAAAACATTCACTTCTCTTTTCAGTGACGTTGCGGGAGTATTTTCGGCACGCAGCAACGCCGGCACAAGCTCGTTTAGGGCGCCCTCACACACATTGGAACAGGGTAAGGAATCACTAACGGCGGGCGTGCAGGCACAGCAGGCAGATGCAAACGTGACGATGTCACGCGACACGCTGAACGGCATTATCCTGGGCCAGACCAAGATGGCAGATGCGGTGAAGAACGGAAGCGCGAAGGTCACGGGCAACCATGCCAAGCTGGACGAACTGGTCAGCTACCTCGATACGTTCGAGTTCTGGTTCAACATCGTGACGCCGTAGACCGGCTGACCCGGCGCAGGTGTCGTCACGATGTCCGCGCCGGGACTGGTTCAGGTCAGGTCTTCTCTGAGCAAGATGCCGGTGGGAGATCTCGAAACATGAATTACCAAGGAAGCTCCATGACGAGAACTGTGATTGCGATCATGCTTGCGTGCGGCGCTTGGCATGCAAGCGCGGCTGATTTCAATGTCGACGTAGGGAATGCGCGCATCCAGGCGCCCGGTGTGAACATCACGTTCGGCAGTCGGGATAGCAGGGGCTACTACTGGGATGGCGGGGAGTACCGCGATCCGGACTACTGGCGCAAACACAACGGCCCCAAAGGCGAGAAGTACTACACCGGTCGCGGAAAGGGGAATGGCGGTTGTCCGCCAGGGCAGGCCAAGAAGGGAAAATGCTAGCCGCGTGCAGGGTTGCATCTCTGTCGCTATGAATACGGCCGCAGACGCGGTTGCCCTTTTCGCGCAGGGTATTGAATCGGCACCATAAGGGCGATGACGCGGTTGGCTCGGGGACACAGTTGGCCACCGGTGATTAGACCAGTGAGCTTCGAGCGGGCGACCGAGACGGACGTCACCTCAGGATCTCCTGTGACTCAGTGATGCAGCAGCGGATAGGCCACCAGGCCGATCAAGGCCGCTCCTGCAACAATCAGGGGCTCGGGCAGCTTCTTGAACTTCAGCAGCAGGGCCACGGTAACCAGCGCGAGCAGCGCGGTAGGGATATCGACGATCGAACGTTTGGCCAGCACGATGACCGCGCCGGTAATGGCGCCGATGGCGGCAGCGGTAACGCCATCCACGAAGGCGAGAATGGCGGGCAGCTTGCCGTACTTCTTGAAGTACGGCGCAGGCAGGACAGTGAAGAGGTAGCAGGGCAGGAAAGTCGCGGCGGCCGCCACACAAGCCCCTGACAGACCTGCCACGAGATAGCCGATGAAGCCGACCGTGATGACGACCGGCCCGGGTGTGATCATGGCCACCGCCACGGCGTCCACAAACTGCTTGTCGTTCAGCCAGTGGTGTTCGGTGACGACACCGCCGTACAGGAAGGGCACGATGGCAAGTCCCGAACCGAAGACGAATGCGCCGGCCTTGGCAAAGAACACACCAATCTGCGACAAGAGCGGCCAGTCCACCGCACTCATCATGCCGCTGGCTGGCGGCAATGGCGTTGCCGCCAGCGCATTGAGCTTGCCTTGACGCAGCCACTTGGGCGGAGCGCGCCAGAACCAGGCCAGAACACCGGCCGCGACGAACAGCCAGGCCACCTCCGATTCGGTAATGACCGTGACTGCGACGAGAACCAGGTAAATAAACCACAGCAGCTTGTCCTTGCCCACGCTTTTCTTGGTCAGCTTGTGAGCGCTGATCGCGATGATGCCGATCACTGCCGCGCCCACGCCATAGAACACTGACTGCATCCAGGTCAGGCCGCCGAAGCGAACGTAGGCCCAGCCGAGCGCCAGCACCATCAGGAACGACGGCAGCACGAAAGCGATGCCAACAAGCGTGGCGCCCAGAATCCGATAGTGGACATATCCAAGGTAGATCGCCAACTGGGCCGCCAGCGGGCCCGGTGCCAATTGCGCCAGCGCGAGGCCTTCCTTGTACTCGGCATCGGTGATCCACTGCAGCGCGTCCACCAGGTCCCGGTGCATATAGCCGGCGAGCGCAACCGGACCGCCGAAGCCCAAAGTGCCGAGTCGCAGGAAGTACATCACCATTTGCCGCAAGGTGTATCCAGGGCGTCCATGCGGTGAATGGACCGGGGAGGCATCAGAGGGGTGGGGCGAATTCATCTTGTGTCGTCTGAAGGGGAATCTGAAGTCGCCGGATGGGTAACGACCTAGCGCTTGCGCGGGCTTGAGAAATGGCTGTACAGCGAGTCGAGGACACGGCCGACCTCGTCCAGCAATGCATCGTCGTCGGGAAAGCGCTCGCGCGCGCCAGCCAGCATCGCCTCGAAGCCACTCGCTTCCGCAACCGGCGTGCCGCCGATGTCCAGCACATGAATCATCTGGCCAAGGCGCGACAGGCCTTTGTCCTCGTCGAGCCCGAAGCTGGCCAGCAAGACCTCAAAGGACACGCGCTCGCCAATATGCGTGAAGGTGGCGCCATCGAAGTCGAACCCCAGCACGTCTTCCGGGCATTGGCGAATGTCCTCGAGCCAGACGAACGTGGCATGGGGATCGATAAAGCGCCGGATCAGCCAGGCGCAGGCGACGCGGTCTACCCAGAGATGCCGCCGGGTCCCCCAGCGTCGGCCCTGATACTGGGTGGGGTCACGCCGCGGGATACTGCCCGCCACGCCATGCGGCTCACCCGGGGACAGCAAGATGTCGATGGCCGCATTGAAATCGCGCCATTGCGCTTCGGCGCGGGCGGAAGACTCGCTGGGGAAAAAATCGATCTTGCGGATTGCGTCGAACCCCCGGCCGTGCCGGCGAGCCATGCGCAGCAGTTCCGCCTCGTCCGCGCGACTCAGCGCCGCGCGGGCGCCGGAAAGCTCTGCCATCCAGGCTGCGTATTCGGCAGTCCGGTCGAACAGTGCGCGATACTCTGCTTCTTGCTGTTCGTCGTCGGCTTGAACGGACAGCATCCAGACTTTGCCGTCCTCGCTGGCCGCGTCCTCGGCCAGCGCTTGTAGCTGGGCTCGCTGGCCTGGCAGGTTGGGCAGCAAATAGGCCCCATCGCGCAACGACGCGCTGCCCAACGACTTGATGCCGCGCCACAGCCGCATGCGCGGCGTGGCGGCAGAGGTCGGCAGACTGACGACGAGTAGTAGCCAGCCGGCTTCGGGAATGGATGAAAAAGCAGTCATGGGCTCAGCTTAGCTGGGCGTAACGGCTCCTTCAACGTTGTAGAGTTCCCTACAAAATCCCGTGCCTTGATGGACACATTACCGCCGCCGCATTGACTTTGGTCGTGCTCTGCGCCGGGTCGCTGAGGATCCGGAACAGCATGCGGTACAGGAACTGTAGGGCTTGTCCGCACTTATCCGGACGTGCATTGTCGCCTTACTCACTAGTGCAAAGTGATGTTCGGCGACAGACGATAGTGTCTTTAAGGTGCCAGGCCGGCCAGCCCGCGATGCGTATGCCTGAACCGCTCGCGCGCCTCGGCCGAGGGCCGGAAATCCACTTCAAGCGGAGAGATCGTGATGTATCCGGCCAGGAACGCCGGGGTTTCGGCGATGTGCGCGAGGGCATTCGGTTCGCTGTCCGGCGCGCCGACGCCGATCGATACCGTGCCGTCCGGGTTGCGCTGGTACGCCGTGGTGAACGAGTCCACCGTGCCCGCCACGGTCATTCGCACGCCCGCCGGCTGCTGCCTGCCGATCACGGGATAGTTGATGTTCAGCGGCTGCGCCACCGGCAGCAGCGGCTGGCCCGGCGCGCGTCCAGTTTCGAGGCTGGCGATCACGCGCACGAGGAACGCGCCGGCCTTCGGGAACGCGGCCAGCGTGGCGGGGAAGCCCGTTCGCGCTTCGGCGAAGTCGACGCCTACGCTCAGCGCGATGGCGGGCACGCCGCGCCGTGCCGCGAACAGCGCGTTCATCACCGTCCCCGAGTGCGGGATGGAGTCCGACAGGTTCTCGCCGAAATTGGCGCCGGAAACGACCAGGTCGGGCACGAAGCGCTGCTCCGGCCCGACGATCTTCAGCCCCATCGCCGTGGCGTCCACGGGCGAGCCGCTGCCAATGTAGTTCGGGTTGGAGGCATTGAGCGGGCTACCCGCGGCATAGCCGGGCTTGACGCGGTGCACGCAGAAGGTATCGGCGCTGGCGGCAAGCGGTGCCACGACCAGCCGGGTGCTGCCGTCGGGTACGGCGTACGCGGCACCGGAGCCGCTCTGGTTGCCGGCCGGGCCAACCGTGATGACGCGATGTCCGGCATCCTGCAAGGCCTTGCGCACCGCGCTGATGCCGGGCGCCGCGCAGCCGTCGTCATTGGTCAGCAGCACATTGAGCGCGTGCGCGGGGCCGGCAGCGGCGGCCAGTGCCGCGGCGGCGATGGACAGCAGAGGCGTGGAAAGTCTGGGCATGGAAGGGGTCTCCTGTTCTTCTTCGTCTCGATACGTGGAACGTCTGTGCCCGGCGCTGCATGGCCGCGGGGCAGCGGGCCTTGCCGCGCCTACGACACCGGCAGGCCGCGTGCGCGCGCCAGCGTGATGGCCGTGTCTTCGATCATGTCCTCCTGGCCGCCCACCAGCCGCTGGCGGCCCAACTCGACCAGGATCTCGCGCGCGGGAATGCGGTACTTCGCCTCGGCGCGCTTTGCGAACAGCAGGAAGGATGAATACACGCCGGCATAGCCGAGCGTGAGCGCGTCGCGGTCGATGCGGATCGGGTGGTCCATGATCGGCACGACCAGGTCCTCGGCCACGTCGGCAATGCGGAACACGTCGACGCCGGTCTCGATGCCCATGCGCTCGCAGACCGCCACCAGGACTTCCATCGGCGTGTTGCCGGCACCGGCGCCCAGCCCTGCCGCCGCGGCGTCGATGCGGTTCGCGCCGCATGCAATCGCGGCCAGCGAATTGGCCACGCCCATGGCGAGGTTATGGTGGCCATGGAAGCCCAGCTCGGTCTCGGGCTTCAGCGCCTGGCGCACGGCGGTCAGCTTTTCCGTGACGTCGTGCGGCAGCATATGGCCGGCCGAGTCGGTGATGTAGAGGCAGTTGGCGCCGTAGCTTTCCATCAGCAGCGCCTGCTGTACCAGCGTCTGGGCCGGCGCCATATGGGCCATCATCAGGAAGCCGACGGTGTCCATGCCGAGCTTGCGCGCCATGCCGATATGCTGCTCCGACACGTCCGCCTCGGTGCAGTGGGTGGCGACGCGGATGGTATGCACGCCGATTTCATGCGCCATGCGCAGGTGGTCGACAGTGCCGATGCCCGGCAGCAGCAACGCCGAGACGCGCGCCTGCTTCAGTTCGCCCAGCACCGCGCGCAGGTAGTCCTCATCGCTGTGCGCGGGAAAGCCGTAGTTGACCGACGCGCCGCCAAGGCCGTCGCCGTGAGTCACCTCGATCAGCGGCACGCCGGCGGCGTCCAGGCCGCGGGCGATGCCCTTCATCTGTTCCAGCGAGATCTGGTGGCGCTTCGGGTGCATGCCGTCGCGCAGGGTCATGTCGTGCAGGGTGATGCGTTGGCCCATGGCGTGGCTCCTCAGGCGGTGGTGGTTTCAGGGCTGCCGGCCAGCATTGCGACGGCAATGCACTCGGCGGTGCGGGCCGCGGAGGCGGTCATGATGTCGAGGTTGCCTGCGTACTTTGGCAGGTAATCGCCCAGCCCCTCCACCTCCAGGAAGATCGACACGCGCTTGCCGTCGAACACCGGGCCGTTCTTCAGCGTGTAGCCCGGCACGTACTTGCGCACTTCGGCAATCATGTCGTGCACCGACGCGGTGATGGCGGCCACGTCGGGCGCATCGTCGGTCAGGCAGTGGATGGTGTCGCGCATGATCAGCGGCGGCTCGGCCGGGTTGATCACGATGATGGCCTTGCCCTGGCGCGCGCCGCCCACGGCCTCGATCGCGCCCGCGGTGGTGCGCGTGAATTCGTCGATATTGCGGCGCGTGCCAGGCCCGACCGATCGCGACGACACCGTGGCAACGATCTCGCCATAGGCCACCGGCTGCACGCGCGACACGGCATACACCATCGGGATGGTGGCCTGGCCGCCGCACGTGACCATGTTGACGTTCATCTCGTTGCTGCCGATATGCGCGTCGAGGTTGACGGGCGGCACGCAGAACGGACCGATCGCGGCGGGCGTCAGGTCGATGACGCGCACGCCGCGCGCGGTCAGCTTTGCCGAGTGTTCGGCATGGACGTAGGCGGAGGTGGCGTCGAAGGCGATGCGGATATCGTCGGCCTCAAGATGCGGCAGCAGCCCGTCGATGCCATCGCTGCTGGTCTTCAGGCCGAGCTCGCGGGCGCGCGCGAGGCCTTCGGATGTGGCATCGACGCCGACCATCCACACGGGTTCCAGGACTTCGCTGCGGCGCAGCTTGTAAAGCAGGTCGGTGCCGATATTGCCGGGCCCGATCAGGGCGCATCGGATCTTGTTCATGGTGTCTCGCGTCGCAAGTAGAGAGAGTCAGAAGGTCAGCAGAACACGGCGCTGCAGGCGCCGATGCCGCTGATCCGCATGGACAGCTTGTCGCCGGCCTGCACGGGGATCAGCGCCGCCAGCGAACCCGACAGGATGGTCTCGCCTGCCAACAGCGGGATGCCGAAGCTGCCTAGCGTGTTGGCGAGCCACGCCACCGCGTCGGCGGGATGGCCCAGCGCGGCGCTGCCCAGGCCCGTGGCCACGCATTCGCCGTTCTTTTCCAGCACCATCTCGCACGAAGCCAGGTCCAGCGCCTGCGGGCTGACGCGCTCGTCGCCGAGCACGTAGACGCCGCACGAAGCGTTGTCGGCCACGGTGTCCTCGATGCGGATGTTCCAGTCGCGGATGCGCGAGTCGACGATCTCGAAGCACGCTGCCACCGACTCGGTCGCATCGAGCACGTCGTCGCGGGCCACGCCGGGGCCGCGCAGGTCGCGCCGCAGGAAGAAGGCGATCTCGCCTTCGGCGCGCGGCTGGATCAGCGTGTCCGCGGGGATGGGCTGGCCCGCGGCGTAGTGCATGCTTTGCAGCAGGATGCCGAAATCGGGCTGGTGCACGTCCAGCATCTTCTGCACCACCTCGCTGGTCACGCCGATCTTCTTGCCGGTGACGCGGTCGCCGGCCGCCAGCCGGTGCGCGACAAAGCCCTGCTGGATGCGATAGGCGTCGCGCACATCCAGCGTCAGGCCGCGGCCGCTCAGGGGCGGTACGGGCGTGCGCGCGACGAGTGCCTGGTGGAGTTCGTTGCTAAGCGTGGAGATCAGGTCGGCATTCATGGCTGGAAAAATCGGATAGTGGTGCCGCGGCGACGCGCCGCGGCACCATGGGTGATGCGTCCGTCAGAACGAGTACTTGGCGTTGAAGGCCACGTAGTCGCGGTCGGCCAGCGGGCGGTTGACAATGCTCGCCCCGCCGATGAACGCGGCGTAGGTCAGGCCGAGCTCCAGGTTGTTCAGGTACTTGAAGGTCACGCCCACGCTGGCGCGCTTGTCGCCATAGCCCATCAGCGTGCCGAAGGCGCCGGCCACCGCGGACCTGCCGCTGAACTGCTGCGCATAGGTGAGCGGCACCGTCATGTCCCAGCCATCGAACACGTTGTTGTAGGTCAGCGACCAGCCGACCTGAAACGCCGCCGAGTTGCGCGTGTTGGTCAGCTGGCTGAAGCCCATCACCGAATCCACGCCCAGCACGTGCAGGTAGGCGATTTCACCGACCAGCGACTGCGAGTTGGCCAGGAAGGTCGGGCCGATCGAGTAGATCGCCGACAACTGTCCCTGCAGCGCCCGGCCGGGCGACGCGGTGGGCGAGCCGGCCACGTTCACCAGCATCGGGATGCCGTCCTTGTAGCTGATTTCACCGGCGATATTGGCACCGAGCACTTGCGTGGAGAAGCTGGCGCCGGTCAGGTTGATGCCGCTGAAGTACTTCTGCTGGTACTGCAGCGAAGGGAACAGCGAGGTCACGACACTCGGGTTCTTGTCGTGATAGCGCAGCTGGTACAGGCCGATCTCGGTGTCTTCGAACACGCGGAAGCGCGTGCCGATACCCCATTGCCCCCAGTCCGACGGACTGATGTCCGGGCCGCGCGGAATACGGAAGCCGGGCCCGATGATGAACTCCGCGCCCGGGCCGACCACGTCGCTGGTGCTGAAGTAGCTGCCCGGTGCGAAGAGCTGGTTCGGCTTGTAGGTGAACTGGTAATAGCCCATCACGCTGAACGACGGCGTGACCTGCAGCTGCAGCGATGCCTGCGGCACCGGCAACAGGATGTCTTTGACCTCCGCGCCTGGCACGAAGGCCTTGGTGGCATCGGCGGGCCCTTGCGCGCCGGCGATGTTGGCGAAGTACAGGCTCTCGCCCCATGCCACCACCTGGTTGCCCAGCTTGAAGCTCAGCTGCGTATCGCCGATCGGCGTGGTGCCATAGACATAGGCGTCGAGCAGCTGGGCGCGCTGCTCATGATAGTCGCGTGCCGAGCTCGTGAACTCGTTGAACGGGCCGCTGTGGTTGACAGTGAAGGGCGCGTTGTTCGAGTTGGTGCCGCTGTAGGCCCAGTCGTAGAACACGCTGCCACGCACCAGTGCACCAAAGGCATCGTGCTTGACATGCGCCTCGCCCAGCAGCGACACGCGGTTCGCGGTCATGTCGCCGCGCTTGAAGTTGCGGTCGCCGTCGTCGCCGTTGATATTGGCCGGGCTTAGCAGCGTGTTGCTCTGGTTGCCGGTGCGGACCGCCGCGCCATAGGACGCGGTCACGCTGTAGTCCAACGTGGTGTCGTGGCCGAGGTCGATCGTCTCGCCGGCGTGGGCGGACGGCGCGAGCAGCGTTGCCAGTGCCGCCGCGGCAGCGATCGGCCGTAGCGGGCCGCGGCGTTTCACTGTGCCGGTTCGTGATTGGTGCATGGTGGTCTCCCCTTGGTTTCTGTGGTGGTTCATGGCCTGGCACTTCGAATGGCGCTCATCTGGCCGCAAGCGTAGAGAGGGGGAGCCACGTACAAATCGGCAGAATGGACTAGGCGGTTTCCCTACAGGCCGAGGTTCAGCCGCGATTGACCGAGGCCGTGTCGAGAAAGGCCGGACGTTCGCCGCCGCCATCGAGCACGAGGTTGGCGCCGGAGACGTACGAGGCCTGTGGCGAGGCCAGGAACAGGCACGCGCTGGCGATATCGTCAGGCTGTGCGAGTCGGCCCAGCGGCACCGTGGCGGCTGTCGCGCGCAGCGCCTCGGGGTCGCCGTAGTGCTGCTGCTGCGAGGTTTCGGTCAGCACCAGCCCCGGACTGACCGCAACCACGCGCACCTTGGGTGCCCATTCCACCGCGAGCGAGCGCACCGCATTGAGGATGCCGGCCTTGGCGGCACCATAGGCCGCCGTGCCCGGCGACGGGCGCAGCGCGCTGATGCTGCCGACGAACAGCTGCGTGCCGCCGCGGGCCTGCTGCTGCATGCGGGCATTGGCGCGCTGCGCGAGTTGCAGGGGTGCCACCAGGTTGAGCCGGATCACCGACTCCAGCAGCCGTGGCGAGGCATCGGCCACCAGCGCGTAGGGCGAGCCGCCGGCGTTGTGCACCACCACATCGAGCGTGGCGCTGTGCTGCGCAATCCGCGCGAGCATGGCGTCGGCTTGCTCGATGTCGCGGATATCGGCCGCGATGAAGTGAGCGCGGCGACCCTCCGCGTGCGGCAGCTCGCCGTCGTGCGCGGGCGCGGTGCGTCCGCAGACGAAGACCTGCGCGCCCGCGCGCAGGAAGGCTTCGCTGATGGCGCGGCCAATGCCGCGCATGCCGCCGGTGACCAGCACGGTCTGGCCGGTGTAGTCGAATCCTGTCATGGGTCCCCCCTGGTGCATGGAGCGCCCATCGTAGGAGAAGTGGCCGTGCCGTTCTTAGTCCGAATGAACGATGCCCCGGTGGCTGGC
Source organism: Cupriavidus sp. 22TCCZM04-2 (assembly GCF_057798895.1). Classification (NCBI taxonomy): domain Bacteria; kingdom Pseudomonadati; phylum Pseudomonadota; class Betaproteobacteria; order Burkholderiales; family Burkholderiaceae; genus Cupriavidus; species Cupriavidus sp. 22TCCZM04-2. Next base: position 98,268 of record NZ_JBYOJS010000019.1, read on the forward strand.
GCTGCGCAATATCCCAGCCAACCACACCGGAGACGCTCTCATGTCCGCTACGTCACAGCAAACGCCATCCTCCCTGCATCCGAACCTGCCGGTCGGGCGCTTCATCACCACGTCGGCGGGCCTGCGGCTGCACTGCCTCGACACGGGCAGCGGAGAGCCGGTGGTCTTTATCCACGGCAGCGGGCCGGGGGCGAGCGGGCACAGCAACTTCCGCCATAACGCGCCGGCATTCGCGCAGGCGGGCTTCCGCACGGTGGTGGTGGACCTGCCGGGCTATGGGCAGTCGTCCAAGCCGGATGATGTCGAATACACATTGGACTTCTTTGTCGCCGCGCTGCGCGAGCAGTTGCTGGCACTTGAGCTGCCGCGCTGCGTGCTCGTCGGCAATTCGCTGGGCGGTGCCATCGCGCTGCAGTACGCGCTGGACTTCCCCGAGCATGTCAGCCGCCTGGTGATGATGGCGCCGGGGGGCGTGGAAGAACGCGAGACCTATTTCCAGATGGCGGGCATCCAACGCATGGTGTCGCTGTTCACCGGCGGCCACATGAACCCCGACACCATGCGCCAGTTGCTGCAACTGCTGGTGCACGACGCCAGCCTGGTCACCGACGCGCTGGTGGACGAGCGCATGGCGGTGTGCCGCGAGCAGCCGCGCGAGGTGCTGGCCACCATGAGAGTGCCCAACCTGACGGCGCGTCTGGGCGAGATCCGCTGCCCGGTGCTCGGCTTCTGGGGCACGGAGGACCAGTTCAATCCAGCCGCCGGCGCGATGAAATTCCTGAGCGGCTGCGCCGATGCCCGCTTCGTCATGATCAACCGTTGCGGCCACTGGGTGATGGTCGAGCACGCGGCCTATTTCAATCGCGAGTGCCTCGGCTTCCTGGCCGAAACGGCACAGGGCGGCGCGGCATAATTGGTGCCCGCAGGCAACCAGCAAGACCGCAGGAGATATCATGGAACACCCGTACAACCTGTTCGACCTGCGCGGCAAGGTGGCCGCGATCACCGGTGCCGCGCGCGGCATCGGCGCGGAGACGGCGCGTGTACTGGCAGCGGCCGGTGCGAAGGTCGCCGTGCTCGATGTGCTGGAGGCGGATGGCAAGGCCACTGCTGAAGCGATCCGCGGCGCGGGCGGCGAGGCCGCGTTCTGGACGCTCGACGTTACCAGCGAAAGCGAGGTCGCACGCGTGCTCGACGAGGTCGCGGCCCGTTTCGGCGGGCTCGGTATCCTGGTCAACAACGCCGGTATCGAAGGACCGAACACGCCCACCCACGAAGTCACGCTGGAGCAATGGCAGCAGGTGATGGCGGTGAACGTGACCGGCACCTTCCTGTGTACCAAGCACGCGATCGCGCACATGGAGCGCGCCGGCGGCGGCGCCATTGTCAACGTCTCGTCGATGTACGGCATCGCCGGCGGCGCGGACGTGCCGCCTTACCACGCGTCCAAGGCCGCAGTGCGGATGATGGCCAAGACCGATGCCATGCTTTACGCGGCCAGGGGCATCCGCTCGAACTCGATCCATCCCGGCTATATCCGCACGCCGATGCTCGAACACGTGGCACAGGCATCGGGGCAGGGCGAAGCACTGTTCGATTACCTCGGCGGCCTGACACCGATCGGCAAGGTGGGCCAGCCGCGCGACATCGCGGCAGGCATCCTCTATCTGGTGTCCGACGCCGGACGCTACGTGACCGGCGCCGAGCTGGTGATCGACGGTGGCTACACCGCACGCTGAACGACAAGGAGAATCCCATGCCCGATAGCGCCGCGATGAAAGCCACGCTGCTCGCCTATGTCGAGCGCTTCAATGCCGGCGACGCCGACGGCGTCGCCGCGCTCTACGCCGACGATGCCACGGTGGAGGACCCGGTCGGCGCGCAGCCGATCGCTGGCAAGCCGGCCATCCTGGCCTTCTACCAGCACGCCACTTCGGTTAACGCGCGGCTGGAGGTAGTGGCGTCGCCGCGCGGCTCGCGCGGCGACGCCGCCGCGCTGACCTTCGCGGGCCCCCCGCGGCTCGAATGCCGGCCGGCCCGCCGCGACCTGC